>CAYMAF010000540.1:0-1500 GCA_964388365.1 uncultured Gammaproteobacteria bacterium | reverse complement strand
GCCCGACCGAGTACGCGAGCCCCATGTCGCGGAACGTCTCGTACGTGATCTGCCACTCGCCGTCCCACTTGATGCTGTAGTCGTACGGGTTCGACGGCTGGCCGATGAAGTGCTGCTCGATGCCGTCGCCGCTCTCGTTCCAGTCCGCGATCCGCGCGACGAGCGAAAACATCCCGTAGAGCGGACTGTCGAGCCTACCGGCCATGTCTCCGGTGACGTAGACGACGGGCAGAAGGTCCTTGTGATGGATCGTCCGCTCCCATTCGGCGTCGCGGACATCGATGATCTCGGCGAGCGGCACGAGCGTGCCGTCGCGTCCCGCGACCCGCAGCATCAACAGGCTGTCGAGATCGGCCTTGTCCGCGACCGGCAGCTCGAGCCGCACCGGCACCGGGTTTCTGCTATGCCCGTCGTGCAGATAGACGACGTCCTCGCCGCGAAGCGCGGTATCGAGCGCGGCCGCGGCCTGCGCCTGAGACACGCCGAGGAGCGCGGCCTTCTGGCGGTCGATCTCGAGGACGAGCCTCGATGCGCTCGCCTCGACGCTCGTATCCGTATCGACGATACCGTCGGTCTCGGCAAACAGCGCGTGCACGGCCTCGGCGAGGCGTGCCTGACCGGCATAGTCCGGCCCGTAGATCTCGGCAACGATCGGTGCCTGCACCGGCGGCCCCGGCGGCACCTCGACGACCTTGACCGAAGCGCCGAAGCGCTCGCCGATCTCGACGAGCGGGCCGCGCACCTCGAGCGCGATCTCATGGCTCTTGAGGTCCCGCGCCCGCCGCGGCACTAGGTTGACCTGTATATCGCCGACGTGCGGGCCCTCGCGCAAGTAATACTGACGCACGAGGCCGTTGAAGTTCATCGGCGACGCGGTCCCTGCATACGCTTGAAAATCCGTGACCTCGGGCCGCGTGCGCAGGTAATCCGCGAGCTCGGACAATACTCGCGCCGTCTGCTCGACCGTCGTTCCCTCGGGCATATCGACGACAACCTGGAACTCCGACTTGTTGTCGAACGGCAGCATCTTCATCACGACCCACCGGAGGCCGACGAGAGAAACGGCCGCGACGATCGCGGCGAGCACGCCGGCGTAGAGCAGCCGGCGATGACGGCGCGTTCTCCGATCCATGCCGAGGAACGGACCGATCGCGGCGCGAGCCAGACGATCGAGGCCGGAGGCCGGCCGCGGCGGCTCGCCCGCGGCGGCGGCCGGCGCGGGCGCGGGCTCCGTGCGGCGCAGCAGCTTCAGGCTCGCCCAAGGCGTGAACACGAGCGCGACCGCGAGCGACAGCAGCATTCCCGTGCTCGCATTGATCGGGATCGGGCTCATGTACGGGCCCATCAGCCCGCTGACGAATGCCATCGGCAACAGCGCCGCGATCACGGTGAACGTCGCGAGTATCGTCGGCCCGCCGACCTCGTCGACCGCGGGCGGAATCGCCTCGATCAGCGTCTTGCCGCCGAGCGCCATGTGCCGGTGGATGTTCTCGACGACGA
>CAYMAF010000539.1:0-1504 GCA_964388365.1 uncultured Gammaproteobacteria bacterium | reverse complement strand
CGCGACAACGACTTCCTGCCGTTCGACGACGACATGGACGTCGGCTACTTCTCGATGCTGACGTCGCCCGAGGCCGTCCGCGACGAGCTGTTCGAGATGCTGAAGACGATGGTCGAGGACGGCTGGAACGTGCGCGTCGGCCACAACGGCGGGTTCTACAAGGTCTACGGCGACGGCGCGGACTTCGACGTGTTCCCGAGCTGGGCCTACGAGTCGCGGCTCTGGCTGCCGCAGTCGCAGTCGATGCCCGCGGGCCCCGATCTGATGCATCCGCCGAAGGCCGTCCCGTTTCGCGGCGCGCGCGTCTTCGTGCCGAACCGGCCCGAGGACTATCTCGCGCTGCACTACGGCCCGAGCTGGCGCGTGCCCGACCCGAACTACCTCGAGACGAAGAAGCCGGGCGTGCTCGAGGTGCTCTCGCGCGCGCGGCTGACCGCCGAGCAGCGCGCCGCGCTGAAGGCCTTGCAGCGGCGCTAGCGGCTTCTATGATGGCGCTCGATCTTTCGACCCGCTAACCTGGAAGTCCATCAGCCGGAGAAGTTCGTGGGTCTACAGATCGCGCTACCGGCCTCGAGGCGCCGCACTGAACGAGACTACCTCGATATCCTCGACGGCCAGGAGACCTGGCTGCAGCGCCGGCTCGTGCGCAAGGGCGTCGCCCGATACGAGCCCGAGACGCTCGCGACGCTGCTCGCGGTCGCGCACGGCGTCGACGGCGGCGCATTCATCGACGTCGGCGCGCATTTCGGGTTCTACGCGGCCGTGCTCGAGCGCCTCGCCGGGGAGCGCCTGTCGGCCGTGCATGCGTTCGAGCCGACGCCCGAGACGTTCGACGTCGGTTGCCGGATCCGCGACGCCAACGGCCTTCGCTTCGACTATCGCCGGGCCGCGGTCTCCAACGAGACGGGCGAGGCGTCGCTGTTCCTTTCGAGCACGGCCGAGGTGACGAACTCGCTGACCGAAGGCTTCAGGCGCCCTCGCGGCACGTTGACCGTCCCGACCGTCCGGCTCGACGACCACGTTGCGGAAACCGGCATCGAGCCGTCGATCCTGAAGATCGACGTCGAGGGCCACGAAATCCCGGCGCTCGAGGGCGCGCTCGGCGTGATCGAGCGGCACCGGCCGGCGATGGTCGTCGAGGTGCTCGAGCGGCATCACGACGCTTTCGTCGCGTCGCCGCTGTGGCAGCGCCTCGCGGAGCTCTCGTATCGCTTCTATCACATCGCGCCCGCCGTGCCGTGGCGCGCGCAGCGGAGAAACGCGCTCTATCCGCGCTCCCGCGACCTCTTGCTCGTGCCGAGGCGGCTCGACGGCGCGTTCTGGCAGCGCTACATGGCATGGCGATACGCGATCGCCCACTGCACGACGAAGCTGAACCGACAGGTCGACCCGGAAAGCGCTGCTACGGCTCCCTAGCTAGCGCTTCGTCCGCGTCAGGCGCAACTGCCGGCTCTCGACGGAGAGCGAGAAGCGATACTCGACGAAATCCGGGCGCCGGACGCTC
>CAYMAF010000538.1:0-1513 GCA_964388365.1 uncultured Gammaproteobacteria bacterium | reverse complement strand
CCAGCTCGATCGCCTCGAGCAGCCGCTCGGTGCCGGGCGGCTCGGGCTCGAACAGATCGATCGAGCGTCGCGATCGAATCAGTTCGGCGAAGCGGGCAAGATCTGCTGGATTGTCGCGCATTGAATCTCCTCGGAATATACGGCCGACCCCCGGCACCACCCCGGATTCTAACAGCCGGTTCGGCGCAAGATCGGGACTAAGGTGAGGCGAACGCTTTCTCGGCGCGGGCTCGCGGAGGACGGATGAACGCGGACATCGACATCGTCGTCGTCGGAGCCGGAGTCGTCGGGCTCGCAGTCGCCCGCGCGTTCGCGCTCGACGGCCGCGACGTCATCGTGCTCGAGAAGAACGCGGCGATCGGCGAGGAAACGTCGTCGCGCAGCTCGGAGGTCATCCACGCCGGCCTCTATTATCCCCCAGGCAGCCTGAAAGCGCGGCTGTGCGTGCGGGGGCGCGATGCGCTTTATCGATATTGCGCCGAGAAGGGCATTGCGCACCGGCGCTGCGGCAAGATCGTCGTCGCGGTCGCCGACGAGCAGCGCACGGAGCTCGAGTCGCTGCGCGCTCGCGCCGCGGAGAACGGCGTGCAGGATCTCCGCTGGCTCGACGCCGAGGAGCTCGCGTCGCTCGAGCCGGAAGTCGAGGGCGTCGCGGGCCTGCTGTCGCCGTCGACCGGCATCCTCGACAGCGGCGCGCTGATGCTCGCGCTGCTCGGCGATATCGAGCAGGCCGGCGGCCAGCTCGCGCTGCGCTCGGAGCTCGTCGCCGGCGAGCTCGACGACTCCGCAATTCGGCTCCGTATCGCTACCGACGGCGAGACGACCGAGCTGCGCGCACGGTGCGTCGTCAACGCCGCGGGGCTCCACGCCGAGCGCGTCGCTCGCTCGATCGCCGGTCAGCACGATGTTCAGGTGCCGCGGCTCCGCTATGCGAAAGGCAACTACTTCGCGTACCGCGGGAAGAGCCCATTCCGTCATCTCCTCTACCCGCTCCCGGAGCCCGGCGGGCTCGGCGTGCACGCGACGCTCGACCTCGCCGGCCGAACGCGATTCGGGCCCGACGTCGAGTGGAGCGAAACGATCGACTACTCGATCGATCCGGCACGCGCCGCACGCTTCTACGCGGCGATTCGCCGCTACTGGCCGGCGCTGCCCGACGGCTCGTTGAGCCCGGCCTATGTCGGCGTTCGCCCGAAGCTCGGCGGCCCCGGCGAGCCGGCTCGGGATTTCGCGGTGCTCGCGACGCGCGGCGGGTCCGCGACGCTCGTCCACCTTCTCGGGATCGAGTCGCCCGGCCTGACCGCGTCGCTCGCGGTCGCCGAGCACGTGCGCGAGCTTGCAGAGTGAGTCAATTCCGTGCGCTGAACTGACGCTCGAAGAATGCCCAAGCGCTGTTGCGAAGCAACGGAAAGTAGAACACCGACGTCCGATGGCCGGTCGGCAGATACAGCGTCTCCGGCTCGCCGAGCTCGCGCCGAAGCTTCTCCTGCGCTTCGAACGGCACGATCATGTC
>CAYMAF010000537.1:0-1520 GCA_964388365.1 uncultured Gammaproteobacteria bacterium | reverse complement strand
TTGCCGCATCCGGACGGCCCCATGACCGCGACGAACTCGCCTTGCTCGATCGTCAGATCGACGCCCGCAAGCGCCGCGGTTTCGAGCTCCTTCGTCCGATAGAGCTTCGTGACGCTCTCGAGGCGGATCAGCGGCGACGCCGTGCTCGGACGCTCGCGGTCGATCTCGTGCACGTATCTCTCCGTTTCCCAGTCGATGCTCATCGGTACCTCGCGTGCGGGAAGCCCTTCAGCCCCCGAGATCGATACGATCGAAGCCGAGCAGGTGCTCGTAGCTGGAGATCACGACGCGCTCGCCTTCGCGAAGCCCGTCGAGCACCTCGATGCCCTCCGGATTGCGCCGGCCGAAGCGGACCGGGCGCCTCACGGCGTGGGTGCCGGCGGCGTCGACGACGAAGACCCAGCGACCGCCGGTGTCGTCGTAGAACGGGCCGTTCGCGACGACGAGGCTTTCCGCCGGCTCGCCGACGTCGAGGCGCATCCGCACGGTTTGCCCGCGGCGGAGCAGTGCCGGCGCGTCGCCCGCGAACTCGAGCTCGATCTGGAACTGGCGGTTGCGCACGTCCGGATAGATCTTCGTGACCTCGAGCGCGTGCTCGCCGCCTGCGAGCTCGAGCGTCGCGACCTGGCCGAGCGCGACGCGCGGCAGGTAATACTCGTCGATGAACGCCGAGACCTTGAACGCGCCTTGCTCGTCGATCTGCCCGATGCGCTGGCCGGGCGCCTTCGATTCGCCGACGTTCGCGTCGAGCAGCGTGAGGTGGCCGGTGATCGGCGCGGTGATCACGAGGTTCTCGAGGTTCTCGCGCGCGATCTCGAGATTGCGGTTCATCGCGTCGAGCGCCTCGCGGAGCCTGTCGATCTGCGCGGCCTGAAGCGCCTCGTCGACCTGCTGCGCCTCGAGCACGGCCGCGCGCAGCTCGCGCCGGTACGCGAGCTCCGCCTCGAGCTCGTCGAGCTCCTCGCGGGTCGCGCCGCCGTTGCCGACGAGCGGCTCGCGCCGCGCGATCCGCCGAGAGAGCCGGTCGATCTCGTGATCGAGCTCGATCAGCTCGCGCCGATGGCGCAGCCGGTTTTGCTCGAACGACAGGCTCGTGCTGCTCAAGCTGTTGAGCTGCTCCGTGAGCTGCGCTTCGCGCCCGATGACCTCGAGCTGCAGATTCGTGTTCTTCAAGCGGACGAGCGGCTGTCCCGCCTCGACGATGGCGCCGGCTTCCGCATAGACGTCGGTGATCGGGCCGCCCTCGACGGCGTCGAGATAAACCGTCGTTCGCGGCACGATGTTTCCCGTCACCGGGATGTAATCGCGAAACGTGCCGTAGGCGACGGTCGAGAACGTCAGCCGGTCGGCGTCGACGTCGAGCGTGCGGTGCAGGCCGAGCCCGACGTACGCATAGCCCGAGAGCGCGACGAATGCGAGAAGGGCGGCCCCCGCCGCAAGCCGGGCCGGGGTCACGAGCCGACGCTCGAGCGGCCGATCCATCGGCGAGAGCGCAACGGATTCGTCGGGAAGCTCCCGGC
>CAYMAF010000536.1:0-1527 GCA_964388365.1 uncultured Gammaproteobacteria bacterium | reverse complement strand
TGCGCGCCGAGGATCTCGACGAGGCGGCCGCGCTCGAGGCGCGCGAGCGCGCGCGTAAAGCGCTCGAAGGCCGCGGTGCCGAGGTCGATCTCGAGCAGGCGCAGCGGGAGCTCGTCGAGGCCGAGGCCCGCTACCGAGCGGCGCAGAAGCTCAAGGGCAAGCGCACGGGCTGACGGCGCGGCGCGCTCGCGCCGTCCGCTCGAAGCATTACGCGATTTCCCCTCGATGACGGCCGTGCCCTGCTTCTCGGGGCACAAGGGTTGCGGGTGCCGGCCTATCCCGCCCCTTGTCGCCATCACGGCCCACCCCAATGCCGCCCGCACGCCGAACCGGTTTCCCGCCCTGATCGTTCGGCCGATCGGCATCCTGTCGCCCATTTCGCGCATCAATCGGCATCTTTGCGGAAGTCCGCCGCGCTATGATGCGCGGAGGCGCGTACCGAGGAGGGTCCATTGCCTCTTTCCGTCGTGATCCTGGCCGCAGGCCAGGGGAAACGTATGCATTCCGACCTGCCGAAGGTGCTCCAGCCGCTCGCCGGCAGGCCGCTGCTCGCGCATGTCGTCGATACGGCCCGTGCGCTCAATCCCGCTGCAATTCACATCGTGTACGGCCACGGCGGCGACCGGGTCCGGGAGGCCTTCCCCGACGCCGACCTCGGCTGGTGCCACCAGGCCGAGCAGCTCGGCACCGGCCATGCGGTCGCGCAGGCCTTGCCCGCGATTCCGGACGGCCATGACCTTCTCGTGCTCTGCGGCGACGTTCCGCTCGTCCGCGCGGAGACGCTCCGCCGGCTCGTCGCCGCCTGCGACGGCGCGGGGCTCGCGCTGCTGACAGCCATCGTCGATCCGCCGACTGGCTACGGGCGCGTGCTGCGCGATGCCGAAGGGCGCGTCACGCGGATCGTCGAGGAACGCGACGCGACCGACGCCGAGCGGCGCATCAACGAGATCAACACCGGCCTGATGGCGATGGGCGCGGCGAACCTCCGCCGCTGGGTTTCGCGGCTCACGAACGACAACGCGCAAGGCGAGTACTACCTGACCGACGTCATCGCGATGGCGTTCGACGAAGGCCTCACGGTACGCGGCGAGCCGACCGAAAGCCCGCTCGAGGCCGTCGGCATCAACGACAAGGCGCAGCTCGCGGCCGCGGAGCGCGCGTACCAGCGGTTGCAGGCCGAGCGGCTGATGGCGCAAGGCGTGACGATCGCCGACCCGCGCCGGATCGAGATTCGCGGCACCGTCGAGGCGGGGCGAGACGTCTTCCTCGATGTCGGCGTCGTGCTCGAAGGCCGCGTCACGCTCGGCGATCGCGCGAGGATCGGCGCGTACAGCGTCGTCGAGGACACGAGCCTCGGCGCCGACTGCGTCGTGCACCCGCATTCGGTGCTGCAAGGGCTCGCGGCCGGCAACGGCTGCGAGCTCGGGCCGTTCGCGCGGATCCGGCCGGGCACGGTGCTCGCCGAGCGCGTGAAAGTCGGCAACTTCGTCGAGACGAAGAAGGCGCACGTCGCCGCCGGCAGCAAGA
>CAYMAF010000535.1:0-1538 GCA_964388365.1 uncultured Gammaproteobacteria bacterium | reverse complement strand
CGTGGAGCACGTCGAGCTGATCGCCTTCATTTCCGGCGCCGCGATCGCCGTCGCGTTCGCCCTCGTGCTGTCGCTGCAGCGCGGCTTGCGCGCCGACCTCGAAGCGGCGAATCGGAAAATCGAGGCGTGCAGCGCCGAGCTCGACGCGGTGCGTCGAGAGGCTCGGCAAGCGAGCGCCGACGCGGACGACGTGCGGCGGCGGGAGCTCGAGCTCGCCGAGCAGATCGCGTTGCTCGCGAAGCAGCAGGAGCAGATGCTGCTTCGCGATCCGGAGGGCGGCCCCTATATGCAAGCCGTCCGCGCCGCGTGCGGCGGCGCATCGATCGAGGCGCTGATGAGCACGTTCGGTCTAAGCCGCAGCGAAGCTGAGCTCGTCGTGACGCTGCACCGGCCCTGCACCGACTCCGACGCGTAGAGGAGCCCGCGCGGCGACCGCCGCGCGGGCTCCCCGGTCGGTTACTCCGCGAGCGACGCGCGCAATGCGTCGATCTCGTCCTGATGCAGCTCGAGCGCCTTGAGCGCGTTGCCGCCCTTGCACTCGGATAGCCGCGCAATCGCCGGGCATCGGCCCTCGAGCTCCCTCGGATCGGATGCCGCGGCGAGCGCCTTCGCCGCGATCAGCACGTCCGTCAGGGTCACGTCGCCTTCGAGCTCGAGGTCGACCTGATCCTGGTTGTCGACGGCGTGCTGAAGCGCCTCGGGCAGCCCCCAGCTCGAGACGATCGCCGTGCAGATCGCCGTGTGCCAGCCGGCCGTGACCTCCCGAACGTCGATCGGCTCGAAGATGTTCTCCTTCGCGTGCTCCTCGGCCCTCATCACGACGTAAAGACGGCCGAGGACGTGGAGGAGGCCGGTCAGCAGCGCCTGGTCCGCATTGAGGCGCGTGTAGTGCTTCGCGAGCACGGAGCAGACGGAGGCGATCTTGATGCTGTCGTGCCAGATATTCTCGATCTCGACCCGGCCGGCTGGGGAGTACGTGTCCTTCAGCCGCATCTGACGCATCGCGAACGCGACCGCGGTCGTGCGCACCATGCTGAGCCCCATCCTCGCGACCGCGCTGCGCAGGTCCGTGATCTCCTTGTCGCTGCGGCGCAGGGCGGCGGAGTTCGCCGTTTTCAGGATGCGGGCGGCGAGCGCGGCATCGGATTGCACGATCGTCACGATATCGTTGACGTCGGTATCGGGGGATTGCAGCGCGTGCTGGATGCGCAGAACGGCATCCGGGAACGCCGGCAGCTCCAGGCGGTCGTCTTTGAGATCTTGCGCCAGCTGCTCGACGAATCCGAAGGCCGCCGCGTGAGCGCTCGACACCATAGGGGTTCCCTCCTCGTGTTACGGCGTTACCGGGTTGTCGGCCGCTGCGGTCGGATCTTGAGCCCGGCGGCCCATTGATTGCTTTGCGAACGCATCCAACATCCGGCTCGGACGCTCCGTCGGCCGCATCCTTCGTCGCCGGCGCGGCCGTGCGTCCTGAGCGAACGGCCGCCGGCGTCTCGGCCGTGTCCTCGTCATGCCTGTCTTGCCGGATCGTGCGCGCC
>CAYMAF010000534.1:0-1554 GCA_964388365.1 uncultured Gammaproteobacteria bacterium | reverse complement strand
CGGACTCGACCGGGCCCTGGCCGTCGATCGCCGTGCCGAGCACGTCCATGATGCGGCCGAGCGTCGGCGCGCCAACCGGCACCGTGATCGGCTCGCCGGTATTCGTGACCGCGAGCCCGCGGCGCAGGCCCTCGCTGGAGCCCATCGCGATGCAGCGCACGACGCCGTCGCCGAGCTGCTGCTGGACCTCGAGCGTCAGCTCGCGGTCGTCGAGCTTCAGCGCGTCGTAGACCTTCGGGATCGATTCCCGCGGAAACTCGACGTCGACGACCGCGCCGATGACCTGGACGATCGTGCCCTTGTTGGGCGCCGTGGTGCTTGCCGCAATAGCGCTCATCTCAAAGACTTCCCTTTACTGTGAAACCGCCGCGGCGCCGCCGACGATCTCCGCGATCTCTTGCGTGATCGCGGCCTGGCGGGCCTTGTTGTACGCGAGCTCGAGCTGGTCGATGAACTTGCCGGCGTTCTCGGTCGCCGCCTTCATCGCAACCATCTTCGCCGCCATCTCGCAAGCGACGTTCTCGACCGCGGCTCTGTAGACCTGCGACTCGATATAGCGATTCAGCACGCCTTCGAGCAGCTCGGCCGCGTTCGGCTCGTAGATGTAATCCCAATGCTTCTGCAGCGAGTCGGCGTCGACGGGCTCGACCGGCAGCAGCGTCCTGATTTCCGGCCGCTGCGTCATCGTGTTGACGAACACGTTGTGCACGAGGAACAGCCGATCGATCTTGCCCTGCTGATACGCGTCCGTCATCGCGGCGATCGCGCCGATCAGGTCCGCGACGCGCGGCGCTTCGCCGATATGCGTCGTCGCCGCGACGATGTTCGTGTTCAGCCGGCGGAAGAACGCGACGCCCTTCGCGCCGATGATGCAGAGCTCCGCTTCGACGCCCTGATCGCGCCACTTGCGCAGGTCGTTCAGGATCACGCGGAACTCGTTGACGTTCAGCGAGCCGCAGAGTCCGCGGTCCGTCGTGATGATGATGTAGCCGACCCGCTTGACGTCGCGCTTCTCGAGATACGGATGGCGATAGTCCGGGTTCGCCTGCGACAGGTGGCCGATCACGGTGCGGATATGCTCGGCGTACGGACGAGACGCTTCCATGCGCTGCTGCGTGCGCCGCAGCTTCGACGCCGCAACCATCTCCATGGCCTTCGTGATCTTCTGCGTATTCTTTACGCTGTTGATCTTCGTCCGGATTTCTTTGCTGCCTGACATTCGCTCACCTGACGTTTCGGGGCCGGCCCTTCGGCGTCCCTGGACCCGCCCCCTTCGTCGAGGAAGGGGGCGGCCCCTGATCCGTGCTTAGTACGTCCCGCTCGTCTTGAAGCCTTCGACGACCTTCGTCAGCTCCGCCTCGATGTCGTCGTCGTAGTCGCCGGTCTGGTTGATGCGGTCGAGCAGCGCCTGCGCATTCGCCCGCGCGTACGCGTGCAGGCCCGCCTCGAACGCGACGATCTGCGCGACCGGGACGTCGTCGAGATAGCCGTTGTTCACGGCGAACAGCGACAACGCCATCTCCGCGACCGTCAGCGGCGAGTACTGCTTCTGCT
>CAYMAF010000533.1:0-1558 GCA_964388365.1 uncultured Gammaproteobacteria bacterium | reverse complement strand
TCCGCGAGGGGATTGCGCAGCAGGCCTTGCAGCGCCGCGCCGCAAAGGCCGAGCGTTCCTCCGACGAGGAGCGCGAGCAGCGTACGCGGCACGCGTATCTCGAGCAGGATCGTCCGCGCGAGCGCCGCGTCGCCGAGGCCGAACGCGGGGCCGCTGCTCGTGCGTCCGATCCAGATCGAAGCGAGCGCCGCGATCGCGACGAGCGGGATCAGCACGACGAGGGGCCCGGCGACCGAGGGATCGATCCAACGACGGCCGATCGGCGGTCGTGCGGCCGCCGTCGCCTCGGCGAGCCTTCTGCCGGCGATCACGGCGCGTCCCCGTCCGCCGACGCGAGCGGCTCGACCGCGCGGCGCATGATCTCGACGGCGTCGAGGCTGTCCGGCAGCCCGCAGCCGAAGTACGCGCCCGGAATCTCGATCGCCGTCTTGTGCAACGCGACGGCGCGGAGCGCCGGATGCGCGAGCACCGCGTTCGCGAGCGACGGCTCGTCGGCGCGATACGGCGTCACGATCAGAAGCTCCGCGGGCGTCCGCAGCAGCGTCTCGACGGACAGACTGCCCCAGCGGTCGAGGCCATGCTCCGCTGGCACGTTGCGAAGGCCTGCGAGCGTCATCAGCGTGTGCGCGAGCGAGCCTGCGTCGGCGGTGAAGCCGCCGGGCCGGATGACGACCGCGGCAACGGGCTCGGCCGGTTTCGTCCGCTCGAGATGCCGAACACGCTCGCGCATTTCCGCGATCAGCGCTTCGCCGCGCTCGGCGCGCCCGATCGCCCGGGCGACGAGGCGCAGGTTGCTCTCGATGTCGTCGACGGTGATCTCGGGCGCCACGTCGACGACCGTGTAGCCGAGGCTTCGAAGCAGCGAGCGCGTGTACGCGCTCGTGAACGCGCCTGCGACGACGACGTCCGGACCGTAGCGCAAGAGCTCCTCGGCCGTGCCGTAGTTCAGCGGGTAGCGCGCGGCCTCGTCGGCGAGCAGTGATTCCTCCGGATCCGCCGACAGCCAGCTCAACGTGACGATCTGGCTCGGATCGGCGAGACGCAGCACGAGCTGATCGGTGCAGAGATTGATCGACGCGACCCTGGGCAGCGCGCCGTGCGCGTGCGCGGCGAAGACGACGAGCATCGCGGCGATGACGCTTGCGGCGGCCCGGACGAATCGCCGACACGCATGCCGCCCGCCGCGGCCGACCTCTTCGGAACGCGCGCGTGCTCTCGACGAAGGCTCGAGCATCGGCATGATCAACTCCCAAGTCATCGGCGCAACGCTTGCACGTGCAACGTCCGACGCGCGGGACGAGCCCCGCGATCACTTCAAAGAGTTGTCGCCACGACGGATGGGCCGCTCCGCGCGCTTCCCCGGCATGCGGAAGGACGACATCGGCGGCAGGTTTCCTGGCTCACGGCTCGAGCGGTTTCGCGTGGCCTTCCCAGAGCGTTGCTCCAGTGGCCGCGCTACGCGAAACCTCGCCGTTCACAGTTGCGGGGACAGCCGCAGATTCGCACTGCGTTCCCTTTTGACTCCGGCAGAGCACCGCCTTCGGGAACGATAGGAGTC
>CAYMAF010000532.1:0-1559 GCA_964388365.1 uncultured Gammaproteobacteria bacterium | reverse complement strand
ACGAGCCCGACGCCCGGCTTGCGGCAGCCGCAGCGCTCGTCCGGCGAGTGAGGGCAGATCAGCGTCGCGGCGAAAGTGATGCCTTGCGACGAGAAGAGCGCGCGCAGAAATGCGTCCGCGCGCTCGAAATCGGGGCGCCTGAAGCTTTCGCTGCCGAGCCCGGGCTGATTCGTCACGACGACGATCTCGTAACCGCCTGCGGCGAGCCGGACGAGCGCCGGAATCACGCCGGGCATCAGCAGCACTTTCTCGGGCGCGTCGACACGCCCGTCCGCAGGCTCCTCGATCAGCGTGCCCTCGCGGCCGACGAACAGCACCTTACGCATTACAGCTCCTCCGTTCGGGCGACCGCCTCGAGCAAACGGTCGTTGTCCTCGGGCCGGCCGACGGTGATCCGCACGCAATCGGCGACGGCGGGATCGGCGAAGGTTCGCACGAGGATGCCGGCGCGGTGCGCGGCGGCGCGGAAGCGCGCGCCGTCGCGGGTTCGGACGAGGATGAAGTTCGCATCGCTCGGATAGACCTCGACGACGCCGGGCACGTCGCGGAGCGCGAGGGCGAGCCGCTCGCGCTCGCGCTTGATCACGGCGACGCGCTCGCTCGAGACGCGCAACGAGTCGTCGCGAAGCGCCTCGAGGACGTGCTCGATCGACGGCGTCGGGAACGTATACGGCGGCAGCACGTTGCCGAGATACTCGACGACCTCGCGCGCGGCGATCAGGGCGCCGCAGCGCACACCCGCGAGCGAGACGAACTTCGATAGCGTGCGCAGCAGCACGACGTGCTCGTGACGGCGGCGGAGGTCCAGATAGCTCGTGCTCGCGAACTCGTGATACGCCTCGTCGATGACGACGAGCGCACGGCCCGCCGCGGCCTCGCAGACGGCCTCGACGTCGGGGCGGGGGATCGATTGCCCGGTCGGGTTGTTCGGCGTGCAGAGGAATACGATCTTCACGCGGCCGCCGAGCGCGTCGAGCACCGCGGCGGTATCGAGCGCGAAGCCCCCTGCGCTTCGCACGAGCGGCACGCGCACGATCCCGGCGCCCTGGATCGTCGCGTAGACTCGGTACATGTCGAACGTCGGCGGGCAGACCAGGATATCGTCGTCGCCTGCGCGGCAGAAACCGCGGATCAGGATATCGATCGCCTCGCTGCTGCCGCGCGTGACGAGCATCTCCTCGGGCACGGCGCCGTAATGAGCGGCGAGCCGGTCCCGAAGCGCGAACGGCCGCGGCGGCGGATAGACGTTCAACCCGCGCTCCGTCGTATCGCCGGGCGCGCGCCACGGCGATTCGTTCGCGTTCAGCCGGATCATGCCCGGCTCGTACGCGCCGGGGACGTACGGCTCGAGCGCGCGCAAGTCCGGCCTTGCGAGATCGAGGACGCGGCTCACGGCGTGCTCCGGCCGATCACGTCGAGCCGCTTCGTGACCGCGCGGGCGTGAGCGTCGAGCCCTTCGAGCGCGGCGATCGTCTCGGCGATCGGCCCGATGCGGCGCAGGCCTTCCTCGGTCAGCTCCTGCACGGTCATCGAGCGCATGAAATCGCCTAGACCCAAGC
>CAYMAF010000531.1:0-1562 GCA_964388365.1 uncultured Gammaproteobacteria bacterium | reverse complement strand
TCAGATACGCCTCAAACTCGTCCTCGACATAGCGCGGCAGCGACCGCTCCTCGGCCGCGCGCCGATCCCGGAACTTCGGATAGTGCTCGGCCACGAGCCGATAGAGCAGCGTCGACTCCGGCCGGTGCCGCGAGTACCCCGGCGGCGCGATGAAGCCCGCGGCCTGCGCAATGTCGCGGTCCGGCAAGCCCATGCCGTGCGTCCGTGCACTGCCTCGACGGCCTGAGCGTAGACGCGAGCCAGAGCGATGCGGCAGGCCTCAATCTCGATGAATGCCGCCGATTCGTGGGCTGGGTCTGGCCGCATCAGCTCCTCGTCGCGCTCGGCGCGACGCGCGACGGACGCTTGACGGCGATCCGGCACGCGACCGTGACGCCTGGCTCCTTCGTCGGCAACCACGGCGCGATCGGCATCGGCGCGGCGATCGCGAATGCGGTGTTCCATGCGATGGGGGTGAGGGTCAGGGAGCTGCCGATCCGTCCGGAGCACCTGCTAAGGCCGCCGGCATAGCGGTTTTACGCCGCGATTGCCCCGCGGGCGCCCTCCTCGGATCGAGGGAACATTCGTCGCCTCCGCGCTCTTGCTGATGGAGGGCGTATCCTGAAGGGCGATGCCGCCCAAATCGAAACGTCTGCTGATCGGACTCGCGGCGCTCGCCGCTTTGGCCGCGGGGCTCATGCTGCTGCGCGAGTGGCGAGGACCGGCCGTGTCCGGCTACCGCGTCGACGCGCGTCCGCTCGTGCAGACGGTCGTCGCGGCGGGACGCGTCATCGGCGTGTCGCGCGTGCAGATCGGCAGCGAGATCATCGGCGTCGTGACCGAGCGCCGCGTCGAGGAGGGCGACGAGGTCGCGGCGGGCGACGTGCTCGTCGTGCTGCGCGCCGATGACCTCGCGGCCCGCGTGCGCGAGGCCGAAGCGGCTCTCGCGCAGCTCGAGCGCTCCGCGCGTCCGCGCTCCGAGGTCGCGCTGCGCGAGGCGGAAGTGCGGCTCGCGCAGGCAAGCCGGGAGACCGAGCGGCGGCGCAACCTCTTCGAGCGCAACTTGATCGCGCGGGAGGCGATCGAGCAGGCCGAGGAAGCCGAGACGCTCGCGCGCACCGCCGTGGAGCGGGCGCGCCTCGAGGCCGACGCGCTCGCGCCGGGCGGCTCGGAGGAGACGCTGCTCCGCGAGCGCCTCGCCGCCGCGCGCGCCGCGCTCGAGAAGACCGTCGTCCGCTCGGAGGTGGCCGGCGTCGTGCTGACGCGTAACGCCGAGCCCGGCGATCTCGTGCAGCCGGGCCGCGTGCTGTTCGAGATCGAGCGAAGCGGCGATACGGAGATCCTCGTTCCCTTCGACGAGGAGAATCTTGCCGTGCTCGAGATCGGCCAAGAGGCCATGTGCGTTGCCGACGCGTTTCCGTCCCAGCCGTTCGGCGCCGAGATCGTATTCATCTCGCCCCGCATCGATCCGCAGCGCGGGAGCGTCGATGTCCGGCTGCGAGTCTCCCCCGTGCCGCACTTCCTCCGGCAGGACATGACGGTGTCCGTGAACGTCGAAACCGGTCGCCGCGAGCGCGCGCTCG
>CAYMAF010000530.1:0-1565 GCA_964388365.1 uncultured Gammaproteobacteria bacterium | reverse complement strand
GTCGGCGCGACCTTCTCGATCATCCGGCAGACTTTCGCCATCGCGTCGCTCGCCGCGATGATGCCGTTCAAGACCGACGCGCCCGTCGCCGCTTCCGAGAGCCTACGATTCTCCGCCTCGAGGTCGTAGATGTGGTAAGCGCGCTTGACGATCAGCTGCAGCGTGTCGACGTCCACCGGCTTCTGGTAGAAGTCGTAGGCGCCGAGCCCGACCGCCTTCACCGCGTTTTGCTGATCCCCGTGTCCGGTCACGACGACGACCTTCGTGAACGGCGCGAGCGTGAGGATCTCCTTCAGCGTTGCAAACCCTTCCTCGACGCCCTCCGGGTCCGGGGGCAACCCGAGGTCCTGGAGCACCACGCCGGGCTCGTGGCGTCGAAGCTCCGCGATCGCCGACGCGCGATCGGTCGCTGCAATCACCTCGTATTCATCGAAGCACCAGCGGAGCTGGCTTTGGATGCCAGGGTCGTCCTCGACGATCAGCAGCTTGCGGGCAGTTCTGCTCGTCATGCCGCGGATGCTGCCATCATTCGTGGCGAATAGGTATAGCCGCCGTCACAAACGACGAAATCCTCTTCGCCCCCCCGGCCTTGCGGCTCAACCCGTGCCCTGCCCGGCGTAGAAAGCCATGATTCGCTCCGCGACGTAGTCGATCTGCGTCGCCGTCAGCTCGGGATAGATCGGCAGCGCGAGGACTTCCTCCGCGGCGCGCTCGGCGACCGGGAAGGCGCCCGCGGCGTAGCCGAGGAATGCGAAACACTCCTGCCGGTGGAGCGGCACCGGATAGTAGATCTCGGTTCCGATGCGCTCGGCAGCGAGGTAGGCGCGAAGCTCGTCCCGCCGGCCGACGCGTATCACGTACTGATTGAATATGTGTCGTTGGCCTTCGACGACGTCCGGCGTGCGCACTGCGCCGCCGATGCCGGCGGCTTCGAAGAGCTTCGTGTAGCGCTCGGCATTCGCCTGGCGCGCCCGCGTCCAATCGTCGAGATGGGGCAGCTTCACGAGGAGCACTGCGGCCTGGAGCTCGTCGAGCCGGAAGTTGCCGCCGATCACCGCGTGGTAATACTTCGGCTCGCCGCCGTGCACGCGGAGGATACGCATTCTGTGCGCGAGCTCCGCGTTGTTCGTCACGCACATGCCTGCGTCGCCGAACGCGCCGAGGTTCTTCGTCGGGAAGAACGAGAAGCAGCCGATGTCGCCGACGCTGCCCGCACGCCGCCCGTTCGCGAGCTCTGCGCCGATCGCCTGGGCCGCGTCCTCGACGACGGCGAGCCCGTAGCGGCGAGCGATCTCGGTCAGCGCTTCCATGTCCGCCATCTGCCCGTACAGGTGCACGGGGATGATCGCCTTCACCGTGCCGCCGGTGCGCCGGTTCACGACGCGGCCATCGCGGCGCTCGCAGTCGCTCGCGAGGAAGTCCGCGACTTCGCTCGGCGACAGGTTGAAAGTCGCTTCGTCGATGTCGCAGAAGACCGGCCGGGCATTCAGGCGCGCGATGACGCCTGCGGTTGCGAAGAACGTGAACGGCGACGTGATGACCTCGTCGCCCGGGCCGATGCCGAG
>CAYMAF010000529.1:0-1569 GCA_964388365.1 uncultured Gammaproteobacteria bacterium | reverse complement strand
GTCGTTCGGCTCGCCGAGGTCGAGCGCGCGCCAGTACGGCTTGTCGCGGCGCTCGCCGAGGCGCATGCGGGCCCGCCGGATCAGCGCGGCGCGCTCGGGATCGTCCGGTCCGCGCTCGAGGAGCTTCAGCCGCTTCGCGAGCAGACCAGCGGGGCTCGGGGCTTGCGCGAGCGTCGCGAGATCGATCTCCGGCGCCGTCGCGACCTTCGCGCTCTCGACGAAGTAGCGCCTCGCGCTCGTGCCGGTGCCGACGTCGTCGAGATGCTCCGCGCGGAGCATGCGCTCGACGTCGGCGCGCCGCTTCGAGCGGCCGGTGAAGCGGACCCTGAGGCCGACCGCGTCGGGCGGGACCGCACGCGCGGCGAGGTGCTCATCGAGCGCCGCGATCCGCTCGAGCAGCCGGTCGCGGGCATCCTCGGCCGCGGCGATCCCGGTCAGGTCGACGTCGAGAGGCTCCCAGTGGAGCGGTGCGAGCGGCAGTTGCTCGACGGCCTCGATCCGCCCGTTCGCGATCGAGATCAGCCACGGGCCGCGCGGACCGTGCTCGTTCGGATGCAGACCGGTCGCGGAGCCGAGGTAGCCGAGCGGCGCCGCCGCGCTCAGCGCGTCGGGCTTGTGGATGTGGCCGAGCAGCCAGCCGTCGAGGCCCGCGCTCTCGAGCTCGGCCCGCGCGACCGGCGCATAGCGGCTTTGCGCCTGATCGAGATCGCAGTGCAGCAGCCCGAGGTTCGGCCCGGCGCCGCGCTCGAGGCGCGCGCCCGCGAGCGGGCTCGCGGTGACGACGCGCTGCGGAAACGACCAGCCGTGCAGCGTCACGCGCTCGCTGCCTTCGCCGAGCGTGCGGCGCTCCCATCGGCCGCCGCGCCCGACGAGGTCGAATCCGTCGAGCCGGTCGGCGAGCCGCGGCAGCACCAGCGTGTCGTGATTGCCGGCGACCGCGAGCACTTCGATGCCGGCGTCGAGCAGCTTGCGGACGGCGTCGCGAAGGTCCCGATACGCCTCGAAGAAATCGTGGTCGTGCTCGACGACGTCGCCCGCGAACGCGACCGCGTCGACGCCCGACGCGATCGCATGCTCGACGATCCGCCCGAGCACGGCCGAAGGGCCGTAGCGGCGTCCGTCGTCGGCGAGGTCCGTGGGCAGGCGGCTCGGCACCCTTCCGAGGTGCAGATCCCCGACCGCGAGGAGCTTGAACGGCATCGTCTCGTATCCCGAATGAGGTCATCGCCGCGCGCGCGGCGTCCGAATGATACGACGGAGCGGCGGCGGATCTCGAAAACCGGGGAACGGGAAGACTCGGCGCGAAATCGACGGCTGGCGAGTATCCGAGCGTCGTCGTGACGCGGACTACGCGCTGGGCAGGCCGCGCTCGTGCCACGCCAGCATGCCGCCCGCGAGATTCGCGACCTTGTCGAAGCCCGCTTTCTCGAGCAGCACGACGCCTTGCGCCGAGCGGCCGCCCGAGCGGCAGACGGTGACGATCGGACGGTCTCGGCAAAGCTCGCACGCCCGCCGCGGCAGCTCGGAGAGCGGGATCAGCGTCGCGGCCGGGATATGGCCGAGCGCGCC
>CAYMAF010000528.1:0-1581 GCA_964388365.1 uncultured Gammaproteobacteria bacterium | reverse complement strand
GCCGAGCTTCGTGCCGAGCTCGAAATGAAGCCGCGCGAGCATCCGCGGGTCGATGTCGCGCTCGTCGGCGAGCTGCACGATCTCGAGGATCTGTGTCGCGAGCGACAGCGTCGCGACGCTGCGCGCGATCGCACGCGGCAGGCCCGCGGCCTCGAGCTCGCGCACGTCTTCGTCGAAACGACGCTTCGTCTCGCCGACCGCGACCTTCGGCAACGCGGCGGCGATGCGTGCGACCCCGGGACGAAAGCGCGCGATCGCGGGCTCGATATCGAGCGCGTCGCGATGCCGCTGCAGCAGCCAATACACGGCGCGACGCAGCATCCGGCCGATCCGCAGCATCGTCTCGTACTGGACGGCCGCCGGGGCTTGCCCGTCGAGGGCCTCGATGCCCCGCCAAAGCTTGCGAACATCGAAGATCTCGCGCGCGATCGAGTACGCACGCGCGATCTGCGCTGCCGTTGCGCCGACCTCGTCACGCGCGCGAAGCGCGAAGAACGGTCCCATGCGGTTGACGATGCTGCCAGAGAGCAGCATCGAGACGATCTCCCGCCGTAGCGGATGCTCGGCGATGCGTGCTTTGAAGCGCCGCCGGACGCGGGCCGGAAAGTAGCGTTCGAGCTCGGCGGCGAAGTAGGGGTCGTCGGGGATATCGGTCGCGACGAGGCTCGCGGTCAGATGGATCTTCGCGTACGCGAGCACGACCGCGTGCTCGGGACGCGTGAGGCCGATGCCGGCCTTCTGCCGTTCGTCGAGCTCGTCGTCGCTCGGGAGGAACTCGAGCCGCCGATCGAACCCGGCCTCGGCCTCGAGCATGCGGATCAGCGCACGGTCCTCGCCAAGGCGCTCCGCAGCCCGGGCGGCCATGATCGAAAGGGCCTGGGTCTGGGCGTAATTGTTCGCGAGAACGCCGAGCACGATATCGCTCTCGATCTCGGCGAGCAGCCGATCGCGCCTCGCGCGGGTCAGCTCGCCCGCGGCCATCGCGCCATTCAGCAGGATCTTGAGATTGACCTCGCGATCCGAGGAATCGACGCCGCCCGAGTTGTCGATGAAGTCGGTGTTGATTCGTCCGCCGCGCAGCGCGTACTCGATGCGCCCTCGCTGCGTGAAGCCGAGGTTGCCGCCTTCGCCGACGACCCGGCAGCGTAGCGCAGCGCCGTCGACGCGAACCGAGTCGTTCGCAGGGTCCCCGGCGCTCGCGTGCGGCTCGTCGCTCGCTTTCACGTAAGTGCCGATGCCGCCGTTCCAGAGCAGATCCACCGGCGCTCTCAGCACCGCGCGGATCAGCTCGGGCGGCGTCAGCGTCGGCGTCGTGATGCCGAGCGCGTCGCAAGCCTCGCGCGACAGCGTGATCGACTTCGCCTGGCGCGAATAGATGCCGCCGCCGCGCGAGAGCTTCGAGCGGTCGTAGTCGTCCCAGGATGATGCGGGCAGCGCGAAAAGCCGCTTGCGCTCGGCGTAGCCGACCGCGGGATCCGGGGCCGGGTCGATGAAGATGTGCCGGTGGTCGAATGCGGCGACGAGCCTGATCTGCTCGGACAGCAGCATGCCGTTGCCGAACACGTCGCCGGACATATCGCC
>CAYMAF010000527.1:0-1593 GCA_964388365.1 uncultured Gammaproteobacteria bacterium | reverse complement strand
GCCGCACGCCCTGGGTATTGCGGCCGAGCACCGAGATCTCCGCGACCGGCGTGCGGACGAGCGTGCCGTTCGACGTGATCAGCATGATCTCGTCTTCCGTCGAGACCTGGAGCGCGGCGACCACGCGGCCGTTACGCTCCGAAGTGCGAATCGAGATGACGCCCTGACCGCCGCGGCCCTGCCTCGGGAATTCCTCGGCCGGCGTCAGCTTCCCGTAGCCGTTCTCCGTCGCGAGCAAAATCGGACCCTGGTCGAGGATCGCGAGACCGATGACTTGGTCGTCGCCGTTCGCAAGACGCAGCCCTCTGACGCCCGCGGCCGTCCGGCCCATCGGCCGCACGTCGTCCTCGGAGAACCGGATCGCCTTGCCGGAGCTCGCGAACAGCATGATCTCGCGCTGGCCGTCGGTGATCCCGGCGCCGACCAGCCGGTCGTCCGCACGCAGATCGATCGCGATGATGCCGGCCGTGCGGGGGCGCGAGAACGCGACGAGGGGCGTCTTCTTCACCGTGCCCTGCGTCGTCGCGAAGAACACGAATTTATCCTCGTCGTAGCTCTTGATCGGCAGGACCGTCGTGATGCGCTCGTCATCCTCGAGCGGCAGCAGGTTCACGATCGGCCGCCCGCGCGATCCGGAGCCCGCTTGCGGAAGCTGATAGACCTTCAGCCAGTAGACCTTGCCGCGGCTCGAGAAGCACAGCAGCGTGTCGTGCGAATGCGCGACGAATAGGTGGTCGATAAAATCCTCGTCCTTGACCCGCGCCGCCGCGCGGCCGCGCCCGCCGCGCCGCTGCGCGTGATAGTCCTCGACCGGCTGCGCCTTCGCATAGCCCGCGTGCGACAGCGTGACGACGAGCGACTCCTCCGGAATCAGATCCTCGATCGTGAGCTCGTTGTAATCCTCGACGATCTCCGTGCGGCGCGGATCGGCGTAGCGCTCGCGAACCTCGAGCAGCTCGCCGCGGATCACGGACTCGAGCTTGTCCGGGTCCGACAGGATATGAAGATATTCCTTAATATTGTCTATTAAGTCACTGTAATCTCGGGATAACTTATCCTGCTCCAGACCGGTCAAGCGGTGCAGTCGGAGATCGAGGATCGCCTGGGCCTGGATCGTCGACAGGCGGTAGCCCTCGTCCGTCAGCCCGCACTCCTCGACGAGATCCTCGGGCCTCGTGCTCGCCGCGCCGGCCCGCTCGAGCATCGCGACGACGGCGCCGGGCCGCCAGACGCGCGCGCACAGCGCGACGCGCGCGTCGGCCGGAGACGGCGAAGCCTTGATCAGCTCGATGACCTCGTCGATGTTCGCGAGCGCAACCACCTGGCCCTCGAGGACGTGGGCCCGCTCGCGCGCCTTTCTGAGGTCGAACAGCGTGCGCCGGGTGACGACCTCGCGCCGATGGCGTAGGAACGTCTCGAGCAGATCCTTCAGCGTCAGCAGCCTTGGCTGGCCGTCGACCAGACCGACCATGTTGATGCCGAACACGCTCTGCAAAGGCGTCTGCTTGTAGAGGTTGTTCAGCACGACGTCGGCGTTTTCGCCGCGGCGCAGCTCGATCACGATGCGCATGCCGTCCTTGTCGGACTCGTCGC
>CAYMAF010000526.1:0-1594 GCA_964388365.1 uncultured Gammaproteobacteria bacterium | reverse complement strand
ACGACGATCGCGAGCGGCCGTTGAATCTCCGAGCCCGGCCCGGTCGCGAAGAGCAACGGCACGAGCCCGAATGCCGCGATGCTCGCGGTCATCATGACGGGCCGGAGCCGCCGCTTGGCGCCCTCGACGACGACCTCGTCGAGGCTCGCGCCGCGCGCGCGAAGCTGATTGAAATAGCTGACCATCACCACACCGTTCAGCACCGCGATTCCGAGCAATGCGATAAAGCCGACCGACGCCGGAACGGAAAGATACTCGCCGGTCAACAGCAGCGCGAAGACTCCGCCGATCAGCGCGAACGGCACGTTCATCAGCACGAGCACGGTTTGGCGGAACGATCCGAAAGTCGAGTAGAGGAGCAAGAAAATCAACCCGAGCGAGACCGGGACGACGACCGCCAAGCGCGCCGCAGCGCGCTGCTGGTTCTCGAACTCACCGCTCCACTCGACGTAATAGCCGGGCGGCAGATCCACCTCGTCGGCCACGCGCCGGCGCGCCTCATCGACGAACCCGACGAGATCGCGCCCGACGACGTTCGTGCGAATCACCGCGAAGCGCTGGCCGCGCTCCCGCGTCACCGAAACGACTCCGTCGAGCCGCGACAGCTTCGCGACCGACTCGACGAGGGCGAGCCCCGCGCCTTCGATAGGCAGCGGCAAACCTGCAAGCCCGGCGGCCGACCCGACGTCGGCGTCGGCGCGGATCACGAGGGGCGTCCGCTGCACGCCTTCCTGCACGATGCCGACCGGAAGCCCTTCGATCTGCGCGCGAAGCAGCCTCTGAAGCTCGTCCCCGTCGAGATCGAGGCGGCCCGCCATCTCCCGATCGATACCGAGGTTCAGATACTGCACGCCGGTGTTGCGCGCGACGAACACGTCTTCGCTGCCGTCGATCGAGCGCAGCACGGCCTCGATCTCGCTCGCCTGCCGCTCGAGCTCGCCGAGGTCGGGGCCGAACAGCTTCACGGCGACGTCACCGCGCACGCCGGTCAGCATCTCGGACGTGCGCATCTCGATCGGCTGAGTGAAGCCGTAAGCGAGGCCCGGGAAGCCGTCGAGCACCTCGCGCATCATCTCGATCAAGGCCTCCTTGCTGCGAGCGCGCCATTCGTTGCGCGGCGCGAGCACGAAGAACATATCCGATTCGTTGAGCCCCATCGGATCCAGCCCGATCTCGTCGGACCCGACGCGCGCGACCACGCGCCTCAGCTCGGGCACGGCATCGAGCAGCGCGCGTTCGACGCGCAGATCCGTCTCGACCGACTGATCGAGCGTGATCGACGGCAGCTTCTCGACCTGCACGATCACATCGCCCTCGTCCATCGTCGGCATGAATGTCTTACCGATGAACGGGTAAGCGACTGCGGTCGCAGCGAGCGCAACGGCGGCGGCAGCGATCACACGGTTCCCGTGCGCGAGGCTGTACCGCAGCGCAGGCTCGTACAACTCCGCGAGCTTGCGCGGCAGCCACGGCTCTTCGTGCCGGGCGTGCTCGAGCAGGAACGACGAGAAGACGGGGATCGCCGTCAACGACAAGAGCAGCGACGCGCCGAGCGCGAAGCTGATCGTCAGCGCTACCGGCGAGAACAGCTTGC
>CAYMAF010000525.1:0-1609 GCA_964388365.1 uncultured Gammaproteobacteria bacterium | reverse complement strand
CAAGGCGAGCACAAGATCAGCCGCGGCTTCACGCCGACCCCGACGTGGTCCTGGCACCGGCTGTCCGATCCGCGCTTCCACCGTGCCGTTCAGCAGTTCTTGACCCACGAGACGGCGCAGGTGGATGCTTATATCGACTACCTCGACGACCATGTGCCGTATCGACACGACCGCCGCGATACCGAGCTGATATGAGCGGCATACGCTGGCTTCCGGCCGGTGCCGGCGTGGATGCGTTCCCGCCGCCACATCTGGCCCTCGACGAGCCGAACGGGCTGCTCGCGGCAGGCGGCGATTTGCGGCCGGAGCGCCTGCTCTCGGCGTATCGCCGCGGGATCTTTCCCTGGTACGAGCGCGGTCAGCCGATCCTGTGGTGGTGCCCGAACCCGCGTGCGGTGCTCTTCCCCGAGGACCTGCGCGTCTCGAGGAGCCTGCGCCGCGTGGTCCGGCGCGAGATCTTTCGGATCACCGCCGATACCGCGTTCGACCGGGTCATCCGCGCGTGCGCCGCACCGAGGCGCTACGGGACCGGCACGTGGATCACCGACGAGATGAGCGACGCCTATCGCTTGCTGCATACGCTCGGCTGGGCGCATTCGTTCGAGGCGTGGCGCGACGGCGAGCTCGCGGGCGGACTGTACGGCGTCGCGATCGGCCGGGTCTTCTTCGGCGAATCGATGTTCGCTCGGGTCACGGATGCGTCGAAAGCCGCGTTCGTCGCCGCGGTCTCGTATCTGCGCGCCCGGGATATCGGCCTGATCGACTGCCAGATCGCCTCCGCGCATCTGACGAGCCTCGGCGCCGTCGACATACCTCGGAAGCGTTTCCTGAAGCTGTTGAAGGAGCTCTGCGCCGAGCCCGGACGCGTCGAGACGTGGACTGCGGACTTCGAAGCGTGGCTCGCGCAACGGCACGAGAACGATGCGTCTACCGCGGCCTCGCGCTGCCCGTAGCGCGCGATTGCGCGGCGTTATTTCCGGCCCGCCCCCGTTTGCCGCTTCCCCCGCGGTTGTGTAACAATGCTGCGCCCCGCTCAGGGCGACGACGATTGTTTCAGTGGCGAAAGAAGACGCAATTCAACTCGAAGGCACGGTAACGGAGACATTACCGAACACGACCTTCCGCGTGGAGCTCGAGAACGGGCACGTCGTCACCGCGCACATCTCCGGCAAGATGCGCAAGAACTATATCCGCATTCTGAAGGGCGACCGGGTCACGGTCGAGCTCACGCCGTACGATCTGACGAAGGGACGCATCGTCTACCGGACACGGTGACCGCCGAGGTCCGGTCGCATCGCTCGTGCCTGCCGCCGAGGGTGCGGAAACCGCGCCCTCTGCTCTGCGCCGCGCTCAGGGGCCGACCCTGACGGATCGGACCCTGCGGCCGCGTGCCGCTACTCCGGCATATGCTCGAGCTCTCGCGTCGTGGGCTCGGTGATCAGCTCGAGGGCCTCGCCGTCCGGCGAGACGTCGACCCGCACGTGCCCGCCGTCGACGAGCTTACCGAACAAGAGCTCCTCGGCGAGCGGCCGCTTGATGTGCTGCTGGATGACCCGCGCCATCGGCCGCGCGCCCATCTTCTCGTCGTAGCCGCGCTCGGCGATCCACT
>CAYMAF010000524.1:0-1617 GCA_964388365.1 uncultured Gammaproteobacteria bacterium | reverse complement strand
CGATCGATCTGCCGAACTGGGGCTACGAGAACGAAGAGCTGAACATTCTCTATTCCGACATTCACCTCTGGACCGGCTGGGCGCTGCTCGCGGTCCTGTCGGTGCACATCGCGGGGGCCGTCTACCACGCGTTCAGGAACGACGGCATCGTGCGGCGAATGCTTGGCGTATAGATTCCCTGCCGCCGCCTCGTCCTCGATCTCTCCCTGCTTCGTCCTCTGCATCTAGGTAGCCGTCCGAAGTTTCCAGCGGCCGAACCGCCTCGAAGACGGAGGTTCGGCTATCACCGATGGTCTCGGCCCGCGCCGTTCGCGATGCTGGCAGCGTCGCAGTGAACGGAGAAGAACGATGAGAGCGGTAATCGGCTCATGCGCCGCGATGCTGGCCTTCGCGCTCTGCATCGCCGAAGCGCAGACCGGCGTGCAAGGTCTCGCCGACCGGTGGGCTCAGGCGTACAACCGTCACGACCCCGCGGCGCTCGGAGAGCTTTATACCGAGGACGCACGCCTGATGATGCATGGTTCGCCGACGATCGCCGGCCGGGATCCGATCACGTCTTTCTGGGCTCAGGATTTCGGCGAAGGCAATCCGCTGACCGTGCTGACGGTGACGCATTCGGTCAACGGCGTCGACATGATTCTCGTGCACGGCGACTATCGGGTCATAGGCCGCGACGACGGACAAGTTCTCGGCCTCGGCAGGTTCGCCCATCTCTGGATCCAGGACGGCGGCCGCGAGTGGCGGCTCGATAGGGATCTGTGGAACCAGCCGCACGAGCCGTACGATCGGGCCGCGCTGAAAGTGGACGTGCAGGCGCTCGCCGACCGATGGAGCGACGCCTACAATCGGCACGACGCCGAGGCGCTCGCGGCCGTGTACTCCGAGAACGCCCGGCTGATGATGCACGGTGCACCGACGATCATCGGCCGCGGCGAGATCGGCGCGTTCTGGGCGGAGGATTTCGGCGAGGACGATCCGTTGACCGTGCTGACGGTGACGCACGCTGTCGACGGCATCGACATGATTCTCGTGCACGGCGATTACGAGGTCATCGACCGCGGCGACGGCGCAAGGCTAGGCTTCGGCCGCTTTGCTCACATCTGGCACGAGGAGGGCGGAGAGTGGCGGCTCGACCGCGATCTGTGGCTGCAGCGGTCGGAAGCCTATAGGTTCTGAGCCGGGGCTGGAAAGCGCGGCGCCGCGCCGGACGGCGCCACGCGGCCGCCATCAGCCCCAGACTTCCCGGGCGATCTCGAGCACGAGGCCGAGCTTGCGCTTCTCGTCGTCCTGCGTGATGCGGTTGCCCTCGGCGATGCTCGCGAAGCCGCACTGCGGCGACAGGCAAAGCTGCTCGAGCGGGAGGTGCCGCGCCGCCTCGTCGATACGCCGCTTGATCCTGTCCTTGTCCTCGAGCGCGCCGTGCTTCGTCGAGACGAGACCGAGAACGATCTTCTTGCCCTTCGGCACGAACCGGAGCGGCTCGAATCCGCCCGAGCGCTCGTCGTCGTACTCGAGGAAGAAGCCGTCGACGTCGAGCTCGTTGAAGATGACCTCGGCGATCGGCTCGTATCCGCCTTCCGCGAACCAGCGGCTCTTCGCGTTGCCGCGGCACAGGTG
>CAYMAF010000523.1:0-1617 GCA_964388365.1 uncultured Gammaproteobacteria bacterium | reverse complement strand
CCGGCATCATCACGCTGTCGTTCTGGCGGGTGCTGACCGGCCTCGGCATCGGCGGGATGCTTGCGGCGATCAATGCCGTCGCGGCCGAGTTCTCGAACTCGAAGCGCAAGCATCTGTGCGTCTCGCTGATGGCGATCGGCTATCCGGTCGGTGCGGTCGTCGGCGGAATGATCGCGGCGAAGCTGCTCGCGATCTACTCAGGGTGGCGGCCGATTTTCGTCTTCGGCGGGATCGTCACCGCGATGTTCATTCCGCTCGTCTACTTCTTCGTGCCGGAGTCGGTTCACTGGCTTGCCCGCAAGCAGCCGGCTCGCGCGCTCGAGCGGATCAACGCAACGCTCGCACGCATGGGACACGCGACGATCAGCGCGCTGCCGCGAATCTCCGAGCAAGCCCAGTCGCGCTCGGCGGCCAGCCTCTTCGCGCCCGGGCTGATCACGCTGACGCTGCTCGTCACGGCGGCGTATTTCTTCCACATCACGACGTTCTACTACATCATCAAGTGGGTCCCGGAGATCGTCACCCGGATGGGCTTCGAGTCCTCGTCCGCGGCGGGCGTGCTCGTTTGGGTGAACGCGGGCGGTGCGACCGGCGGCGCGGTGTTCGGTCTGCTGACGCTGCGGTTCCCGCTGAAGGGACTGACGATCGCGGTGCTCATGCTGTCGACGGTCATGGTCACGATCTTCGGCAACGCGCCGGAAGATCTCGCCCGTCTGTCGATGATCTGCTTCGCGGCCGGGTTCTGCACGAATGCCGGTATCGTCGGGCTCTATGCGATCTTTGCGCACGCGTTCCCGACGCACGTTCGCGCATCGGGTACCGGTTTCGCGATCGGCGTCGGCCGCGGCGGCGCGGTCATCGCGCCGATCATCGCGGGCTTTCTGTTCGATGCGGAGTTCACGCTCCCGACCGTGTCGCTGATCATGGGGCTCGGGTCGCTGTTCGGCGCCGCCATGCTCTTCTTCCTGAAGCTGCGTCCGGAGGGACCGTCCGCCGAGGAGGTGGAAGGCGAGGAGTCCGGCAGCGAGCGAGAGAGGAGCGCGCGGCTCAGCAGCTCGCCGGCCTGAAGCTCGAACGAGCGCACGCCTCGAGAAGGGGGATGCGGCGGCCGCCGCATCCCCCTTCGCGTATGGCGGTGCAGCGATCTCTCGTTTCCGTTGCCTCCGGCAGGCTTCGAACTGTGCGATACCGGGACCGCCGAGCATCGCGTCTGACCCCTGCCTCGATCAAGCACCGCCGCGCGCTTGTTCTCGCGATAGAAATTTCTGCTCTCGTCACGGTTCGGCTCGTTATTTGCAAGCAGAAAGCCCGTTCTCACAGGAGGGAACGATGCACGGCTTTCCCGGGACGGGCGGCAAAGGGCGATGGCTCGACGAACGCGGGCGGAGCGGATCGGTGGACGAGATCGCAGGCTCCGCCGAGGTTCCGTCCGTCGCAGAAGCGGACCGCGATAGGACGTCCGCACGCCGGGCCGGAAGGCGGGCGCGCGGCCGGCTCGGACCGGTATCGCCGCCTATTTTCTTCGCGCGCCGCGGTCCGCCACACTGCGCGATACGCAATCATTCCGCAAACGGGCTTTGCCCAGCGGTGGGATTCGGGCTTTCCCGGATATGGATA
>CAYMAF010000522.1:0-1640 GCA_964388365.1 uncultured Gammaproteobacteria bacterium | reverse complement strand
GATCGACTGCGCGGACGTCGGCTGGGGCGGCCTCGTCGGCAACGCGCTCGATCGGGGCATGGGCTACACGATGCCGTTCTTCCGCGAGCACGCGAACGCGATCTGCGGCGTCGAGGTCGTGCTGCCGAACGGCGAGATCATGCGCACGGGCATGGGCGCGCTCCCGGCCGCCGACACTTGGCAGGAATATAGACACGGTTACGGGCCCGATCCGGCGGGGCTCTTCCCGCAAGCGAATTTCGGCATCGTCACGAAGATGGGATTCAGGCTGATGCCGCAGCCCGAGCATTACCGCACGGGCCTGATCCGAATTCCGAAACGCCGCGATCTGATTCCGGCCGTGAAGATCGTGAACTACCTCTCCGACTCGCACATGATCGGCGAGGTCTTCTACGAAAGCCCGCTGCGGGCGCTGCTCGGCGATCCCGGATTCAGAGCGGCCGTCAACCGGCGGGGCGGCGCGGACGACGCCGAGCTCGACCGCTACGCGGCCGACGCCGGGCTGCCGGCCTGGCACATCGAGCTCCAGTTCTACGGCCCCGAAGCGACCTGCCTCGCGAATTGGGAGTATGCGAAGGACCGCTTCGCTCGCGAGATTCCCGGAACGACCTTCGTCGAAGGCGAAAGTCTCGACGTGCCGTTGACCGAGGAGCAGCTATTCAACCCGCGACCCTGGTTCCGCAATGGCTTATGGCACCGGCTGGCGAGCCAGGGCATCCCGTCGATGGATGCATGGTCGCTCGTCAACACGCGCTCGCCGGCGAATCCGGACGGCCAAGTCGTCGCGCATGCGGGCTTCTTCCCGATCCTGCCGCGCAGCGGCGAGGCCGTATTCAAAGCGCAGCGAGTCTTCGGCGACGCGTTCCTCGACCTGGGGCTCCCGCCGTTCAACGCCGCGCTATCGACGCCCCTCGTCTGGGCGATGTTCGCGTATCAGATGGTCTTCCCGCTCCCAGACGACCCGGAGCAGGCGCATCGCGCGTTGCTGCACCTGATTCGCGTCGGTGCCGACAACGGCTTCGGCGACTACCGCTCGCCCCCGTCGTACCAGGACTACGTGAGCTCCACGTACTCGTTCGGGGACAACGCGCTGCGCCGGTTTCACGAGACGATCAAGGACGCCCTCGACCCGAACGGCATTCTCGCGCCCGGACGCGGCGGCGTCTGGCCGAGCGCGTTCCGGCAGTACCGCCACACGTGGGACGACCAAGCATGACGCGGAAGATTCGTGCGCTGGCCGGCCTGCTTGCAGCGCTCGTTCTGACGTCGACCGGCGCACAAGAGCCCGACGATGCGGCCGCCGAGCGCGGCGCCGAGATCTATCGCACGATCTGCGCGCCCTGCCACGATGCGCTGCCGGAAGGTGCCGCGATCGAGATGCTTCCGGGCCCGGAATCACTGACGCTCAAGTACCGCGGCGCGCTGTCGCCGTACATTACCGAGCGGCCCGATCTCGCGAGCTACGAGGTGCTTCGAATGTTCCTGCGCAAGGGCTCGGGCTCGATGCCGCCCTTTCGGAAGACGGAGATCAGCGACGACGATATCGCGGCGATCGCGGCCTATTTCGCGCGCACGTCGGGAATGAGCGACACGTCGGCAGAGCCGCTCGCGGAGTAGTCGGAGTCGATCGAGCGCGCCGC
>CAYMAF010000521.1:0-1649 GCA_964388365.1 uncultured Gammaproteobacteria bacterium | reverse complement strand
CGATTCGTTCGCCCAGAGCTCCATCGCGCTCATGCCGGGCTCGTCGCTCGGCACGAGCGCGAGATCGACGATCGCGCCGCAGCCCGAATGATCGACGATCTCGGGCACCGCGTTCGAAAGCCCGCCTGCGCCGATATCGTGAATCGCCGCGATCGGGTTACGCTCGCCGAGCGCCCAGCACGCGTCGATGACTTCTTGAGCGCGCCGCTGCATCTCGGGGTTGCCGCGCTGCACGGACGCGAAGTCGAGCGCTTCCTCGCCTTCGCCGCTCTTCTGCGACGACGCTGCCCCGCCGCCGAGGCCGATCAGCATCGCCGGCCCGCCGAGCACGACGAGCTTCGCGCCGGGGCCGGGCTTCGCCTTCTTCACCTGCGCCGTGCGCACGTTGCCGACGCCGCCGGCGATCATGATCGGCTTGTGATAGCCGCGCCATTCGCCGTCGGCCTCGAGCAGGCACGTGCGGAAATAGCCCGCGAGGCTCGGCCGGCCGAACTCGTTGTTGAACTGCGCCGCGCCGATCGGCCCTTCGAGCATGATCGCGAGCGGCGATGCGATCCGGCCGGGCCGTCCGGGGCCCTTCGCCTCCCACGGCTGCTCCCAGCCGGGGATCTCGAGGTGCGAGACCGTGAACCCCGCGAGCCCGGCCTTCGGCCGCGCGCCGCGGCCGGTCGCGCCCTCGTCGCGGATCTCGCCGCCGGCGCCGGTCGCGGCGCCCGGGAACGGCGAGATCGCCGTCGGGTGATTGTGCGTCTCGACCTTGATCACGAGATGCGCGGGCTCGATGACCGCGCGGTAGACGCCGGTCTCGGGATCCGGGAACCACCACTCGGCGACGGGTCCCTCGAGCACCGCGGCGTTGTCGGCGTACGCGGTCAGCACGCCGCCCGGCGAGACGGCGTGCGTGTTGCGGATCATCTGGAACAGGCTCTTCTCGACCGGCTCTCCGTCGATGATCCAGCTCGCGTTGAACACCTTGTGGCGGCAGTGCTCGGAATTGACCTGCGCGAACATCATCAGCTCGACGTCGGTCGGGTTGCGGCCGAGCGCCGAGAACTGCTCGACGAGATAGTCGATCTCCTCGTCGGCGAGCGCGAGGCCGAGCTCCGTGTTCGCCCGCTCGAGCGCGGCGCGGCCGGCGCCGAGCAGGTCGATGCTCGCCCCCGCGCGCGGCGCATGCGCCGCGAACAGCTGTGACTCGGTCGGCGCCGCGTCGAGCAGCGACTCGGTCATCCGATCGTGGAGCAGCGGCGCGATCCGCGCCGTCTCGGCGCCGTCGAGTGGACGATCCGCCGAGAGCGTCACGACCCGCCCGCGCTCGACTCGGTGCACCGGCAGCGCGCACATCCGAGCGATATCGGTCGCCTTCGACGCCCACGGCGAGATCGTGCCGAGCCGTGGGACGACGTAGAACGAGAACCGATGCCCGCCGTCGCGCGGCTCGGGCGCACGGGCCGCCGCCTCGCCGTACGCGAGCAGCGCGTCGAGCACGCCGCGCTCACGCGCCTCGAGCGGCCGCTCGAGATGCACGAAATGAACGAAATGCGCGTCGACGCCACGAATCGCGGGCACACGCTCGCGCAGGCGCGCGGCGAGTTTCGCGAGGCGGAACGCAGTCTCGGCCGTCGGACCGGCCAGCTGCAGCATCGTCA
>CAYMAF010000520.1:0-1657 GCA_964388365.1 uncultured Gammaproteobacteria bacterium | reverse complement strand
ACCTCGTGATCGCCGACGACGCGGAGCGGGCCGTCCGGCAGCCGCACCTCGCTGCGCTCGACCTCGACGCCGAGCGCGGTGAGCGCTTCGGCGATATCCGTCGTGCCGATCGAGCCGAACAGCTTGCCCTCCGGCCCCGCTTGCGCCTTGATGCGGACCGCCTGGCCCTCGAGCTTCTTCGCCCGTTCCTTCGCCTGCGCGAGCTCCTCGGCCGCACGCGCCTCGAGCTCGGCACGCCGCTCCTCGAACTTCGCGATGTTCTCGGGCGTCGCGACCGTCGCCTTCCCCTTCGGGATGAGGTAGTTGCGCGCATAGCCGGGCTTCACGTTGACGAGGTCGCCGATACCGCCCAGGTTGTCGATCTTCTCGAGCAGAATGACTTGCATCTAGGTCGTCTCCATTCAGGTTCGCGGGCGCAGCGGCGCGCGCAGATCGAACCAGTTATCCATCAAGCCGACGGCGCTCAGCCCCAGCACGGCGACGCCGGTCAGCGGCGTGATGAGCAGCACGTAGACGCCGGCGACGAGCGCCGCGTGCCAGCGCCGCGCGTGGGCCCAAGCGTGCATCACCGAGAGCCCTTGAAACACGAATCCAACGAGCGCGAGCGCCGTCAAATTCTGTACCAGCGGTGCGCCCAATACCAGACCGGCCGTGATCAGCACCATGGCCGGTATGCCGAGCGAGCGTCCGAGCCGCAACTCGCGAAACTCTTTGCCGAAGCGAGTATCGCCGACCGCGATGCCGCACAGCCAGTACGCGAGGAACAGCGCCGCCGTCAGCGCACAGAGCGCCGCCGCCGCGAGCAGGCCGAGCACGAGCGGCTGCGCCTCGCGGAACGCGGCGAGCTGCTCGTCGGTCGCGCCCTGCGCGCCGATCGCGACGAGATGGTCGAACAGTGGCGCGAGCAGTTCGCCCCCGCCCGGCCCGAACAGGCTCAGAACGAGCACCGCGCCGGCTGCGACGACGACGAGCGCCCGGAACGCGAGCGCAAGCCCTTTGGCCCAGCGCAGCAGCACGCCGAGCCCGAGCCCCGCGGCGAACGTGAAGACCACGAGCCCCGCGTAGACCGAGGCCACCGAGCCGGCCTCGCCCTGCACCCGCGCCGACACGAGCAGCAGCGCCGCAACCGCGCCCGCACCGATCGCGGCGCCCGGCAGCGTGTCCCGCATGCCGCTGCGCAGCGTCTCGAGCGCGACGAGCGCGGCCGTCACGACCGGCACGAGCAAGCTCGCGGCGGCCGCGAGCAGAATCGGCCTATGCCGCCGAGCGAGCAACCAGTCGAGAAAGCCCTTCATCACGGGTCCGGCGAGCGGCGAGCCGACGCGGGCCGGCGGCGCGCGCCGCGCGCCCGGAGTGCACCGCCCGGACACGCGAGGCCGCGGCCCGGCGCCGACGGCGAGGCCGCGCGGCGCCGCCGGTCAATGCCGGTCTGTATACGGCAGCAGCGCGAGGAAACGCGCGCGCTTGATCGCCGTCGCGAGCTGACGCTGATACGGCGCCCGCGTGCCGGTGATCCTGCTCGGAACGATCTTGCCCGTCTCCGTGATGTACTGCTTCAGCGTCGCGAGATCCTTGTAGTCGATCTCCTCGACACCTTCCGCGGTGAAGCGGCAGAACTTCTTGCGTCGAAAATAACGTGCCATCGTGCGTCTCCTCG
>CAYMAF010000519.1:0-1663 GCA_964388365.1 uncultured Gammaproteobacteria bacterium | reverse complement strand
GGGCATCCGAACGTGCCGGCGGCGGCAGCGGCGACGACTATTCCGGCAGCAACAGCTGCGGCTCGGACAGCAGCAGGCGCACGAGATCGGCCTGTCGAGTCGTGCCGGTCTTCTGGAACGTCGACTTCAAGTACCAGCGCGCGGTCTCGTAGGTCAGGCCCGCTTGCTCGGCCGCATCGCGCAGACGCTGTCCCTGCATCAGCGCGGCCGCGAGCCGAGCCTCCGAGCTCGTCAGCCGGAACCGCTGGCGCAGACGCTCGACCGGCACGCGGGTTTCGACGCCGGGATCGGTGACGAGCAGCGCGACGGCGGCGCGTCGCACGCCGAAGACGTCGGGCCCTTTCGGCAACGGCAGGGCGAGGGCGGACAGCGGCTGAATGCCGTTGCCGCGCTCGAGATCGCACGGCTCCGGAGCGTCGGCGTCGATGCCGCGGTGGACGTCGACGGCCGCGCGCAGCGTGCGCGTCAGCGCGGCCCCGCTCGGGCGATGCGTCGCGACCAGCTGCCCTTGAATCACGGCCAGCCCGTCGCGCCGCTCGAACAGCTGCGCGGCGAACGCATTGGCCTCGAGCACCGAGCCGTTATCCGCGAGCAGCACGACGCCGAACCGCAGCCGGTCGAGCACGTGCCGTAGCTCGCCGGCTTCCCGACGTGCGGCGGCAAAGCGGTCGGCGACCTTCACCGCATTGATCAGATGCCGAATCAGCCTGCGGAAAGCCGCGACGTCGCGAGCGGTATACGGCCCCGCGCACCTCGGCCGGTACAGAAACAGCTTCGTCTGCCGCGTCGGCTCCGCGGACAGGTTTACGCCGAGGGTGTAGATGAAGTCCTGCGGCTTCATCCAGTCGTTGAAGAGCGCGGTCGACCGATAGTAGCCCGGGCGGCGGTGATGGTCGTCCAGGGACGTGTCCGTGCGGATTCGGCCGACGGCCTGCATCGCATCGATCGACCACGGGTTATCGCAGAGATGGTCGTCGACGTAACTTTTCACGTAGGACGGGTCGATCCCCTGCACGGAGAGCATCTCGACGCGGCGCGCGGCGAAGTCGGCCACGTAGAGGCCCGCCGCGATCGCCTCGTAGCGGCGCGACATCGAGCGGACGGCTTGCGGCCACACTGCCGGGTCGACGGCGGCGGAATAGGCAAGATCGATGATGTCGTCGTTGGAGTGCAAGCGGGCAGGCAGGGCTCGAGCTTCGAATTATTCTTCCGGCAGCCTTGCGGTCGCGTCCGCGGCAACGATAGGCTTCGCCGATAATCAGAAACGCGCGGGCGGGAAAAGTCAACTTTGCAAGCCGGCGTCCCCATCGACGTGCTCCTGCCGATCGTCATCGCGATGATGATGCTCGCGGTCGGCATGGGTTTGCGTCCCGCGGACTTCCGCGCCGTGGCGGCCGCGCCGCTCGCGGTCGTGCTCGGGCTCGTCGGGATGTTCGGCGTCTTCCCGCTGCTCGCGTTCGCGGTCGCGGCGGCGTTCCGTCTCGAGCCGGCGCTCGCGATCGGGCTCGTTCTGCTCGCCGCGAGCCCGTCCGCGTCGACGTCGACGATGTTCACGTATCTCGCGCGGGGCGAGGTCGCGTTGTCCGTCGCGCTGACGGCGGTCAGCAAGATCGTGCCGGTCGTCACGGTGCCCGTGTACGTGAGCCTCGCGGCGCAGGCGTTC
>CAYMAF010000518.1:0-1674 GCA_964388365.1 uncultured Gammaproteobacteria bacterium | reverse complement strand
CCGCTCGGCGGTCGTCAGCGTCACGAAGATTCATGCGGGCGATGCGCACAACGTCATTCCCGAGACGGTCGAGCTCGGCGGCACGCTGCGAGCCTTCGAGCCCGATGTGCGCACGCACCTCAAGAGCCGCGTCGAGGAGATCCTGTCGGGGATCGCTGCAACGCTCGGGGCGCGCGCGGAGCTCGAGTACGTGCACGAGGTCCCGCCCGTGATGAACGATGCCGGCGCGGTCGAGCTCGCGGCCGCGGCCGCGGCCGGCGTCGTCGGACCCGACAACGTCAGCACGAGCGCGGAGCCCGTGCTCGGCTCGGAAGACTTCGCGCTGATGCTCGAGCGCCGTCCCGGTTGTTACGTCTTCATCGGCAACGGCGACGGAGAGGGCAGCTGCATGATTCACAACCCGTCGTACGACTTCAACGACGAGATCCTGCCGATCGGCGCATCGTACTGGGTGCGTCTCGCCGAGGCTGCAGCGGGGGACGGCGTCGCTTGAGGCGAGCGCGCCGGAAGGCGTATTCTGTGCGCCCCTTTTCTTGCCCGAAGGATCACCCGCCCCGTGTCTGAACGGAAGATTCTGCTCGTCTTTCCCGGCCAAGGCTCGCAGTACGTCGGGATGGGCTCGGATCTCGTCGAGGAATTTCCGGCCGCTCGGGAAGTGTACGAGCGCGCGAGCGAAGTCGTCGGTTACGACATGCGCGAGACGAGCTTTCGTGATCCGCGCGGCGAGCTGAAGCAGACGCGCGTCACGCAGCCTGCGCTGCTGACGCACCAGGTCGCGTGCCTCGAGGCGCTGAAGTCCGTTGCCGGCGATGCATTCCGGCCCGTGCTCGCCGCCGGCCACAGCCTCGGCGAGTACACCGCGCTCGTCGCGGCCGGAGCGTTGAGCTTCGAGGACGCTCTCGCGCTCGTCGTGAAACGCGGAGAGCTGATGGGTGCGCTCGGCCGCGGCGGAATGCTTGCGACGACGCTCGATGCCGACTCGGCGGCCGCGCTCGCGGAACGCCATTTCTGCGGCGTTGCCGGCTGTAACCTTCCTGACCAGACCGTCGTCGCGGGCGACGATGCGGATCTCGATGCGCTCGTCGAGGATCTCGGCAGCCGGTTCCCCGGCAAGCGGGCGATTCGGCTGAATACGGAAGGGGCGTTCCACACGTATCTGATGGTCAACGCCGCGCTCGAGTTTCGGCCCGTGCTCGATCGCACGCCGTTCGCCGAGCCGCGCATCGGGGTCCTGTCGAACTATACCGGCCGGCTGCACGATCCCGACGCTTCGTCGATTCGGTCCCGCCTGTTCCTGCAGCTCTTCAATCCGGTCCTATGGTATGCGTGCCTGACGACGGCGCTCGACGAGGGCATCGACACGATCGTCGAGCTCGGCGGCGGCATCGGCAAAGGCGAAGGGCCGGCGGAGAAGCGGCCGAACCTCGAAGGAATCGTCAAGAAATCCTTGAAATCGCGGCAGGACCCGGCGCAATATCTCCCGGCCATCAACTCCGCCGGCATTCGCTCGGCGGGTCAGCAGCTGGCAGAGGCGTAGGCAGGCTTCTAAGCCTCCGTTTTCTCACGCATTCGCGCGACGGGCGGCGGCTCGGTACGCCCTCGCCGCATATCGTTTTAAACGCAAGGAATATCTCGAGGAGCACAGCGTCATGGGAGCGTTCAAGGAAGCCCACG
>CAYMAF010000517.1:0-1674 GCA_964388365.1 uncultured Gammaproteobacteria bacterium | reverse complement strand
TTCGACATCGACTTCAACGTGCTGCTCGGCTGCCGGATCCTGAAGTACTACCTCGATATGGAAAACGGCGACTATATCCGCGGGCTCGCGCGCTACAACGGCAGCGTCGGTAAGCGCTGGTACTCGGACCGCGTGCTCGATCGGCTGCGCACGAGGTGGTTCCGTCTCTGACGCACGAGCGCGCGCCGGATCCCGGTGCTTCGAGACTACGGCGTCAGCGGAGGATCTCGAAGCCCTCCGGCACGGGCTCGGTCCACTCCTCGACCTGAACCCCTTCGACCCGGGCCGCCGGCGGCCCCTGCCACAGCCACGCCGCGAGCTCCGACAGCGCCGCGTCAGCACCGGCCGCGACGACCTCGACGCGCCCGTCGGCAAGGTTCCGCGCCCATCCCGAGAGCCCGAGGCGGCGCGCCTCCGCCGACGTCGCCCCGCGGAAAAAAACACCCTGGACCCGGCCCGAGACGAGATAGCGGACCGCTTTGACGGACGCGTCGCTCATTCCGGGGAACGGTCGTCGGGGACGTCTTCGCGCTGCCGCGCCGCTTCCTGGCTCGCCTCGAGCGCTTCGACCGCGCGGTTTCTCGCGCGGATCGCGTTCAGCCGCGCCGCGCCGTACTGCTCGTCACGCAGCTGCTGCTCGGCCGTCTCGAGGAAGCGCCGCGCGTCGTCGAGCCGCTCGCGCGCGAAGTCCGCGGCACGGGCCTCCTCGGCCGCCGCGATCGCCTGCCGCGCGTCGCTCATCTCCTGCACGGGCGGAGAGGTCGCGCAAGCGGCCAGGAAAAGCCCTGCATGGACGGCGGCGAGCCGGACCCGGACCAGTTTGCGCGCTATGGTGCTTCTTATCGACAAAACGGGTCAGCTCCGGATGGAGGCTGCTCGGGCAAGGATAGCACGGCCGGCGCCGATCGCCCTGGAAACGCCCGATCGGCGTCCCTAAACTCCGGCCCGACGTGACCGACGACGAGGAGGCGCACGCCGATGACGACGAAGATCTATCATAACCCGCGCTGCTCGAAGTCCCGCGCGACGCTCGCGCTGCTCGAGGAGCGCGGCATCCAGCCGGAGGTCGTCGAGTACCTGAAGACCCCTCCGAACGAGAAGCGCCTGCGGGCGCTGCTGAAGAAACTCGGCATGCGGCCGATCGACCTGATCCGCAAAAACGAGGCCGAATGGAAGGAAAGCGGCCTCGATGCGGCCGCGAGCGACGACGAGCTGATCGCGCTGATGGTCCGGCATCCGATCCTGATCGAACGGCCGATCGTCGAGGTCGGCCAGCGCGCGAAGATCGGGCGCCCGCCCGAGCAGGTGCTGGAGCTCATCGAGTGAGCGAAGCGACGATCCTCGTGCTGTATTACTCGCGCGGCGGGCGCACGGCCGCGCTCGCGCGCCAAGTTGCCCGCGGAGTCGAAGCAGCCGGCGCGGCCGCGCGCGTTCGGACGGTCCCGCCGGTGTCGCCGGCGCACGAGGCCGCGGCTCCGGCGGTGCCCGACGAAGGGCCGCCGTACGCCGAGCCGTCGGATCTCGTCGAATGCGACGGCCTGCTGCTCGGCAGCCCGACCCGTTTCGGCACGATGGCCGCGCCGCTCAAGGCCTTTCTCGATTCGACGACCGAGCTTTGGCTCGCCGGCCGGCTCGTCGACAAGCCGGCCGGCGTGTTCACGTCGACGTCGACGC
>CAYMAF010000516.1:0-1679 GCA_964388365.1 uncultured Gammaproteobacteria bacterium | reverse complement strand
TAGCCGAACGGCTCGATCTCGACGTCGTCGTACATCCCCTCGAGCATCGCCCTGATCTCGGCGCGCCCGCGTCTGACCGTATCGCCGATCTGCCAAATGCCGTCCTCGGCGAACAGCTCCAGGTAGGCGTCGAAATTCCGCGCATCGAGGTGGACGGCGTAGTCGACGAGAATGCGCTGAATCGCGAGGATATCCTCGACCTGCCGAAGCCTTCGTTCGAGCGCCTCGAGATCCGGTTGGGCGAGCGCGAGGGCGCTCAATGACGCCAATCCCGCCGCGAGCATGGCGCGCAATCCCTTCATTTCTTCTCCTCCGTCCGTTCGTCGGATCACCGAAGTGCCCCATGCCGGCGCGAGCCGGGAGGTTCTCAACGGCGATGATCGTCTGCGTAATCTACTCCGACCGACCGCGGGAGAGGAGAACGCCTCGTTTCAGTCTTGCGCGCGTCCGCGGCCGTTCGCCGTCTCGACGAGCTTTCTCATCAACGCGAGAAGCTGCACGGCTTCGTCGGCGGTCAGACCCGATGCGAACTGTTTCTCATGATCGCTCACCGCGCGAAGCATCGACTTCAGCGCTTGCTTCCCGGCGTCGGTGATCAGGAGCTCATGCTTACGGCGGTCGACGCGCGAGCGCTCCTTGCTGATCCAGCGAGCCGCGTGCAGCTTGTCGACGACGGCCGTCGTCGTCGCGCGATCCATGTCGAGGACCTCGCCCAGCTCGACCTGAGAAAGGCCGGGGTTGGCCTCGATCAGCACCAGCATCGCGAACTGGGTCGGCGTCGCCTCCGGATCGATCACGTGCTTGTGGAACAGGCGAAAGTTCAGCACCTGCGCGCGGCGGATATGGAAGCCGAGGAGGTCCTGCAGAACCCCCAGACTGATCCCCCGACTATCGTCCGCAACCTTCTCCGCGGCTCCGGCGGCAGAGCTCCGCATCGATCTTCTCCGTCTGACAAAGAAAAAGCTGATCGCTTACGGCAGCGCGAAGCGCTACCGCAACACGAACGAACGGCGACACGAGTGCGGCGCCGTCGCTTCAGTTTATTACTCCTGCAGCCGACTCGGGCCGGGACCGCTTCTCCCCCCGAGATCGAAGGCCATCCCGCAGCACGAGCACCGGGCGTCGCCGCTCGACGCAGCGCATTCGAGCCGCACGAGAGCACCGTCGAGTGCGAAGGTCACCTCGCGACGGCAAGATCGACGCTTTCGACGCGGCAAGCCGAGATCGCCGAGCGCGTCGTACCCACGATCGCACCGTCAGCCGCGGCGTCGATATCGATCACGAGTCAGCGCCGTTCGAAAGCCTCCTCCACGGCCCCCACCGGCCCGCCCCAGGGCTGATTCGAACCGCATACTGTTTGCTCTACTAACAGCTGTCAACAGGATACTGCCGATAATGGGAATTCACCCGCGGGGGACGGCTCTTCGCAGCCCCGCCGGGAGCCGAAACGAACAAGCACGCAGTCGCCGCTGGCCGATAACCCGCGGGAAACGAGGGACCTGCCCCCTCCACGATCAGCCGACGGGGCCGCGGAGCCGATACGCGCGCGGGGACATGCCTACGCGCCTCGAGAAGAAGCGCGTGAAGTACGCTGGATCGTCGAAACCGAGCGCGTAGCCGATCTCGCTGATCGGCTGGCTCGTGTAGAGGAGCTGGCGTTTCGCCTCGAGCAGGACGCG
>CAYMAF010000515.1:0-1683 GCA_964388365.1 uncultured Gammaproteobacteria bacterium | reverse complement strand
GCGATCATGTTCATGAAGGAGATGCGCGTCGCGAGCATCGCGTTCGCCGCGTACTTCGTGATCTCGGCGGATGCGACGTCCATGAACAGGATGGGGTTCCCGGTGCGCACGAAGGGCGCGTACAGCTCGGTGAGGACGCTCCGGGCGTAGTCGCTGTCGGTGCCGATCACGACGCGGTCCGGCTTCATGAAATCGTCGACCGCGGCGCCCTCCTTCAGGAACTCGGGGTTCGAGCAGACGTGGACGGGAAGGTTCGAGTACTGCCCGATCTCGGCCTTTACCTTCGCGGCGGTGCCGACCGGGACGGTGCTCTTCGTGATGACGATCTTCTCGCCGTCCATGTTGCGGCCGACCGTCGCCGCCACGTCGAGCACGTGCTTGAGGTCCGCGCTGCCGTCCTCGCCGGGCGGTGTGCCGACGGCGATGAAGATGATGTCGGAGCCGCGCACGCATTCGCCCACGTCCGTCGTGAAGCGCAGCCGGCCGTCCGCCTGGTTGCGGACGACGAGCTCCTCGAGACCCGGCTCATAGATCGGGATCTCGTTCTGCTTCAGGCGGGCGATCTTCGATTCGTCGACGTCGGCGCAGATGACGTCGTTGCCCGCGTCGGCGAGGCATGCCCCGACCACCAGCCCTACGTACCCCGTCCCGACTACCCCAACGCGCATGTGCTCTTGCCTCTACTCACAGAAGCGGCCGGCCCATTTCTGAGCCGGCCACGTTCATCTTCAAACGATTGGATCAGGCTGCAGCTCCGTGGCACTTCTTGTATTTCTTCCCGGAGCCGCAGGGGCATGGATCGTTCCGTCCGATCGGCTTCTCGGACGTGACCGGCGCGGCCTTCGCTGCGCCCTCGCCCCGGTTCGTCTGCAGCCGTGATACGTCCGTCGGCTGTGCGACCCGCCCTACGCCGCCGATCGCAGGAGCCCCTGCCACTGCGCCGACCGGAGCCGCGCGGCGTGCACCGCCCATCGCCGCTGCGATCGCGTCCTGCGGTGCCTCCGTGCGCTCGGCCTGCGGCGCGTGTGCGGGCGAGGTCGGCTGCACGTCGCTCGGGCCGCTCAGCGTCATCTCGCGCGGCGGCGGCATCGGCCGACGCTGCTGGCGCGGGACCTCGAGGGTTGCGCGGAACGTGAACGAGCTGACCTGCTTGCGGATGTCGCGCATCAGGTCGACGAACATCGTGTAGGCTTCCTGCTTGTACTCGATCAGCGGGTCCTTCTGGCCCCAGCCGCGGAAGCCGATCGACGCCTTCAGGTGGTCGAGGTCGTAGAGGTGGTCGCGCCACTTCTGGTCGATCACGCTGAGCAGCACGAAGCTCAGGATGCGGTCGCGCATCTCGCCGAAGCTCTCGAGCTTGCGCTTGAACGCGGCCCGCGCGCTCGTCAGCACGATCTCGATGAGCCGCTCGCGGTCGTCGATGTCGTGCTCCGCACCCTCCCGCTGGGGCAGCTCCTCGACGACCAGGAAGTAGTCGATGACGAGGCGCTGGCGCAGCGCGGCGAGGTCCCACTCGTCGGGGCGCGAGCCTTCGGGCGCGTAGTCGTTGACCGTCGCCTCGATGGCGTGCTCGATCATCTCCCAGACTTCGCCCTTCAGGTCCTCGCCGCCCTCGAGCGCGAACAGGCGCAGGTCATAGATCACCTCGCGCTGCTGGTTCATCACGTCGTCGTACTCGAGCAG
>CAYMAF010000514.1:0-1694 GCA_964388365.1 uncultured Gammaproteobacteria bacterium | reverse complement strand
CGCGGCTCGACGCGGCGCGGTCGGCCGTCGCGGCGGCCGAGGAGCAGCTCGCGTACACCGAGGTGCGTGCACCGTATGCCGGCATCGTCTCGGCGCGGCACGTCGAGATCGGCGAGCTCGTGTCGCCGGGGCAGCCTCTGATGAGCGGCCTGTCGCTCGAATCGCTGCGCGTCAACGTCGACGTGCCGCAAAGCATGTTCGCGCCGATTCGGGAGATCGGCCGCGCGTACGTCTATGCCGGCAACGACCGTTTTGCTGCCGAGAGCCTGACGTTCTTTCCGGTCGCTGACCCCGCGACGAACACGTTCCGCGTACGCGTGAACCTGCCCGACGGAAGCGCGCGGCTGTTCCCCGGCATGCTCGTCAAGGTCGGTTTCGTCGTCGGCGAGACGCGCCGACTGCTCGTGCCGAGCGATGCGATCGTGCGCCGCAGCGAGCTGACGGCGGTCTATGTCGTCGGCGACGAGCGGGTGATGCTGCGGCAAGTGCGCATCGGGCGGCAATACGGCGATGACGTCGAGATTCTCGCCGGGCTCGATGCCGGCGAGGAGGTCGCGCTCGATCCGGTCGCGGCCGGCATCCATGTGAAGGAGCGGCAGGGCGCCGACGAGAATCGATGAACGCGGCGACGAACCATGCCGGACGGCGGCAGGGGCGGCTCGGCTTCTCCGGAGCCGTCGCGAAACGGTTTCAGGACTCGAAGCTGACGCCGCTCTTTGCGATCGCAGGCCTCTTGCTCGGGCTCTTCGCCGTGCTCATCACGCCGCGGGAGGAAGAGCCGCAGATCGACGTGACGTTCGCGAACGTGTTCGTGCCGTTCCCCGGCGCGAGCGCAAGAGAGGTCGAGAACGTCGTTGCCGTGCCGATGGAACAGGTGCTCGCGGAGATCGAAGGCGTCGAGCATACGTATTCGGTGTCTCGACCCGGCATCGCTGTGCTGACCGTGCAGTTCGAGGTCGGCGAGCCGCGCAACGACGCGATCGTTCGCCTCTACAACGCGGTGTTCTCGAACCTCGACTACTTGCCGCAGAACCTCGGCTTGCTGCAGCCGCTCGTCAAGCCGATGGGTATCGACGACGTGCCGATCGTCACGATCACGCTGTGGAGCGAAGATCCAGAGCGCGGCGCGCACGATCTCGCGCGCGTCGCGCATTCGATCGAGGCGGAGCTGAAGCGCGTGCCGGGCACGCGCGACGTCTACACGATCGGCGCGCCCGACCGGGTCGTGCACGTACGCCTCGACGCGCAGCGCCTCGCGGGCTACGGACTGTCGCTCGATGCGCTGCGCGCGTCGCTGCTCGCGAGCAACGTCGTGATGCAGGCCGGCGGCATCGTCGCGCAGAACGCGTACACGCCCGTGACCGCGGGCACGTATCTCGTGAACGCCGCGGACGTCGCCGAGCTCGTCGTCGGCGTCGTCGACGGCCGCGCGGTCTATCTCGACGACGTTGCCGAGGTCGTCGAAGGCCCGGATCAGCCGGAGCTGTACGTCTGGTTCGGCACCGGCGCCGGTGCGGCGGCGAAGGAGCTGCCGCCCGGCATCGACGCGCCGGCCGTGACGATCGCGATCTCGAAGAAGCCCGGCGAGAACGCGTCCGATATCGCCGACGCGGTGATCGAGCGCGTCGAAGCGCTGCGCGGCACGTACGTGCCCGACGGCGTCGAGGCGACCGTCACGCGCAACTACGGCGAAA
>CAYMAF010000513.1:0-1694 GCA_964388365.1 uncultured Gammaproteobacteria bacterium | reverse complement strand
CGTGGACGGGCCGTCGTAGTGCGCGGGGTCGATCACGATGCGCTCCGGCGTATGACGGGGATGCGTTGCAATGACTCGGTGATCGCAAAGGATATGTACGCGTCCGGCGGCGCCCCGTATCTCGACTCGCCGGCCAACCCAGGCAAACGGGACCGAGTAACGACGCTGCTCGAAGCCGACCGTGGCGTCGACCGCGACGGTGCGCGTCACCGCGATATCGAAGGGTTCCGGGAGGGGCGGTAACGATGCGAGGTATCGTCGTTCCAGCTGCAAGCTCTCGGCGACCGTGAGTCCCGTCGCCGGAGACAACCGCCGCTGGACGAGTCTTGCTACGTGCTCGTCGGTCGCTTGCTGGAGCTCCTCGACGCACTCCCAATGCCTGCCATAGGGCGAGAAGCTCCCCCGCACGTCGCGTATCACTCGCTCCACCTTGCCCTTCGCTTGAGGCTCTCGAGGCAGGCAAGGATCGATGTGGAAGCCGACACCGCGAGCGTAGGCACGGTAATGGCGGTTGATGATCCCCCAGGGGCCAGCGCCCCTCGCCATCCCGGTCTTGAGGTTGTCGATGCGAACAACGGCAGGGATGCCTTCGAACCGGCGAAACGCCTCGTTGTGCACGCGATGCCAGGCCAGCTGGTCTTCGCGCGTGGACCAAATGAACGCCGGATACCGCGAGAAAGAGAGCTTGAGAGCGAACAAGGACATCCGCTGCTGTCGTCCGTCGATCAGCACCCTCGGGAACTCGCCCCAATCCGCCTGCGCCTGAGCGCCGGGTGGCGTCTCGACTCGACGCCGAGCACGGAGATGTGGCCGCGGGTAATGCGCCCGAAAATATCGCTGCAACGACCTGAGCGTGCCGGGATACGAGTGCTCGGCCACAAGCCAGTCATGCAGGGCGGCCAAGTTGAGCCGACCGTCAGTGTCGAGATGCTCGAGCCAGTGCTCAATCGCCGGGGCGAAGCGCTCGGCGAGGTGACGTTGCCGGCTGCGCCCATCCACGGCTCCGGCGGCGAGGCGTCGACGGTGATAACGAACGGCGTTCTCGTGTACGCCGAGCAATCGTGCGATCGCGCGGTTGCTCTGGCCGCGCTCGGCGAGGGCTTTAATGGTCATGCGGGCCTCCGTATCGAGCTTGTTGTTCTTCGCCATCCCCGCAGCCTCTCCAAGCAGAAGGGGCCAGCGTGTCAGGGGGACGGCGAAATGTCAGCGACACCCAGTGCGCAAGACTGGATGTCGCCTTAGCTCGATGGTCGGCCGTCCCGCTACACCGCGAGGCGACGGTTCGATCCTTGCTTTCTCCCGCAAGGAACGCGCAACAACGGTGAGCAAAGCATGGAGCACGACGTCACTCGCCTCGACCGCCCCGTAGACGAACGCGAGGACCATGTCCTCGGGCCGAGCAACGCACCGATCACGCTCGTCGAGTACGGCAGCTACGACTGTCCGCACTGCCGAGCGGCCAACGACCGCATGATGGCGGTGCGAACCGAGCTCGGTGACCGCCTGCGCTATGTCTTCCGGCATCGACCGATCCCCGGCAGCGACATCGCCCGGCGCGCAGCCGAGCTCGTCGAGATGGCGAAGGCCCCCGAGCAGTTCTGGAAAGCGCACGTCACGCTGATGAAGCGCTCGAAGGCGGATAAGGGCCCTTATGTGAGCTGACGTGGAGCCGTCGAGCCCGGAGGGGCGTCCGC
>CAYMAF010000512.1:0-1695 GCA_964388365.1 uncultured Gammaproteobacteria bacterium | reverse complement strand
TGCAGCAGAAGGGCTCGCTCGTCGCGCCGGATCGGCTGCGCTTCGATTTCTCGCACTACGAGCCGGTCAAGCCCGACGAGCTCGCGCGGATCGAGAAGATGGTCAACGACGAGATTCGGCGAAACGTCGACGCCGAGATTCGCGTGATGCCGTACGACGAAGCGATCGCGGCCGGCGCGATCGCGTTCTTCGGCGACAAGTACGGCGACGAGGTCCGCGTGCTCCGATTCGGAGACTTCTCGACCGAGCTCTGCGGCGGCACGCACGTGAGCCGCACCGGCGACATTGGTCTCTTCAAGATCGTGTCCGAGAGCGGCGTCGCGGCCGGCATTCGCCGCATCGAGGCCGTGACCGGGCAGGGCGCGCTCGATCTCATCGCGGCACACGAGCGTCAGCTGAAGGGCGTTGCCGCGCTCGTGCGCGGAGGACGGGACGAGGTCGTCGACAAGGTGCAGCAGCTCATCGAGCGGAGCCGTGCGCTCGAGCGCGAAGTGCAGCAGCTCAAAGCGAAGCTCGCGTCCGGCGGCGGCGGCCGGGATCTGCTCGACGAAGCCGTCGACGTCGGCGGCGTCAAGCTCGTCGCCGCTCGGATCGACGGCGTCGACAACAAGGCGCTGCGCGACACGGTCGATCGGCTCAAGGATCGGCTCGGCTCCGGCGTCGTCGTGCTCGGCGCGGCCGAAGGGGACAAGGTCCGCCTCGTCGCCGGCGTCACGAAGGATCTGACGAATCGGATCGCGGCGGGGGAGCTGATCCGCAGCGTCGCGGAGCAGGTCGGCGGTAAAGGCGGCGGGCGTCCGGACTTCGCCCAAGCCGGCGGATCGCGGCCCGAGGCCCTAGACGAAGCATTGGCATCGGTCAAGGATTTTATCTCGAGATTATCGCAATAGAGGGAAAATCTGTTTGAACCGACATAAAAACGGTGACAGCCTCATGAAATGGATTACCATTGGGGCGTCGAGTCGTCGCGCCACGGGCGTCTCGACCGGGGGGACCGGCCAGGATACTTCATAACGATTACAAAGGCCGGCCTAGCCACGGACGCTCGGGGGAGGAGAGCGCAGCGCGGCACACGGCGCGCTCGCCGTCCCCGAGCTGACGGGGCAGCTGACGTGCCCGGACCGTGTCGCACGGAAATGCGGCCGAGGGCTCGGCAGCGAGACCAAGAAGGAGTTTGGCTATGCTGATCTTGACCCGGCGTGTGGGGGAGACGGTGGTCATCGGCAACGACGTGACCGTGACCGTCCTGGGCGTAAAAGGAAATCAAGTGCGCCTTGGCGTAAACGCTCCCAGAGAGGTCGCGGTGCACCGCGAGGAGATCTACGAGCGCATCAAGCGCGAGCAGGCCGACGGAGAGAACCGCGAGCCGCAAGCGGTGAGCGCCGCGAGATAAGCGATGCGTGCCGCGATGACGTAACGGCGCTCGGGGGGGGGCATCGCGAACGGCGCCGCGGGGAGGACGCGGCCGTCGCCGTCGAGTACCGCGCGTTTGCATCGTCGATATTCGGCGGTGCCCCGGCCGCCGCCCGAATTTCACGTCGCGCTTCTGCGTCTTAGCCGCTAGAATCCCATCATCGACGCCCGTCACATCGATCGGAGAGGTGGCTGAGTGGTCGAAAGCGCTCCCCTGCTAAGGGAGTAAGGGCTTCAAAAGGCCCTTCGAGGGTTCGAATCCCTCCCTCTCCGCCAGCCCCT
>CAYMAF010000511.1:0-1699 GCA_964388365.1 uncultured Gammaproteobacteria bacterium | reverse complement strand
CCGTTCAGCACCTGCACGTCCGTGCCGTCGAACGTCTTGATGATCCGGTTCGCGTCGGCCTGCTTCTTCTCCTCGATCAGCTCGAGCGCGCGCTCGAGCGTGATCGTGTACGGATCGTCGTCGCCGCGGATCGAGACGAACTTGTCGCCGTAGCGGACATACGGGCCGAACCGCCCGATATTCGCGGACACGGGCTCGCCGTCCGGCGTCGTGCCGAGCTCGCGCGGCAGCTTGAACAGCTCGAGGGCCTCCTCGAGCGTGATGTCGTCCATCTTCTGCCCGGGGCGAAGGCCCGCGAACTTCGGCTTTTCCTCGTCATCCTTCGTGCCGATCTGCACGAACGCGCCGTAGCGGCCCATCCGGACGCTGACCGGCCGGCCGCTCTTCGGGTCGGTGCCGAGCACGCGCGCCTGCGACGCCTGCTCGCGGGTAACGGAGGTTTCCGTATGCTCGACGAGGTCGCGGAACGGCTGCCAGAACTCCTCGAGCAGCGGGATCCAATCGCGCTCGCCGCGCGAGATCGCGTCGAGCGAATCCTCCATGCGCGCAGTGAACTCGTAGTCGACGTACTGCGAGAAGAACTCGGTCAGGAATCGGTTGACGACGCGGCCGACGTCCGTCGGCACGAACCGCCGGTTCTCCATCTCGACGTACTCGCGGTTTCGCAGCGTCGAGATGATCGACGCATACGTCGACGGCCGGCCGATGCCGTACTCCTCGAGCGCCTTGACGAGCGTCGCCTCGGAGTAGCGCGGCGGCGGCTCCGTGAAGTGCTGCTCGCTGATGATGCGCTCGAGCACGAGGCGGTCGCCTTCGACGACCGCGGGCAGCACGCTGTCTTGGTCGTCCTGAGCCGCTTTCGTGTCGTCGAGCCCTTCCTGGTAGACGGCGATGAAGCCGGGGCTGACGAGCACCGAGCCGGTCGCACGGAACACGATATCTCCGTCGGCCGACGGACCCGCCGCGAGATCCACGGCGACGGTGTCGTACACGGCCGGGTTCATCTGCGATGCGACGGTCCGCTTCCAGATCAGCTCGTAGAGCCGATACTGGTCGTGATCGAGATAGCGGCGGAGAGCCTCCGGCGCGCGCTCGGCGGACGTCGGCCGGATCGCCTCGTGCGCCTCCTGAGCGTTCTTCGCCTTCGTCGTATAGCGTCGCGGCGACTCGGGAAGGTTCTCTGCGCCGTAGCGCTCGGCGATCACGCGGCGCAGCTCGACGAGCGCGTCGTTCGCGAGCGTGACCGAGTCCGTGCGCATATACGTGATCAGACCGACGGAGCCTTCGCCGATGTCGATGCCTTCATAAAGGCGCTGCGCGACCGTCATCGTCTTCTGCGCGCTGAAGCCGAGCTTGCGCGACGCCTCCTGCTGCAGCGTCGACGTCGTGAACGGCGCGGCGGGATTGCGTCTGCGCTGCTTCTTCTCGATCGCAGCGACCGTCAGGATGCCGGCCGCGTCGGGAGGCGTGTCGCCGCTCGCTGCACGTGCGGCGATCCGGCGCTCGGCGTCCCGCGTCGCGGCCTCGTTCGTGAACGTGAACTGCTCGACCTTCGCACCTTCGAAGACCGAGAGCCGCGCCTTGAATGCCTGCTCCGTATGCCGCACCGCGGCTTCGATCGTCCAGTACTCCTGCGGCTTGAATGCCGCGATCTCGTCCTCGCGCTCGACGATCAGCCTGAGCGCCGGGCTCTGCACGC
>CAYMAF010000510.1:0-1700 GCA_964388365.1 uncultured Gammaproteobacteria bacterium | reverse complement strand
CCGATCCCGAGCCGGGACGAGATTCTGACCAAGCTGGAGCAGGCCCGGAAGCCGATGACGCTTCCGGCGCTGGCTCGCCGCTTCGGCATCCACACCGACCCCCACCAGCGCGCGCTCGAGAACCGGCTGAAGGCGATGGTGCGGGACGGGCAGCTCATCCGAAACCGCGCCGGCGAGTACCTGCTGATCCGCCATTTGGATCTTCTGACCGGCGTCGTCCTCGCGCACCGCGACGGCTTCGGGTTCTTGAGGCCCGACGACGGCAGCGACGACGTGTATCTGCCGCCGCGGCAGATGCGTGTCCTGTGGGACGGCGACCGCGTCGCCGCGCGCGTGACCGCCGACACGCACGGGCGGCGGGAGGGGCGCGTCGTCAGGATTCTCGAGCGCGCGAAGTCCATGCTCGTCGGCCGCTTCCACAGCGAACGGGGCATCGACTACGTCCTCGAGGAAGGCGACACGCGCGCCGAGGTGCTGATCGCCCGCGGCGAGCGCGGCGGCGCGCACCCCGGCGACGTCGTGCAGGTCGAGATCGTCGAGCACCCGACCGAGCGTAGTCTTGCGATCGGCCGGGTCACGAAGGTCATCGGCCGGCTCGATGAGCCCGGCATCGAGACCGAGGTCGCGATCCTAGCGCACGGCATCCCGAACGAATGGCCGGACGCGGTCATCGAAGCCGCCCGCCGGTTCCCGCCCCACGTCCCGCCGCGCGCGAAACGCGACCGCGAGGATCTGCGCCGCGTGCCGCTCATCACGATCGACGGCGAGGACGCGAAGGATTTCGACGACGCGGTCTATGCTGAGCCGCACGGCGAGGGCTGGAAGGTGCTCGTCGCGATCGCGGACGTCAGCCATTACGTCGAGGTCGACAGCCCGCTCGACCGCGAGGCGCAGGCGCGCGGCACGTCCGTGTATTTTCCGGACCGGGTCGTGCCGATGCTTCCGGAGGAGCTGTCGAACGGTCTTTGCTCGCTGAATCCGCAGCTCGACCGGCTGTGTCTGTGCTGCGAGATGATCGTCTCGAAGCAGGGGCAGGTGAAACGGTCGCGCTTCTTCAGCGGCGTGATGCGCTCGGCGGCGCGGCTGACGTACAACGACAGCGCGGCGCTGATCGAGCATCCGCGGCCGAAGGGGCCGCACGCGAAGCTCCGGCCGGCGCTGCTTCACCTGATGGACGTCTATCGCGCGTTCCGGCGGGCGCGCCGCCGACGCGGCTCGCTCGACTTCGATCTGCCGGAGACGAAGATCGAGCTGAACGTTCTGGGCAAGGTCGAATCGATCCATCCGGTCGAGCGGCACGACACGCATCGGCTGATCGAGGAATGCATGATCGCGGCGAACGTCGAGGCGGCGAAGGCGATCGGCCGAGCGAGGATCCCGTCGCTCTATCGGGTGCACGAGGGGCCAGACGCCGAGCGGCTCGAGGAGCTCATGCTGTTCCTGCGCAGCTTCGGCTTCAAGGTGCCGCCGGCCGGAAAGATGACGCCGAAGCACCTGGCCGACATCATCGACCAGGTATCGGGCAAACCCGAGGCCGAGCTCGTCGAGACGGTGATCCTGCGATCGCTGAAGGCTGCGCGTTATCAGCCGCGGAACATCGGGCATTTCGGCCTCGGGCTTGCCGCGTATGCGCATTTCACGTCGCCGATCCGCCGTTATCCCGATCTGCTCGTGCATCGGGCGATCAAATGGATCACGGA
>CAYMAF010000509.1:0-1701 GCA_964388365.1 uncultured Gammaproteobacteria bacterium | reverse complement strand
ACCGGGACAACTTCATGGACGGAGAAACCGCCGTGGAGTACGGTCTAATCGACACGGTGCTCCAGAAGCGCAGCGAGTCCAAGGGCAAACTTTGACGCGGTCGACAAACTCTCAAGTAACCATAAGGGAAGTGAGATTCCGAGCTTTGCAGACCTCGAGGAGTAATGCTATAAGGCCGGCAAGCACTTTTCTGACGAGCAGAAGGAAGGCGCTATGAGCGATGATTCGCGCGGCAAGACGGACGACGGCAAGCTGCTGTACTGCTCGTTCTGCGGCAAGAGCCAGCATGAAGTGCGCAAGCTCATCGCGGGGCCTTCCGTCTTCATCTGCGACGAGTGCGTGGAGCTCTGCAACGACATCATCCGCGAGGAGCTGGATGAGAAGGCGGAGCGCGGGCGGGACAAGCTGCCGAAACCGCACGAGATCAAAGCCGTGCTGGACGAGTACGTCATCGGCCAGCAGCAGGCGAAGAAGATCCTCGCCGTCGCCGTGTACAACCACTACAAGCGGCTCGAAACGCGGCAGCGCGACAAGAGCAAGCAGGATATCGAGCTCGCGAAGAGCAATATCCTCTTGATCGGTCCGACGGGCTGCGGAAAGACGCTGCTCGCGGAAACGCTCGCGCGTCTTCTGAACGTGCCGTTCACGATTGCCGATGCGACGACGCTCACCGAGGCGGGCTACGTCGGCGAGGATGTCGAGAACATCATTCAGAAGCTCCTGCAGAAGTGCGAGTACGACGTCGAGAAGGCGCAGACGGGTATCGTCTACATCGACGAGATCGACAAGATCTCGCGTAAGAGCGACAACCCGTCGATCACGCGCGACGTCTCGGGCGAAGGCGTGCAGCAGGCGCTGCTCAAGCTGATCGAGGGCACGATCGCGTCGGTGCCGCCGCAGGGCGGCCGCAAGCACCCGCAGCAGGAGTTCCTGCAGGTCGACACGTCGAACATCCTGTTCATCTGCGGCGGTGCGTTCTCGGGGCTCGAGAAGGTCATTTTGAACCGCTCGAAGAAGAGCGGCATCGGCTTCGTCGCCGATGTGAAGAGCCACGAGGAGGCGAGCCGAAACGTCAGCAAGGTGCTGCAGGACGTCGAGCCGGAAGACCTGATCAAGTACGGCTTGATTCCGGAGTTCGTCGGCCGTCTGCCGGTGGTCGCGACGCTCGAGGAGCTCGACGAGGACGCGCTCGTTCAGATTCTCACCGAGCCGAAGAACGCGCTGACGAAGCAGTATCAGAAGCTCTTCGAGATGGAGGGCGTCGAGCTCGAGTTCCGCGAGGACGCGCTGCGCGCGGTCGCGAAGAAGGCGATGCAGCGCAAGACCGGCGCGCGCGGGCTGCGCACGATCCTCGAGAACGTGCTGCTCGACACGATGTACGACTTGCCTTCGATGTCGAATGCGACGAAAGTCGTCGTTGACGACGCCGTCGTCACCGGCGAAACCAAGCCCTATATCATCTACGAGTCGGACGAGCCGGCGGCCGTCGGAGACGGGTACCGCAATTGACCTGCGGTCCACGGAAAAGGGGTCAGAGCCCTTTTCCGCGCTGCTTTCCTCGCTGTGCGCCGGCGAAACGGGGGCCGCGCCCCTTTTCGTCTCGAGGAAGGGGGCAGACCCCTTCGTTCTGAGCCGTCTTCGCGCATCCGATCTTTCAATCCGGTACCGAGGGAACCGAAACGATGGAAACAGGTAACCCGG
>CAYMAF010000508.1:0-1701 GCA_964388365.1 uncultured Gammaproteobacteria bacterium | reverse complement strand
CGCCACTTCGGCGGCGCTTCCGGATCGCCGGTGACATTGCCGCCGCCGTCCTGGTAGAGCCGCTGGCCGAAGCCGGTCAGCGCGAAGTTCCGGATACTCTCGAGACGCTCGAGCCCTCCCATCGCTTCCGCCGCCGACTCGAGCAGCCGCCGCGCGGCGTCCTCCTCGGCCGACGCGGGCGCAACGGAAACGAGGACTCCCGCTGCCGCGCACGCGGCGATACGCAAAACGCGCTGCAATCCCATGACTCCTCCCCCGCTACGGACATGGAGCGGTCCCGCCGCATCGACGCGTGGCCGCTTCTTAGGTTCTTGCCCGTTCTACATTCTTACTCGAAGCTGAAAATGTCATCCTCCGCGGGCGCCTGCATGTCTTCCTCCCAGTGCTTCCGCCAGATCTGCGCCCACGGCCGCCCGAACATATCGGGCACCTCGTACTCGATCACGCGGCCCGGCGTCACTGGCGTCGCCGTTCCATCGATCGGATAGAACGTCTGGATGCATTCGGTGTAGACGTACGGCGATGCCTCCGGCGCGGCGAAGTCGGCCGTCTTGACGAGCTTCCGGATGATGCGCACCGGCTCGACCAGGGCCTCCGGATCGTACAAGACCGCCTCGTGATTCAGCCCCAGGAACTTGCCGTCGGCGTCGCGCATCGGGGTATAGATTTCGATCGACTGCATCGCGTCCGAATGCTCGAACGCGGCGTGCGTCTTCCAGCCCAGGATATTCGACGTCCACGTGATCAGCGTGTCCCCGTCCCAGAAGCCGATCGTCTCGCCGTACCAGCGCGGGACCTGCTCGCTCAAGTACGGCACGGCACCGTCCATCTCGAATTCGCGCCCGACGTAAATGTTCGTGATGAAGTTCAGCGCGCCGCTCGTGAGGACCTGCACGAGCTGAGGCGTCACGAGGACGTAGTGATCGTAAGCCGCCCACTCGTGCCAGCGGCGCAGGAAGCCTTCCGGCCAGCAGAACTGCGAAGGCCACATCGGCTTGTTCGTGTGGCCGTGATGATAGGCCTCCTGCACGACCCGCGTCTGATACTCCTCCGTGAGGAGCGACAGGATCGTCGGCACCTGGACGTGCCGCATGTCGAACCAGTGCTCGTTGCTCGGGACGAAGCGCGGCTGGCGATAGACGCCGTTCCATTCATCGCCCGGCACCGTCGCGTACGTGTGCTCCGTCGGGCCGCCGCGGCGACGCGTCTCCTCGAGGAGCGCTTCGTAGTGCTCCTGGGCCGTCTCGAACGGATACGGGCTCACGATCGACTCGCGAGGATAGTCCCGGTCGCAGTGCCCCCACGGGGCGGTCCGCGGCGGGTCGCTGCCGATGATGTCCCGGTTCATACCGGTCCAAAGATTTTCGATCGCGAGCGGACTGTTGCAGCGAAAGTAGCGCGGATCGCTCCACAGGTGCCGATCCGCGTAGAAATCTTTCGTCGTGAAGAGATCCACCGGAAGCGGCTCGATGCCCGGCGGCGTCTCGCCGCCCCGTGCCAGGCCGATGAACCCGTTCCGCGACATCGCGGCGCCGACGGGCTCGAACTCGTTGATATCATGCTCGAGCGGCGCGGCCCGGCCGACGCTGACGAAACCGATCTCCGCGGCCTGCTGCGCGGTTGCAGCAGTGCCAGCGGCCCAAAGTAGAGCTATCGCGACCCGCAAGCTTCGCTTCACGGCTCCCCCTCCCCGCGAGTCTC
>CAYMAF010000507.1:0-1727 GCA_964388365.1 uncultured Gammaproteobacteria bacterium | reverse complement strand
CCGATGCCGTCCATGACCGCGAGCCACGAGACGCCGGTCGCGAGCGACACGGCGCCGAGCCACAGCACGAGCAGCAGCACCGTCGCGCCGAGGGTCCCGAGCGCGTTCGTGAGCCCGAAGCCGACGAGCTGGCCGAGCACGCCGCCCGCGCTCTCCTGCAGCGTCGGCGCGGAGAAATGCAGCGTCGCGAGGCCGCAGCTCGTCGCGACGGTGAGCAGCCCCCCGACGACCTTGTACCACGCGGAGCTTCTCGGCACGGCGGGATCGCGGCCGCGAAACAGCAGCACCCCGGCGAGCAGCACGAGCGCCGGGAACAGATACGCCGAGACGCCGAACAGCCAGAACGCGACGTCGGCGAACCACGCGCCCGCAGGGCCCATGCGGTTCGATACCGCGTCGTCTCCGGCGACGGTGAAGGCCGAGTCCGCGGGGTCGTAGCTCACGAGCGCCCACAGCAGGATCAGCGCGAGGCCCACCAGCACCCAGAACGCCGACTCCTTCAACCCTTTGATGCGAGGCACGAAGACCCCCTGCACCGCCGTGCTCGTCTTGGCTCTAGTCAAGTTCTACCGCAATTTCCCTGCTTAAGGGCCTGATTATACGTATGAGGAGGTTCGAACAAAGCCGACGTTTCGTCGTTTGGCCGGCCCGCGCCTTCCGCGGCCGAGAGCGGCTAAACTGAAGGCCCGGATCGGCAGCGAAGATGGATCTCGAGCACAAGCGCCTATCGTCTCTCGACGAAATCGACTCGGCTGCGTGGAACGCGCTCTCGGACGGTAACCCGTTCCTGCGCCACGAGTTCCTCTCCGCGCTCGAGCATACCGGCTGCGTCGGCCGCGGAACAGGCTGGGAGCCTTGTCATATCGTCGCAGCCGACCGCGCGTCGGGTCAGCTCGTCGGCGCGCTGCCGCTCTATGTGAAGCACGACTCGCGCGGCGAGTTCGTTTTCGATTGGGGCTGGGCGGACGCGTACGAGCGGGCCGGCCTGCGCTACTACCCTAAGCTCGTCGCGGCGATTCCGTTCACGCCGGCGACGGGCAGGCGGCTGCTGATCGGGGACGCGGGCCGCGCCGACGAGATCGCGGCGGTGCTCCTCGCCGCCGCGGCATCGCTGTGCGACGAGCTGGATGCGTCGTCGCTGCACTGCCTGTTCCCGACGGACGAGGAGCGGCCGGCCTTCGAGGCGGCCGGGTTCCTGCCCCGCAAGAGTTGCCAGTTCATCTGGCACAATCGCGGCTACGGCGATTTCGACGAGTTCCTCGCCGCGTTCAGCGCCGAGAAGCGGAAGAAGGCGCGCCGCGAGCGGCGCCGCGTCGCCGAGGCGGGAATTCGTTTCGAGCACGTGCGCGGCGACGAGCTTTCCGAGGAAGACTGGGATCTCGTCTTCGGCTTTCATGCGCGCACGTTCCTGCTCCGCGGCCGGCGCCCGTATCTGAACCGGGAGCTGTTCGCCGAGGTCTCGCGCACGATGCCGGAGGACGTGCTCGTGATCGTCGCGCGGCACGAGCGCACGCCTATAGCCGCCGCGATCTGCTTCAAAGGCGGCGGCGCGCTTTACGGCCGCTACTGGGGCAGCCTCGCGGACTTCCATAGCCTGCACTTCGAAACCTGCTACTACCAGGGCATCGAGCACTGCATCCGCGAGGGGCTCGCGAAGTTCGAGCCCGGCGTCCAAGGCGAGCACAAGATCAGCCGCGGCTTCACGCCGACCCCGACGTGGTCCTGGC
>CAYMAF010000506.1:0-1728 GCA_964388365.1 uncultured Gammaproteobacteria bacterium | reverse complement strand
GAGAACGCCGAGTACATCTACGGCAAGAAGCAGCTCGCCGAGATCGACCGCCGCGTGCGCTACCTGCGCAAGCGCCTCGACGGCATGACGGTCGTCGACGGCCCGCCGTCCGATACGAGCAGGGTCTACTTCGGCGCGTGGTTCGAGCTCGAGGACTTCGACGGGAATGTCCGGGAGTACCGCCTCGTCGGGCCGGACGAGGTCGGCGACGACGAGCGCTACGTGAGCATCGACTCGCCGCTCGGACGCGCGGTGCGCGGCAAGCGCATCGACGACGAGCTCACCGTCAGAACGCCGGCCGGCGAGCGATCTTATGTCGTGATCGACGTGAGCTATGAAAAAAAGAACCCGGCACAGGGCCGGGCTAACACAGGGGGAAACAACAGATGAAAAAGCAACGGATGAAAGCTGTGACCACTCGAGGGAGTTACTGCAAGCGGGCCCAGTTGATCACGCGCACGTCGTTCGAGTGAACGTTGAAATTGCGGGCCAGCAAGGCCTCGATTTCCTTCACTCCATACCGGTGCTCGGTCGCCTGGTTGACCTCCACGACTCCGCTGAACTCCTGGTCGCCGCCCTCGTCGGGCGCGCCGGTCAGGATGAAGTGCGTGTAGTACTTGACACCCATGGCGCGCACTTTAAGGAACGCCGGATGAACCGTCTGTGAACGCGTGCACAATATCGACACCGGGAATTTCCGGCCGGCGCCGCACCTTGACATGGTTTCGAACGAACGCTTACTTAGGCGGATCTTCTGCTCCGGCGACGTCATCATGAGGATTCTTCCTGTCTCGCTCCTTGCACTCGTTCTCGCGATTCCGGGCGTGGCGCAGGAAGACCTGCGCGCCACGCTGTTCGCGCAGGCCGACGCCGCGCGGTCAGCCGCGTTCGAAGCCGAGGCCGAGCTTCTCGCGCCGGCCGCGTTCGAGCGGGGCCGCGAGGCTTACGCCGCCGCCGAGGAGGACCTCCGGCGCGGCCGCAACATGGAGCGCATCCGTAACCGGCTCGCCGAGGCGACGCAGGCGTTCAACGCGGCGACCGAGGCCGCTGCGATCGCGAAGATCACGCTCGCGTCGCTGATCAAGACGCGCGACGATGCCGTGAACGCGAACGCGGAGACGTTCGCCGCGACGATCTGGGCCAATGCCGAAAACACGTTCGAGAGCGCGATGCGCCGGCTCGAGGCTGGCGACATCCGCGGCGCGCGCAGCCGCGCCGAGCAGGCCGAGGCGCTTTATCGCGACGCGGAGCTGACGGCAATCAAGGCACAGTATTTGAGCCAGACGCGCGCGCTGCTCGCGCAGGCGGAGCAGGCGCGCGTGCAGCGCTATGCGCCGAAGACGCTCGCCCGTGCTCGCGAGCTCCTCGAGCGCGCGGAGCGCGAGCTGAACGAGAACCGCTACGACACCGACCTGCCGCGGAGCCTCGCGCAACAGGCGAACTACGAAGCCCGCCACGCGATCCATCTCGCAGAGCGCATCCGCGCGATGCGGGACGAGGGCTGGGAGCTCGAGGACGTGATCCTCGCGTACGAGGAACCGCTGATCCAGGTCGCCGCGGCCGCCGACATGTCGGCGGATCTCGATCGAGGCGTCGAACCGATCGCGAATGCCCTCGTCAGATACATCGAGGATCTGCGCGAGCAGCAGCTCGAGGCCGAGCTCGACCTCGAAACGAGCCGCGCGCGCATCGCCGAGCTCGAGGAGGAGATCCGCGAGCTCGACGAGC
>CAYMAF010000505.1:0-1740 GCA_964388365.1 uncultured Gammaproteobacteria bacterium | reverse complement strand
ACATCGACTTCACGCCGCTCGTCACGCACCGCTTCAAGCTCGACGAGATCGAGCAAGCGTACGAGCTCTTCGCGAATCAGCGCGACGGTGTGCTGAAGGTGGCGATCACGCCGTAACGGCGCCGGGCCGACGCATCCCCGTCGTGTTTCGCCGCGATCGCGGACGGGTCGGTCTGAGCACCGGACCTAACGGCGCTTCGACGCCTGTGCGTCGTGCCGCTCAACGCGCCGGGTCGACGTTCGGGCCGACCGCGACCCCCCACGGCGTGTCGCCGACGCGAATCGTCGCAACGACGTTCAGCGATTCGGTATCGATAACCGAAACGTCGTTAGACGGCCCGTTCGCGGTGTACAGGAACTTGCCGTCCGACGTGAGCCCGATGCCCCACGGCCTCGCACCGACACGCACGTTCGCGTGTACGCTCGAACGCTCGAGATCGATCACCGAGACGGTGCCGCCGCGTCCGTTGGCGACGTAGAGCCGACGCTCGTCCGGCGACAGCGCGAGGCCCATCGGCAGCGCGCCGAGCGGCAGCTCAATCGTCTCGATCACGCGGTTCTCGGCGACGTCGACGACGGCGATCGAGCGGCCGTGCTCGGCCGATACGTAAGCCCGCGTGCCGTCGCGCGTGAAGATCGAGTCGCGCGGCCGGAAGCCGACGGGGATATCGCCGATCACGTCCCCGGTCTGCGCGTTCACGACCGTGATGCTGTGATCGCTCTCACTCGTGACGTAGACGAGCCGCTCGTCGGGGCTGAGCCGCACGCCTTCGGGCTCGCGACCGACTGGAACGACGCGAACGATCTCGCCGGTCACGAGATCCACGATCGACATTTCGTCCGCGTCCTCGTTCGAGACATAGAGCCGTCGGCCCGCGGCATCGACGTCGAACTCCTCCGGGTCGGAGCCGCCGGGCAACACTCGCACGACGCGCCGCTCGCGCACGTCGACGACCCCGATGCCGTCCTTCGACTTGTCGGCGGTCTGCTTTGCGCACTCCTCGTCGGGCATCGACGGCGGACACTTCGGCGAGCCCGACAGCGCGACGTAGACGAGACCGCCGTCGGCGCCGACCTCGACGCCGCGCGGCCGGGTACCGACATCGATCTCGCCGACGACGCGCTGCGCGAGCGTCGAGATCACGGTGATCGTGCCCGAGTCCTCGTTCGTCACGTAGACGAGCTCGTCGGGCACCGCCGTCGCAGGAACGTGATATTCGCGCAGCAACGCGACGGCCTCGTCCTGCGTGCGCGCCATCACGTTCTCGATCAGCGCCCGCGAATCGCGGTCGCCGAAGCGCACGCCGGCCGCGATCGGATAATCGAACTGCACGCCCTGCTCGGAGCGTAGCGGAACGACGACGACCTCGCGCGGCGCGACGCGTGCCGCGAAATAGCCGGCGATCGGTCCCCAGAGGATCGCGGCGTCGATTTGGCCTTCGAGCAGCTCGTGCTCGATGATCTGCCCGGGATAGGCACCGGGATCCGCCTGCAGCACGGGATACGGCACCATCTGCCGATGCATGCCGTGGAATGCGAGCCACTCGGTTGCCGGCCCCGGCGTGAACACGCCGATCCGAAGCGCGTTGCGCTTCTCCGGCGGCAGGTTCACGAGCTCGTCGCCGCTTTCGACTTCGAGCCCGCCGTCCGCGAGATAGACGAGCGCGTAAGTCGACCGATAGTACGGGCGCGTCGTCATCGCGAGGTCGTAGCCGAGCGGCACGCCCATGATCACGTCGCA
>CAYMAF010000504.1:0-1759 GCA_964388365.1 uncultured Gammaproteobacteria bacterium | reverse complement strand
CGCGTCCAAATCCGCGTCGCACGCCAGGGCGGCGAGGTGTTCGATACCGAGGCGGTGCTCGGCGACGCTTCGCTGCGCCCGCGGAGCTGACCGGAGAATCGCTGACCGGAGAATCGGGCCGCGACGCCGGCCGAGCCGGCCCGGGCACCGTGCGAGGCTCGCTCCGCGCCTCGCCGTCGAAGCCTCCGCGGGGATCGGATGCGCCGGATCTCTGCGAAGTCCGGCCGTCAGACGATGCGGCGGATATCGGCGCCGAGCTGCAGCAGCTTCTCCTCGATGCACTCGTAGCCGCGATCGATGTGGTAGATCCGGTCGATCGTCGTCGTGCCGCTCGCGGCAAGCCCTGCGAGGACGAGCGACGCTGACGCGCGCAGGTCCGTCGCCATGACCGGCGCGCCGGCGAGCCGCTCGACGCCGCGGCAGACGACGGTATTGCCTTGGATCGACAGGTTCGCCCCCATGCGCTGCAGCTCGAGCGCATGCTGGAAGCGATTCTCGAAGATCGTCTCGGTGATCGTGCCCGTGCCGCTCGCGACGGCGTTCAACGCGCAGAACTGCGCCTGCATATCCGTCGGGAAGCCGGGAAACGGCGCGGTGCGGATATCGACTGCGACGGGCCGCCGGCCGCCCATATCGAGCTCGATCCAGTCCGGGCCGGTTTCGATCTCGGCGCCCGCCTCGCGAAGCTTCTGGAGAACGGCGTCGAGCTCGTCGGGCCGGGTTCGCAGCGTCCGAACCCGTCCGCCGGTGATCGCGCCGGCGACGAGGTACGTGCCGGTCTCGATCCGGTCCGGCATCACCGTATAGCTGCCACCCGTCAGCGCGTCGACGCCCTCGATGCGGATCGTCCCGGTGCCCGCGCCTTCGATCCGGGCGCCGAGCGAGACGAGGAAATTCGCGAGATCGACGACCTCGGGCTCGCGGGCGGCGTTCTCGATCAGCGTCTCGCCCCGCGCGAGCACGGCGGCCATCATCAGGTTCTCGGTTCCGGTCACGGTCACGGTATCGAGCACGAGGCGCGTGCCGCGGAGCTGCTTCGCGCGCGCCCGGATATAGCCGTTCTCGACCGAGATTTCCGCGCCCATCGCCCGCAGGCCCGCGACGTGCAGGTCGACCGGCCGCGCGCCGATCGCGCAGCCGCCCGGCAACGAGACGTCGGCGCGCCCGTAGCGGCCGACGAGCGGGCCGAGCACGAGAATCGATGCGCGCATCGTCTTCACGAGCTCGTAAGGCGCGAGATGCTCGGACAACGAGCGCGAATCCACCTCGATCTTCACGCCGTCGTGGAACGTCACGTCGACGCCCATGCGGCGAAGCAGCTTGACCGTCGTCGTGACGTCGTTCAGGTGCGGCACGTTGCCGAGCACGACCGGCCCGCCGGCGAGCAGCGTTCCGGCGAGGATCGGCAACGCGGAGTTCTTCGCGCCGGAGATGCGCACCTCGCCGTCCAGACGGGCGCCGCCGCGAATCTCGAGCTTATCCATGACGGTTTGCCGGAAGCGTCGACGCGGCTCGACGGGGCTTGACGCTCGGCTCGCGCATGCGCACGCGTTTCACGACCCGTCCGGGGCTCAGCCCCCGGAAGCGCGCCACTCCTCGGTCGTATAGGTGCGAAGCTGAAGCGCGTGGATCTCGCGGCCGACGCGCTGCCCCAGCGTCCCGTAAACCATCTGGTGGCGCGCGAGGCTCCGCTTGCCGGCAAACGCGTCGCTGACGACGACGGCCTCGTAATGGCCCATGCCGTCCGTGCTCACGTTCG
>CAYMAF010000503.1:0-1794 GCA_964388365.1 uncultured Gammaproteobacteria bacterium | reverse complement strand
GGACGGTCGTGAAGTACGTGAAGTCGAACGCGATCGTCTACGCGCGCGACGGCCGGACGCTCGGTATCGGCGGTGGTCAGACGAGCCGCGTGATGAGCGCGCAGATCGGGATCACGAAGGCCGGCGAGCAGGGCTTCTCGCTCGAGCGCGCGGCGATGGCATCGGATGCGTTCTTTCCGTTCCGCGACGGGCTCGACGTCGCAGCGGAGCACGGCGTCTCGGCCGTGATCCAGCCCGGCGGCTCGGTTCGCGATGCCGAGGTCATCGACGCGGCGAACGAGCACGGCATCGCGATGGTTTTCACCGGTATGCGGCACTTCCGCCACTGACGGAGGCCGTTCGCTCGTTTCGCGTTCGCGCGAACGCGGCGAGCCCCGAATGATTCTCGAATCGGAAACCTCATGAAGATACTCGTCATCGGCGCCGGCGGGCGCGAGCATGCGATCGCCTGGAAGGCGGCCCAGTCGCCTCTCGTCAGCGAAGTGATCGTCGCACCGGGCAACGCGGGAACGGCGCGCGAGCCTCGCGTCCGCAACGCAGCGGTCCGCGCGGACGATCTCGACGGCCTCGTCGCGCTCGCGAAGAGCGAATCGGTCGGCCTCACGATCGTCGGCCCCGAGCAGCCGCTCGTCGCCGGCGTCGTCGATCGATTCGATGCCGCGGGGCTGCGCTGCTTCGGACCCACCGCGGCCGCGGCCCGGCTCGAAGGCTCGAAAGCGTATGCGAAGGCGTTCCTGGCGAGGCATTCGATTCCTACGGCGGGCTACCGCAGCTTCGACGACGTCGACGCGGCGCGCGCGTACGTTCGTGAGCGGCCTTTGCCGATCGTCGTGAAGGCCGACGGTCTCGCCGCCGGCAAGGGCGTCGTCGTCGCGCAAACCCTCGACGAGGCGGACGGCGCGCTCGCGGCGATGCTCGAGCACGGCGCGTTCGGCGCCGCCGGCCGCACCGTCGTCGTCGAGGACTTCCTGAGCGGCGAGGAAGCGAGCTTCATCGCGATGGTCGACGGCACCCGGATCGTGCCGCTCGCGAGCTCGCAGGATCACAAGCGGCGCGACGACGACGACCGCGGCCCGAATACCGGCGGCATGGGCGCGTACTCGCCTGCGCCGGTCGTCACGCCCGAGATTCACGACCGCATCATGCGCGAGGTCATGCAGCCGGCCGTCGAGGGCCTCGCCGCCGACGGCGTGCGCTATCGCGGCTTCCTGTACGCCGGCCTGATGATCGGCGACGACGGCACTCCGCGGGTCCTCGAGTTCAATTGCCGCCTCGGCGATCCGGAAACGCAGCCGATCCTATTCCGGCTCGAAAGCGATCTCGTCCGGCTCTGCCTCGACGCGTTCGAGGACCGGCTCGGCGAGACGGCGGTCGAGTGGGATCCACGCGCCGCCGTCGGCGTCGTCGTCGCGAGCGGCGGCTATCCGGGCGAATACGAGAAGGGCAAAGTCATCCGCGGCCTCGACGAGGCCGACGGCCCGGCATGCAAGGTCTTTCACGCCGGCACGCGCGTTGCGGACGGCGAGGTCGTGACCGACGGCGGCCGGGTCCTCTGCGCGGTCGCGCTCGGCGGCAGCGTGCGCGACGCGCGCGACCGCGTCTACGAGGCCGTCGGCAAGATTCGCTTCGACGGGGCGTTTTATCGGTCGGATATCGGCCGGCGGGCGATCGAGCGCGAGGAGGCGCGCGGCCGCTGACGGCATCCCGAGGCGGAGCGGCCGCTCCGCCGGCCGGTCACCGTCAGCGCTTCATCGCCTCGAAGAACTCGGCGTTCGTCTTCGTGTCCTGAAGCTT
>CAYMAF010000502.1:0-1808 GCA_964388365.1 uncultured Gammaproteobacteria bacterium | reverse complement strand
CGGCGCACGCGCGAGTTGATGCCGTCGCACGCGACGAGGTAGCGGCAGCGGACTCGCTCCTCGCCGCCGCCTTCGTCGACGAGCGTCGCGACGATGCCGTCGCCGTCCTCCTCGACGTCGACGCACGTCGTTCCCCATTCGGTTTCTCGGCCGTAATGCTCGAGCGTGTGCTCGCGGATGAAGCGTTCCGTCTCGTCCTGCCGGTGAATCAGGATGTACGGATAGCGCGTATCGATCGTCGTGAAATCGATGCCGGGACGCACCTCGCTGCGGCGGTCCTGCGCATCGACGAAATGCAGCACGTATCCCTTGTTATGGATGCCGCGCTCGAGGAAGCGCGCGGCGAGGGCCGGATCGATCCGCTCGAGGATCTCGGCCATCCGCGAATGCACCGTGATCGCCCGCGACGTCGACTGCGGCCCCGGAAGGCGATCGACGGTACGCGCGTCGACGCCGCGCCTCGCGAGCTCGAGCGTCAACATCGTGCCGGCGGCCCCGCCCCCGACGATCAGCACCTCGGTCTCGCTGCTGGTCATGACGCCTCCCTCCCCCGGCTTCGATCATCATAAGTGGACGTGCCTGGAAGAGAAATTCGAGCCGGTCATCCGCTCCATGAGCTAATTTCATGGCTGCGACCTTCAGCCGGAGCGAGACCTCGACCGAGTGCCCGGACGCGGCGGTGCTCAGCGCCGCGGCCCGCCCGATTCTTCGTCGGGCTCGAGCACTTGCCGCAGCACGTCGTCGAGCTCGGCGTCGTCGGGTAGCTCGATCGCGAACTCGTTGCCGAGCACGGCGCGCAGCGCGTCGACGCCGATCAGCTGCCGCGTCTCGGCCTGCCCGTCGAGCCCGCGCACAGTGAAGCGGCCGTTGCGAAGCGCGAGGCGGCGATCCGGCAGCGCCCTCGCGCAGTAGAGCATCGAGCGGAACGGCGAGCGCGGGTGCGTCGCGACGAAGTGGTTCAGAACCTCGAAGTCGATGTCGAGGTAGCGCGTCTCGTCGAACCAGTAAAGGGGCCGCCACGTGCCGCGAAGGCGCACGTCGATCGTGAAGCCCGTCTCCTGCCGCCGGATCCGGAACGTCTCGTGCGGCGTCTCTTGTTCCTCGTCGACGACGAGCCGCAGAGGCGCCGTGAGCGTCAGCCCGCCGAAGCCGACGTCGGCGACATAGGTCACGCCGTCGACGTCGACCGTGAGCAGCATATGCGTGCGCGGCGACAGCGCGGTCGGCTCGCGCTCCCACAGCACGCGTGCCGCGAGCCCGACGACCGAGAATCCGAGCGTCTCGAGCACCGCGCCGAAGAGCCGGTTGTGCTCGAAGCAGTAGCCGCCCCGACCCGAGCGGACGAGCTTGCGCTCGAGCGACGGCACGTCGAGGCTCGGGCTCTCGTCGAGCAGCGTCGTCAGGTTCTCGAACGGGATCGCAGCCGGATGCAGGCGATGGAGCGCACGGAGCGTCTCGAGGCTCGGCTCGAGCGCTCCGGCGTAACCCAGCCTTTCCGCATAAGCGACGAGATCCACCGAATCGCTCATGCGCCGGCCGCGCTCAGTCGCCGAGCGCCGCGGAAAGCCGTTTGAAGACGCGTCGTGCGTTGCCCTCGAAGATTGCGTGGCGCTGCTCGTCGGTCAGCGTGTCGTTGCCGTCGATGTAGCGCTTCGTGTCGTCGAAGTAGTGCCCCGTCTCGGGATCGATGCCGCGCACCGCGCCGACCATCTCCGACGCGAACAGGATGTTCTCGGTCGGGATCACCTTCAGCAGCAGGTCGATGCCCGGCTGATGATAGACGCACGTGTCGAAGAACACGTTCTGCA
>CAYMAF010000501.1:0-1816 GCA_964388365.1 uncultured Gammaproteobacteria bacterium | reverse complement strand
GGCTGGGCGAACCTGCAGAGCGCGCACGTGAACTTGCCGTTCGCGGACGACGAGGAATTCGCGCGCCTGCACGCGGCGATTCGCATGCTGCTGCCGATCCTGCCGGGGCTCGCGGCGAGCTCGCCGGCGGTCGACGGTCGGCTGACCGGGATCGCCGACAACCGCCTCGTCGCGTATCGCGGCAACTGCGCGCGGATCCCGTCGATCACTGGCAACGTCGTGCCGGAGCCGTACGGCTCGATCGGCGAGTATCGCGAGCGGCTGCTCGAGCGCATCTACGCCGATCTCGCGCCGCACGACCCCGAAGGCGTGCTGCGGCACGAGTGGGTCAACGCGCGCGGCGCGATCGCGCGCTTCGATCGCATGACGATCGAGATCCGGGTGCTCGACGTCCAGGAATGCCCGGCCGCGGACGTCGCGTATGCGGCCGTGATCATCGAGGCGCTGAAGAGCCTCTGCGAGGAGCGCTGGGCGAGCGTCGAGTCCCTCGACGCGTGGGAGACTCGGCATCTCGCGGGCCTGCTCGAGCGTGTCGTGCGCGACGGCGAGCGGGCCGAGATCGGCGAGCGCCGCTATCTCGAGTCGCTCGGGCTCGCGCGGGGCAGCGCATCGGTCGCGCGCGTCTGGGAGCGCCTGATCGACGAGGCCGTGGTCGACGGCGCGCTCGAAGGCGTCGACGAGCGCTTTCTCGAGCAATACCTTCGCGCCGGCACGCTGGCGACGCGGATCCGGCGCGCGCTCGGCACGATCGCGCCGTCCCGATCCGATCTCGAGCGTGTCTATCGCTCGCTCGCGGACGCACTCGCCGACGGCCGCTCGTTCGACGGCTGACACGCGATGACGCGACGCCGCCTCGAGAGCGCCGCGCGCGGTTCGACGGCGGCCGCGTTCTCGGTCGTCGTCAGCTGCGAGCACGGCGGCAACCGCGTGCCCGCGGCCTTTCGCGCCGCGTTCGCCGGCTGCCCGCCCCGCGTGCTCGAATCGCATCGCGGCTGGGATCCGGGCGCCGCAGAGGTCGCGGCAGCGATCGCCGAGAGGCTCGGCGCGCGGCTCTTCGTCGCCGAGCATACCCGCCTTCTCGTCGATTTGAACCGCTCGCTATCGCATCCGCGGCTGTTCTCCGAGTACACGCGGCCGCTGCCGCGGGACGAGCGGATGCGGATTCTCGCCGAGTATTACCGCCCGTACCGCGATGCCGTCGAGCGCGAGATCCTTGCCGCGACGGCGCGCGGCGAGCGCGTGCTGCACGTCTCGTCGCACAGCTTCGTGCCGGTGCTGAACGGCGTCGCACGCGGCGCCGACGCCGCGCTGCTCTACGACCCGCGTCGGCCGGGGGAAGCGGCTTTCGCCGCAGCCTGGCGCGGCGCGCTGCGCGAGAGCGCGCCGCGCGACTGGGTGATCAGAAGGAACTATCCGTACCGCGGCAGCGCCGACGGCCTCACGACGCATCTGCGCAAGCGCTTCGGCGACGGCGGCTACGCGGGGCTCGAGCTCGAGATCAACCAGCGGCTCGTCGGCGGCGTCGAGTGGCCGGCGCACGTTCGGCGGCTCGCCGACGCGCTCGCGGCCGCGCTGCGCGTGTGGAGAACGCAGGTGGGCACGCCTTCCGCGTAAGCGGGGGCGGACGCCTTTGCCGCCGATACGAGGCCAGACCCCATTCTCGCCTTGCGGGCGGCAACGGGGATCGCCGAAGATGCCGGGCAGGCGGCTTCCGGCCTTACACGGCATTCGACATGGATATCAACCAGCATCACGAGCCTACGATCGCGGTCTTCGTCGATTTCGAGAACCTCGCGCTCGGCGCCGAGCAGAGCAA
>CAYMAF010000500.1:0-1820 GCA_964388365.1 uncultured Gammaproteobacteria bacterium | reverse complement strand
CTCGTCGGGCCTCAAGCCGTCGCGCGCGTATCGGCTCGAACCGACGAGAAACGCGTGCCGCGGTCGCGTTGGCGGTCTCGACGCGGCCGCGGGGTGATAAGCTAGCCGCCGCTTCACGAGCCATCGGTGCCATGCCGACGACGAAGGACCACACGACCTCCCGCGGGATGCCGAAGACGGCGAGCGGCTCGCCGACGCAGGCTGACGCCGATTCGGCCGCGGACGAAACCGCGTCGCGGCGCAGCATCGAGCTCGAGCTCCCCGATCTCGTCGACGTCGTCGAGATCGGCGACGACGAGCTGCGCGTGCTGCTTTCGACCGGCTGCTGAGCTGCGGCGATGCTTCGTCTCGGCGGCTCGCTGCAGGAGGGAGACGCGACGGATGCGCCCGATCGGCGCGAATATCGGCTGCTCACGTCGGTAGCCAAAGCGAGCCTTGTGCAGCGCATGATCGCAGCGGCGGCGGTCTGCGCGGCGCTCGGCGTCATCGCCGTGCTGCTCACCGGGTCCGTCCTCAACCCCTGGCTTCCGGCGGTCGCATTCCTCTTCGGCGCCGCCTTCGGCGTGCTCTACAGGGTCTATCGCAACCACGCCTCGCCGACGACATTCATTCGGATCGACGGGGACGTTCTGCTGATTCCGAGATGGGCCGACCCGCGAAAGCACAAAGCCTATCCGCTCGCCGATCTGTACTCGGTCGAGCACAGGGGAACGGCCGACCGCGGTCTCGTCTTGCTCGGTTTCCGCAAGCGGGGCCATGTGTCGATCCTGACCTCGGCCTTCGCATCCAAGGACGATATCGGCGGGTTCGTCGACGCGATGCGCGGCTTCATCGTCCGGCATGAAGGGACGGGAAAGCTCGAGGCCCGGGAATCGCTGAGCCGGGCTTATACGCACCAGCCGCCGCTCGCGTCTCTCTGCATTTGCGTGCTGCTGATCGCCGCGCACGCGGTGCACCGGGCGATCATCGACCCGGACGGCGGCAGCCTCGTCTACGAGCTGACGCGCGTCGGCGGGCTGAGCGGCTATCTCCTCGCGTCCGGCGAGCCCTTCAGGCTGGCTACCGCCGCCTTCGTGCATCTCGACGCGATGCACCTCCTGGTCAACGTGTTCGTGATCATGAGCTTCGGCAATCTCCTCGAGCCGGTCGTCAAGCGGGTCAACGTGTCGATCGTGTTCCTCGCGTCCGCGCTCGCGGCCGCGATTTGCTCGACGCTGTTCTCGCGGCACATCGTCAGTATCGGCGCCTCGGGCGGAGCGTACGGGCTGGTCGGCGCATTCCTCTATATCCGCTTCAGATACTTGGATCTCTTGCCGGCTCGGATCAGGCTGAACAAGGGCTGGATTCTCTACGGCGCGCTGCTGATGGATCTCGGGTACGGTCTGTCGAGCCCGAGCATCGACTTCTTCACCCACCTCGGCGGACTGTCGACGGGCGTGGTCTATGCCGCCGTGCTGTCGCGCGCGTCGGGGATCGGGTCGCTCGCCGGCCGCGGATGGCAGCGGCCGGCGTTGGCAGGCCTCGTCGTCGTCCATTTGACGAGCTTCGGGCTCCTCTATCTCGACGGCCGAGGGTACGACCCGGTCGCCTATCGGGAGCGCCTGATCGACCGCGTGCTTCGGGACGTCCGCCAGCCGGGCGACGGTCTCGGCTTCGTGCGCTACGCGGACATGCTTGAATTCACCGTCGACGAGCTGCTCGAAGCGCCGTCGCTCGATCGGAACCGTTTGCAGCTCGCGAGAGAGAGGCTCGAGCGCGTGATCGCGCTGGCGCCGGACCGCTCCGCGGCAAGGTTGAGCGCGATCGACTCGCGGCTCGCA
>CAYMAF010000499.1:0-1821 GCA_964388365.1 uncultured Gammaproteobacteria bacterium | reverse complement strand
GTGCTCGTCGAGACGGCGTATATCTCGAACCCGGCGCAGGAGCAGGCGCTCGGCGACGCGAACTACCAGGCGCAGCTCGCGCGCGCGCTGTATGCCGGCATCCTCGATTATTTCCAGACGCACGCGCCGCCCGATACGTATCTCGCGCAGAATCCGGGCGAGCGGCTGTCGCTGCCGGTTCAGCACGTGATCGCGCGCGGCGAGACGCTGTCGAAGATCGCGGAGCGATACAACGTGAGCCTGTCGGCGCTGAAGCGTTCGAACAGCTTGAAATCCGACGTGATTCGTGTCGGTCAGGTGCTGACGATTCCCCAGGGCTGACGCGCGCGCCTACAATGCGCGCGTGACGATCCGCATCCTTCCTTCCCAGCTCATCGACCAGATCGCCGCCGGCGAGGTCGTCGAGCGCCCGGCGTCCGTCGTCAAGGAGCTCGTCGAGAACGCGCTCGACGCGGGTGCGCGGCGTATCGAGGTCGAGATCGAGGGCGGCGGCTGCCGGCTGATCCGCATCGCCGACGACGGCTGCGGGATCGCGGCCGACGAGCTGCCGCTCGCGCTGTCGCGTCATGCGACGAGCAAGATCGCGTCGCTCGACGATCTCGAGTCGCTCGTGTCGATGGGATTTCGCGGCGAGGCGCTGCCGAGCATCGCGTCGGTGTCGCGGCTCGTGCTGACGTCGCGGCCCGCGGGCGAGGAAACGGGCTTTCGCATCGCCGCCGAGGGCGGCGTCGTCGGCGAGGTCCGGCCCGCCCCCCATCCGGTCGGCACGACGATCGAGGTACGCGACCTCTTCTATAACGTCCCGGCGCGGCGCAAATTCGTCCGCACCGAGCGGACGGAGGCGGGGCACGTCGATGCGGTCGTGCGCAGCCTCGCGCTGTCGCGCTTCGACGTCGAGTTCCGGCTGCGCCGCGATCGAAAGCCCGTGCTCGCGCTGCCCGCGGCCGCGGACCGGGCGGAGCAGGAGGCGCGCGTCGCCGAGCTGTGCGGCGCGGAGTTCATCGCGAGCGCGCGGTACTTCGAGCGTGCGATCGAAGGCATGTCGCTGCGCGGCTGGCTCGCCGCGCCGACGTTCTCCCGCAGCCAGCCGGACATGCAGTATACGTACGTCAATGGCCGCTACGTCCGCGACAAGCTGCTGCGTCATGCGGCGCGGCTCGGCTACCAGGATGTGCTGTATCAGTCGAGACATCCGGCGTTCGTGCTGTTCCTGACGCTCGACCCGAGGCGTGTCGACGTGAACGCGCATCCCGCGAAGCTCGAGATTCGGTTCCGCGACTCGCGCTTCGTGCACGACTTCGTGTTCCGGACGATCGAGGCCGCGCTCGCGCACCCGGTCGACGGCGACCCCGCCGAGCAGCGGCCCCCGACGTCGATGCGTGCCGTCGGCGACGCCGCCGCACCCGGAGGGCGCTCAGGCGCGCCGCCCGCCGCCTGGCCGGGCCGCGCTCAGGTCCAGGATCGTCTCGACCTCGCGCACCGTGCGGCGGTTCAGGAGCGGCTGCACGCGCGAGACGTCGGCGACGGCACGGCGGGGACCGTCGACGCGCTCGCCGACGGGCACGGCGGCGCGGACGGCGGCCGCATCTCGGCGGCCGATGCCGTGCATGCCCGGCCTGCCGCGGCCGCGGCGCCGGACGCGGACATCCCTCCGCTCGGCTTCGCGCTCGCGCAGCTTTCAGGCATCTATGTGCTCGCCGAGAACCGTGACGGTCTCGTGATCGTCGACATGCACGCGGCGCACGAGCGCATCCACTACGAGCAGATGAAGCGCTCGTTCGCCGAGGACCGGCTGCGGCCGCAGCCGCTCCTCGTGCCGGT
>CAYMAF010000498.1:0-1824 GCA_964388365.1 uncultured Gammaproteobacteria bacterium | reverse complement strand
GCCTCGACGATCTCGAGCGAATGCGGGTTCAGCTCGTCGTCGAGCGACTCGCCGGTCGGGAACGGCACGGCGAACAGTCGGTCGTAGAGCCGCACCTCGGCGCGCGCGGAATGCGGCGCCGAGACCCAGTGAATCGTGCCCTTGACCTTGCGGCCGCCGTCGTCGCCGGCGCCGCTGCGGGTCGCCGGATCATAGGTGCACTTGAGCTCGACCACGTTGCCGGCGGCATCCTTCACGACTTCCTCGCACTTGATGATATACGCGTAGCGCAGCCGCACCTCGCCGCCCGGCCGCAGCCGATGGAACTTCCTCGGCGGATCCTCCATGAAGTCCGAGCGCTCGATCAGGATCTCGCGCGAGAACGGCACGGTGCGCGTGCCGAGCGCGGGGCGATTCGGATGGTTCGCCGCCTCCAGCCACTCGACCTCGTCGTCCGGATAGTTCACGAGCGTGATCTTCAGCGGATCCAGCACCGCGAAGCGTCGCTCGGCGCGCACGTTCAGGTCCTCGCGGATGCAGCTCTCGAGCAGGCCGAGCTCGATCACGTGCTCCTTCTTCGTCACGCCGACGCGGCCGATGAAGTCGCGGATCGACTCGGGCGTGTAGCCGCGCCGACGGAACGCCGACAGGGTCGGCATTCTCGGGTCGTCCCAGCCCTCGACGCGCTTCTCCTCGACGAGCTGGCGCAGCCGCCGCTTGCTCATCTGCGTGAACATCAGATTGAGGCGCGAGAACTCGATCTGCTGCGGCCGGTGCGGGACCGGCAAATTGTCGAGGAACCACTCGTAAAGCGGCCGATGGTCCTCGAACTCGAGCGAGCACAGCGAGTGCGTCGTGCCCTCGAGCGCGTCGGAGAGCGTGTGCGCGAAATCGTAGAGCGGGTAGATGCACCACGTGTCGCCGGTGCGCTGGTGCGGGACCTTGCGGATCCGATACAACGGGGGGTCGCGCAGGTTGAGGTTCGGCGACGCCATGTCGATCTTCGCGCGCAGCACGCACTCGCCTTCCTCGAACTCGCCGCGGCGCATCCGCTCGAAAAGCTCGAGGTTCTCCTCGACGGAGCGGTTGCGATACGGGCTGTCGCGTCCGGGCTCGGTCAGCGTGCCGCGGTACTCGCGGATCTCCTCGGCCGAGAGGTGATCGACATACGCCTTACCGTCGCGGATCAGCTGCAGCGCGAACTCGTAGAGCTGCGGGAAATAGTCGGACGCATGCGTGAGGCGGTCGCCCCAGTCGAAGCCGAGCCAGCGGACATCGCGCTGGATCGCCTCGACGTACTCGATATCTTCCCTGTCCGGGTTCGTGTCGTCGAAGCGCAGATAGCATACGCCGCCGAACTCCTCGGCGATGCCGAAGTCGATACAGATCGCCTTCGCGTGGCCGATGTGGAGGTACCCGTTCGGCTCCGGCGGAAAGCGGGTCTGCACGCGGCCGCCGTTCTTGCCGGCCGCGACGTCGTTCGCAACGATCTGACGGATGAAATCCGTCGGCGCACGTTCCTTGTCCATGGCCAGGCATTGTAGTCGAAGGGCGGAGAACGTGGGCCGCGGCGGCCGCCCGAGCCGGCTCGGCGACGCTGCATTCCGCGGCGCCCCGCTCCTATAATCGGCGGAGCGCCGGGAATCGGACCGCCGGCGGCCCGAAAGCGCTCGACGGGATCGCGAGATATGAAAGACATGACGTTTCGACGCGTGCGTCGCGCGGCGGTGGCGGCCGCGGCCGGTGCGCTGCTCGCCGTCGGAGCCGGCTGCGTGATCAACCCGGTCACCGGCGAGCGGCAGCTCGCGCTCGTCTCGGCGGACGACGAGATCGCGATCGGCGAGC
>CAYMAF010000497.1:0-1824 GCA_964388365.1 uncultured Gammaproteobacteria bacterium | reverse complement strand
ATCGGCACGCAGGACATCGTGTTCGGAGAGATCGACCGATGAGCGACGGAAACGCGGCACGAACGGAAACGGGCAAGGCAGTGCTCTCGGAGCACGTGCGCGAGGAGATCGACCGCTGGGTCACGAAGTTCCCGGAGGGGCGGCAGCGCTCGGCCGTGATCGCGGCGCTGCATGCGGTCCAGCACGAGAACGGCGGATATCTCACGCAGCCGCTGATGGACGCGGTTGCGGAGTATCTGAATCTGCCGCCGATTCAGGTGTACGAGGTCGCGTCGTTCTACTCGATGTTCGAGACGAAGCCGGTTGGACGGCACAAGATCTCGGTCTGCACGAATATCTCGTGCATGCTGCGCGGCTCGGACGAGATCGTCGCGCACATCGAGCGCAAGCTCGGCATCAAGACCGGCGAGAGCACGCCCGACGGCCGCTTCTATCTGAAGTGCGAGGAGGAGTGTCTCGCCGCGTGCGTCGGCGCGCCGATGATGATGGTCGATCACGTCTACCACGAGAACCTCACGCCGGAGAAGGTCGATGAGATCCTCGATTCGTTGGACTGAGCCGCAGGAGGGGGGCAAGGCCCTGCCTGGAAATGGGGGCTGGCCCCATGACCCGTTCTCGGGGAGAAGATCGTGAGGGAACGCAATCTCGTCTGCTTCGCGACGCTGAAGTTCGAGCAGGAGCCATGGTCGCTCGAGAACTACTACAAGGTCGGCGGCTATGAGGCGTGGCAGCGCGTGCTGCGCGGCGAGCTCGACCGCAAGGCGATCATCGAGGAGATCAAGGCCTCGGGCCTTCGCGGGCGCGGCGGCGCGGGCTTCCCGACGGGCCTGAAGCTTTCGTTCATGCCGGCAGACGCGCCCGGGCAGAAGTATCTCGTCTGCAACTCCGACGAGAGCGAGCCCGGCACCTGTCACGACCGCGACATCCTGCGCTACAACCCGCATTCGATCATCGAAGGCATGGCGATCGCGGGCTACGCGATCGGTGCGACGGCCGGCTACAACTACATCCGCGGCGAGTTCATGTCGGAGCCGTTCCCGCGCTTCGAGCATGCGTTGAAAGAGGCGTACGAGGCCGGCTGGCTCGGCAAGAACATCAAGGGCTCCGGGATCGATTTCGATCTGCACGCGTTCATCGGCGCGGGCGCATATATCTGCGGCGAGGAGACCGCGCTCCTCGAGTCGCTCGAAGGCAAACAGGGGCGGCCGCGCTTCAAGCCGCCGTTTCCCGCGCAGCAGGGGCTTTACGGACGTCCGACGACGATCAACAACACCCAAAGCCTCGCATCGATCCCAACGATCATCCGCAACGGCGCTCAATGGTTCGCGGATCTCGGCGTCAAAGGCTCGGGCGGCACGGCGATCTTCTCGGTCTCCGGGCACGTCGAGAAGCCCGGCAACTACGAGCTGCCGCTCGGCATTCCGTTCCGCGAGCTGCTCGAGATCGCCGGCGGCGTGCGGGGCGGCCGCAAGCTCAAGGCCGTGATTCCCGGCGGATCCTCGGTGCCGGTCGTTCCGGCCGAGACGATGATGGAGCTCACGATGGACTTCGACACGATTCGAGCGGCCGGCAGCGGGCTCGGCACGTGCTCGACGGTCGTGATCGACGAGACGACGTGCATGGTGAGGCTGCTGCGCCGCATCTCGCGTTTCTATCGCGCCGAATCCTGCGGTCAGTGCACGCCGTGCCGCGAAGGCACGGGTTGGATGTACCGTGTGCTGACGAGGATCATCGAAGGCAAGGGCACGTATGCCGACCTCGACATGCTCGTCGACGTCGCGACCAAGATCGAGGGCCACACGATCTGCGCGTTCGGGGACGCGG
>CAYMAF010000496.1:0-1856 GCA_964388365.1 uncultured Gammaproteobacteria bacterium | reverse complement strand
GATAGCGCGGGCCCGGAGGCGCGCCCGGTCCCATGTACTCGTTCGTGCCGCGGATATTCGTGCCTTGAACCGCGCCCTCCGGAAGACCGCCTTCCGGAATGCCGCCGGCCTCGGCCGGAATGTTCCACACGATCCAGTGCAGCACGTCGTCCGTGCCGCCGCCGAGCGCGACGTCGATGTCGTGGAAGATGATCGCGTAGCTGACCGTGTCTTCGGGCGCGTTCGAGAACGTGAAGCCGGGCTGCACGTTCTCGCCGCGAATCACGTATTTGTCCGGGATGATGCCGCCGTCCTCGAACGAGTCGGACGTCATGACGAGCTGCGCGAGCCTGAAGCCGCCCCCTTGGGCCGACGCATGCGGTGAGAAGGCGCAGACCGCCGCAAGCGCGCACAGCGCGCTCAGTATCCGAGATGCCATGAGCGTTCTCCCTGTGTTGTTCTCGATCGGAGTATAGCAGGCACCCGGGAAAGGCCGATTCTCGCGAGAACCGCCCATGCGGCGGCGCTTCGTGTCTGCGCCGCCGCTGCGGTGGCTACAGCGTGTAAAGGAAACTGAGCAGGTCTTGCTTCTCTTGTGCGCTCAGCTGCAGGCCGAGCACGAGGTTGAAGAACTCGACGGCGTCGTCGAGCGTCATCAAACGCCCGTCGTGCAGATACGGGGGGCTATCCTTGATACCGCGCAGCGGGAACGTCTTCGTAGGGCCACCGTCGGACATCTTCCGTCCGTTGACGATCTCGTCCTCGTTGTAAAAGCGCTCGACTTTGAGGTCGTGCATGAAGTTGTCGCTGAAGATCGGCGGCGGATGACATTCGAAGCAGCGGCCCTTGCCGAAGAAGATCTCTTCGCCGCGCAGCTCCTGCTCGGTCGCGAGCTCGCGGTCCAGTCGTCCGAACGGATCGAGCTTCGGCGCGGGAGGGAAGTCGAGGATTTCCTGGAACTCGGCCATCGCGTGTACTTCGCTGCCGCGCTCGAGGAAGTTCACTCCCTTCTTCTGCGCGATCACGATGTCGCCGTCGAAATAGGCGGCGCGCTGCTCGAATTCCGTGAAATCCTCGACCGTGCGCAGCGCGCGCTGCGAGCCGAACAGCCGCTGCTGCTGCACGCCGCGCAGCGTTGGGGTATCGATCCGGCGGCGCACCTCTTGCGGGCGGATGTCGCCGACGAGGTGAGTCGACGCGTTGGTATGACCGTTCGCGTGACAATCGAAGCAGGTGACGCCGAGATGCGGCCGCTCGCTGCGGCGGTCGTTCGTCATGTTGAACTGCTGCTGAGGAAACGGGCTGACGAGCAGGCGCAATCCCTCGAGCTGCTTCGGGTTCAGGATGCCGTTGAAGAGCTCGAAGAAGTTCTGCGTCGTGACGAGCTGGCCTTGCGAGACGTCGCCGAGCTCCGGCCGCGTCGTCAGATAGATCGGGGGCGGAAACTCCGGCAGGAAGTGCTCGGGAACGTCGAACTCGACGTCGAACCGGTTCAGGTCCCGCTGCTCTTGAGCGAGGATCTCGTCGATGTGGTGCTGCGGGAACACCATGCCGCCTTCCTCGTGGAACGGATGCGGCAGCGGCTTGAACCCCTCGGGGAAGAGGTTGCGCTCGGCGATCTGTGATCTCGGCATCGCCGCGAGCTCCTCCCAGGACGACACGCCTTCGGGGAGCCGGACGCGCACGCCGCCTTGCACGGGCTTGCCGCGGCTCATCGTCACGCCTTCGACGGGCCGATCGGAGAGGTCGTAACGCGCTTCGAGGAGATTCCTCGCGCGGGTCATGACCTCGTCCTTGCGCGCACTCAGCTCCTCGTGGATCTCGTCGAACGGACGCTCGATCGCGACGGGCATATAGCTCGTCGCGCCGCGGGCGGG
>CAYMAF010000495.1:0-1867 GCA_964388365.1 uncultured Gammaproteobacteria bacterium | reverse complement strand
GAGCGGCTCGAAGCGGCGCCGGGCTTCCAGCTCGTGATCTCCTACAACCCCGGCTATCAGCGCATGCTGAAAGACTTGAAGCCGAGCACGCGGCAGCGCTTCGTCGCGATCGAGCTCGACTTTCCGGCGCCCGAGCGAGAAGCGTTGATCGTCGAGCGCGAAAGCGGCATCGATCGCGGAACGGCCCGCGGCATCGTCGAGCTCGCGGCTCGCATCCGGGCGCTGCGCGATCGCGGGCTCGCGGAGGTGCCGAGCACCCGCGTGCTGATCGCGGCCGCATCGCTCGCGAGGCGCGGCGTGCCGATCCGCGAAGCGTGCGTCGCCGCGATCGTCGCGCCGTTGACCGACGACGAGTCGCTCGGCGGCGCGCTTCGCGATCTCGTCGAGGCGACGTTCCCGTGACGCGGCGATGAGCGAGCCGGAGGAGCTGCTCGCCGACGCCGCCCGCCACGCGACGGTCTTCGCGCGCGATTTGTGGCGGAGACGTCGACCGAGGCCACGCGAAGACCGCCGCCGTACGTTGACCGACATCACACCGCGCCTCGACCTCTTGATCACCGCGGTATTCGGCGCGAGCTTCGAGCTCCGCATCGCACAGCCTCCGCCGCCGACGACGCTGCTGAAACGAGTCTTCGGCGGGGATCGCGGCCCTGGAACGGCGGAACCCGTGCCCGCGACCGACGGCAAGAGCCTATGGCTTCCGGCCGAGCTCGATCTCGACGACGACGTGCTCGTCGAGCGCGTCTACCGCACGATGGCTCTCGCGCACGCGATGCGCGCGCGCCGCGGCGCCGTGCGGCGAGATCGCGAGCCGAGTGCGCTCGTTGCGGGCGTCTATCTGCTGCTCGAGGCGTATGCCGCGGACGAGGCGCTCGTGGCGACCTTGCCCGGTATCGCACCGTCGATCGACCTGCTTCGCACGATCGCGCTCGAGCGGCGACCGCCGGTCGAGGCGTTCCCCGCGCCGCGCCGGCCGCTGGAGCGTCTCGTGCGCGAGCTGCTACGAAGCCGTGCCGGAGCCCCGGCCGTGCCGGACCTCGTGACCCGCTCGCCGGAGGAGTCGCATCGCTTGGCACGGCGCATCGCGCGCGAGCTCGAAGCCGCCGCCGGCACGCGTCGGCTCGGCAGCGATCCGCTGTTGAAAGATTGGTGGACGGGCGCATTGCGGCCGCCGGCCGCGAGCGACGGCGCGTCACGGCTGCTGGCAGACACGAGCGGCGATGCCGACGACGCGGCTCGCGCGCCGAGGAGCGCGCGGCTGCGCCGCCGTCCGGAGCGTCGGGCTGCTCTCGACGGCGAGGACGACGAGCACGAATCGACGCTCGTCGCCGTGCAGCAGGACGATCCGCATCCGCATGCGGAAGACCCGATGGGACTCAAGCGCCCCGTCGATCGCGACGATGCGAATCCCGACGAGCTCGGCGACATGGTCTCGGATCTGCCCGAAGCGCGCACGGTCGCGACGCCGACCCCGCCGAAGGAGGTGCTCCTCTCCGACGATCCGCCGGAGCCGCACGCGCGGCTCGTGCGAAACGACGGCGGCGACGCGTGCCTGCGTTATCCCGAATGGGACTACCGCCGCGCCGCGTACCGGTTACCCGGCGCCGGAGTCCGCCCGTCGCTCGCCGCCGACGGCAGCGAGGAATGGATCGACGAGAAGTCGGCCGAGCACGCCGCGTTGCTCCAGTCCGTGCAACGGCGCTTCGAGATCCTGCGCGCGCGCCGCGTGCGGCTGCGCCGCCGGGCGGACGGCGAAGAGATCGATCTCGATGCGTGCATCGAGCATCGCGTCGATCTCGCGGCGGGCGGCGCTCGTTCCGACGCCCTCTACGAGCGGCGGCGCGCACTGGAGCGCGATCTCGCCGTG
>CAYMAF010000494.1:0-1872 GCA_964388365.1 uncultured Gammaproteobacteria bacterium | reverse complement strand
GAGGAACAGGTAGCCGGCTTCGTCGAGATAGCCGAGATCGCCGGCCGTGACGTATTGCCCGCGGACGCTGCTCCGCGTCTTCTCGGGGTCGCCCTTGTAGACGAGCTGCTCGCCGGTATGCGGCAGGATATAGACGAGCCCGACCTCGAAGGGCGGCAGCTCGCGACCGGACTCGTCGAGCACCTTGATGTCCGAGCCCGGCATCGGGCGCCCGACGGTGCCGGGGCGCTCGAGCCATTCCTGGGCGCTCACGATCGTGCCGCTGGCCTCGGTCGCTCCGTACGCCTCCCAGACGACGTTGCCCCACCAGTCGATCATCCGGCGCTTGATCTCCGGAGGGCAGGGGGCGGCGCCGTGCACAACGAACCGCAGCGACGATGTCGCGTAGCGGTTGCGGACCTCCGCAGGCAGCTTCAGCAAACGCACGAACATCGTCGGCACCATGAACGTCGTCGTCACGCGGTGCGTCTCGATGAGCCGAAGCAGCAGCTCCGGGTGCCACCGGCCGCACAGTACGACGCGGTGTCCCATGTTCAGCGCGAGCTCGACGCCGCGAAGGGGCGCGGAGTGATAGAGCATCGACGCGCACAGGTGCACGTTGTCGTCCTCGGGATACACGCCGAACGCCGCGTTCGCGGCGACGATGCGCGCGAGCGACTCCCGGGGGCTCCGCCCGGTCGGCATCACGCCTTTCGGGCGCCCGGTCGTCGCGGACGTGTAGGCCATCATCCGCCCCGAGCCCGGGGTCTCGATCGGCGAGTCGTCATGCGGCGCGAGGAAGTCGCCGAACGAGACGAATCCCGGGGCTTCGCCGATGCAAACGCGCGTCGCGATCCCCGGCCGCCCCTCGACCGCGCGGAGCATCTTCGGGCCCAAGCTCTCGTGGACGACGGCCGCCCGGGCCTCGGAGTCCTCGAGGATGAACGCGATCTCCTCGTCGACGAGATGCCAGTTGATCGGCACCGCAAGGAGGCCTGCCTGGAGTGCCGCCATGTACGCGACGACGAACTCGGCGCAGTTAGGCGAGACGATCGCGACGGCATCGCCTTCCGCAAGGCCTGCCGCCCTGAATGCGCGAGTCATGCGGTCGATCGCGCCGGCAAGCTCGCGCCGCGGCCAGATGCGGCCGTTCGGCTCGACGAGCGCTGCGGCCTCCGGAGCCTTATCCGCGAAATACCGGAAGCCGACTCGCGGCTCGGGCTCGCCGGGCTCCATGCCCTCGGCGGCACGGCCTTGCTGCATGCGGAATCATCCTGGATACGTTAGGATAGCGGCAGACTAGCCGAGCGCTCGTCGGGCCTCAAGCCGTCGCGCGCGTATCGGCTCGAACCGACGAGAAACGCGGTCCGAGCCGTGCGCCGCCCCACACAAATCACGCCAGATCCGGGCGGCTCGGCGCTGACGTCGGGGCTCGGCGGACGCCCCTCCGGGCTCGACGGCTCCACGTCAGCTCACATGAGGGCCCCTATACGCATTATCCGCCGCCGCTGCGCGGAGACTCCGGCGATCAGTTCGGTGACGAACTCGACCGCGCCTCATCGCTTCGTGGAATACCAGGCATGGATAAGCACCGCCTGAAAGAACCGCACCGGGTTCTCGAAGCCGCCCGCAGCGATGACGGCTTCGACATCTTCCGGAGGAAGCACGGCCACGTCGCGCTCATAGGCCTGGCGTAACCGGTCGATGCCATCGGGCGGAACGTCGGCGGTCTTCATCATCTGCCACCAGACGCCAAGACGACTTTCGTAAGCCGTCGAGCGCACATCCGAGGCGAGATCGGAACTCACCAGTATGGCGCCGGGCTTCAGGCGCTGTGCGATCTCGCGGAAGAAGCCCGACCTCGCCTCCCGATCCAGCATGAACTGCGAAACG
>CAYMAF010000493.1:0-1873 GCA_964388365.1 uncultured Gammaproteobacteria bacterium | reverse complement strand
CGATGCGCATTCTCGATAGCAAAAATGAGGAAATGAAGGAACTCATCGAGAATGCCCCGGTCATCACCGAATATCTCGACGACGGCTCGCGCGAGCATTTCGAGCGGCTGAAGACGCTGCTCGGCGATGCCGGGATCGAGTTCGAGGTTCAGCCGCGGCTCGTCCGCGGGCTCGACTACTACACGCGAACGGTATTCGAGTGGGTTACGGATCGGCTCGGCGCGCAGAGCGCGATCTGCGCCGGCGGGCGCTACGACGGGCTCGTCGCGCAGCTTGGCGGGCGCGACACGCCGGCCGTCGGCTGGGCGCTCGGCGTCGAGCGGGTCGTCGAGCTGATGCGTCTAGACGAGCCGCACGCATCGCCCGAAGGGCCGGACGTGTTCATTGTCAGTGCGGGTGATGCGGCCCGGCGCGCCGGCTTCGCCGTCGCGGAGGCGCTGCGCGACAGGGTCGCCGGGATCTCGGTCTCGATCGGTGCGCCGAGCGCGGGCTTCAAGGCGCAGATGCGCCGCGCGGATAAGAGCGGGGCGCGCTTTGCGGTGATCATCGGCGAGGACGAGGTGGCCGCGGGGCGGTACGGCTTGAAGCCTCTGCGCACCGACGAGCCGCAGGAGTCGCTCGACCTCGACGAGCTCGCGCGACGGTTGTCATCGAGGCTGGAGCGGCGAGAATAAGCGCCGCGAAACGTCCCATCGGGGCGGCAGAGCATCGCGAACACTCTCGGAGGGGCCGTGGACGAGTATCTGTCTGAAAAGGAACAAATCGAGCAAATCCGCGAGTGGTTTCGCGAGAACGGCTGGTATCTCGTCGCCGGCGCGGCGATCGCGGCGCTCGGGATGTTCGGCTGGAATCAATATCGCCACTACACTGACTCGCGTGCCGAGGCCGCGGCGGCGCTGTACCTCGATCTTCAGGACGTCCTCGAGGACGACGATCGGACGGCCGCGGAGGCGCTCTTGACCGAGCTGCGCGAATCCTACGCGGGCAGCCCGTACACCGACCAGGCGGGTCTACTGATGGCGGGCGCATGGCTCGCGCGGGACGCGGATCGCGCGGTCGAGGAGCTGCGCTACGTGATCGAGACCTCGAAGGATCGCGAGCTTGGCCTGATCGCCAGGATGCGGCTCGCCCGCGTGCTGATCTTCCAATCCTCGGCCGCCGAGGCGCTCGACGTCCTCGCGGTCGACAATACCGGCCCGTTCGCCGCGCAGTTCAGCGAGATCCAGGGCGACGCGCACTACGCGCTCGGCGACCTCGACGCGGCGCGCGAGGCGTACTCGAACGCGCTCGTCGCGCCCGGCGCCGAATGGCTGAACCGCGGTTTCGTCGAGATGAAGCTCGATGCGCTCGAAGGGCCGGCAGCGGGGACCGCGGGCGGGCAGGAGTCCGGCGCGTGACGGCTTCCCGTGTGCTCGCGGCCGTCGCGATCGCGGCGGCGATCGGCGGCTGCGGCGGAAAGCGCTCGACATTCGAGCCGCCGGCCGAGCTCACGCGTATCGAGCAGACGCTCGACGTCGACCGGCTGTGGACCGCCCGCGTCGGCCGGGGCGGCGAGGGCCTTCGGCTTGGGCTTCGGCCTGCGACCGACGGCGTACGCGTCTATGCCGGCTCGCACGACGGCCGCGCCGCGGCGCTCGATGCGGGGACGGGCCGCACCGTCTGGTCGACACGCACGGACCTGCCACTCTCAGCCGGACCCGGTTACGGCCAGGGCCTGCTCGCATTCGGCACGTCGAACGGCCGGCTTCTGCTGCTCGATGCCGAGACTGGCGAGGAGCGCTGGCGCGTCTCGCTCGGCGCCGAGGTGCTCGCCGCGCCCGCCGTCGGCCGCGGCGTGATCGCGGTGCGCACGACCGACGGGCGTCTGCGCGGG
>CAYMAF010000492.1:0-1876 GCA_964388365.1 uncultured Gammaproteobacteria bacterium | reverse complement strand
CGCGGACGCTTCGTCAGGCGATCGCCCGTCACGGCGACACGCTGCCGTCGACGAAGGGAAAACTATGAGCGCGCAGAGCTCGTCCGCGAACGCCGGCGACACGTCGATTCGTCGGCCGGCACCGGTCGTGATCGGGAGCTGCGGCTCGAATCTCGCATCGCTCGGCTTCGCGCTCGAGCGGCTCGGGGTCAGCGCGCCGGTCACCGAGGATCCGGACCGGGTTTGCGCCGCGAGCCATGTGATCTTGCCGGGCGTCGGCTCGGCCGGCGCGGGCATGGAACGGCTGAAGCGGGCCGGGCTCGCGGACGTCGTGCCGACGCTGAAGCAGCCGGTGCTCGGCATCTGTCTCGGCATGCAGCTCCTGTTTCGCTCGTCCGAGGAAGACGATACGGCCGCCCTCGGCGTGATCCCCGGAGCCGTTCGCCGCTTTCCGCGCTCGGCTGAGCATCCGGTCCCGCATATGGGCTGGAACCGCGTTTCGCTGCGCGGGGACTCGCCGCTGACGAAGGGTCTCGACGACGGCGACTACGCGTATTTCATCCATAGCTACGCCGTGCCGGTCGGCCCGTGGACGCGGGCCGTCAGCGACTACGGCATCGAGTTCTCGGCGATCGTCGAGCACGAGAACTTCTTCGGCACGCAGTTCCACCCGGAGCGCTCGTCGCGCCTCGGCGCCGTGCTGCTCGAGAACTTCCTGTCGTTGTGACGAGGCGCCCGGCGCGAGGCTGACATGAAACTGATTCCTGCAATCGATATCCGCGGCGGACGATGCGTGCGCCTCCTCAAGGGCGACTTCGACCGGGAGACCCGCTACGACGAAGATCCCGTCGAGCTCGCGGCGCGCTACCGGTCGCTCGGCGCCGAATGGCTGCACGTCGTCGATCTCGACGGTGCCGCGCAGGGCACACCGGTCAATTTGCCGCTGATCCGCACGATGCGCGCCGACGGGCTCAACGTGCAGCTCGGCGGCGGGATCCGCGACGACGGGAGCCTCGAGCAGGCGCTCGACGTCGCCGATCGGATCGTGCTCGGCAGCCTCGCCGTGACGGCGCCGGACCGCGTCGCCGCCTGGCTCGAGCGCCACGGCGCGGAGCGCTTCACGCTCGGCTTCGACGTGCGGATCGACGACGCCGGCACGCCGTTCGTCACGACGCACGGCTGGACCCGAACGAGCGGAGTCACGCTCGCCGGTGCTATCGAGCGTTTCCTGCCGCACGGCCTCGTGCACGTCCTCTGCACCGACGTCGCGCGCGACGGCGCGCTGACCGGGCCGAACGTCGAGCTCTATGCCGACCTGGTGCGCCGATGGCCGGCGCTGGCCGTGCAGGCGTCGGGCGGCATTCGCGACGCGAAAGACCTCGACGCGCTCGCCGCGACCGGCGTCGCCGGCGCGATCTCCGGCAAGGCGCTGCTCGAGGGACGTATCGGCGTCGACGAGATTCGGGCCTATCTTTGAGCTTAGGACAACACGCGACGGAATCGACATGCTGACGAAGCGAATCATCCCCTGCCTCGATGTCCGCGACGGCCAGGTCGTCAAGGGCGTGCAGTTCCGAAACCATCGCGTGATGGGCGATATCCTCGAGCTCGCCGAGCGCTACCGCGACGAAGGCGCTGACGAGCTCGTCTTCTACGACATCACCGCGAGCCCCGACGGCCGAACGGTCGACCGCCAGTGGGTCAACCGCGTCGCGCGGATCCTCGACATCCCGTTCTGCGTCGCCGGCGGCATCCGCACGATCGCCGACGCCGAAGCGATCCTGAACTTCGGCGCGGACAAGATCTCGGTGAACACGCCGGCGCTCGAGAATCCCGATTTCGTCGACGAGCTCGTGCACCGCTTCGGTTCGCAGTGCGTCGTGATCGGCGTCGACAC
>CAYMAF010000491.1:0-1876 GCA_964388365.1 uncultured Gammaproteobacteria bacterium | reverse complement strand
GGTCGTCGATGGGGAACGTGAAGTACGGCGCGTAGAGGATCGGCACGCCCTTGAATTCGAGCCTCACGCCGCGCGCCCTGCCGAAGCCTCGGTCGACGTCGAGCTCGATCTCGGACGCGAGAAGCTGCCACGAGCGGTCGCCTTCGGGGCACGTCGTGAAGAAGACCGAGGACATATCGAGCGTGCGCTCGGCGCCGCTGATCGAAATCTCGCTCGCCGTGCCGCGCGCCGGCCGCGCGAGGATGTTGAAGCCGGCCTCCCCGAAGTAGACGCTTTGATTGCGCTCGTCGAAGATCGCGTCGGCGCCGAAGACCGACATCTCCGGATCCCGATACCTCACGAGCCCTTCGATATCGATGCGCCGGCGCTGCGAATCGATCGTCGCGCGCTGCCCGCGGAGCTCGCGGTCCCCGTAGCGGATCGTGACCTCGTCCGAGACCTCGGCGCCGGTCGCGCCGCCGGCGTCGAGACGGCCGAACGTGATCTCCGCTTCTCCGCTCTCGAGGCGAAGCGCGGACGGCTGAAACGGCGCGAGCTCGGCGACGGTCGGCAGACACACGCCCCGCTGCGCCTCGGCGTTTTGAGCGCAGAACAGACAAAAGGCGACGGTGAGCGTCGGGACGCGTAGGTTGCGGAGCACGGGTCGAGAGGGGCGTAAAGGCGGCTACAATGGCACAGTTCCTATGGTCCTTCAATCGCTTGCCGTGGCTCGACCGACGTCGGGCGCGGCCCTGGGAAAAACGCTGCGAATGAAAGCGATGGTGCTCGCCGCCGGGCTCGGCACGCGGATGGGACGGCTCACCGAGACGACGCCGAAGCCGCTGCTCGAAGTCGGCGGCGAGACGCTGCTCGGACGGCAGCTCGGGCGGCTCGCGGCGGCGGGCGTGACTTGCGCCGTCGTCAACGTCGCCCGCCTCGGCGAGCGGATACGTGTCGCGATCGGCGACGGCCGGCGTTTCGGGCTGCGCGTCGAGTACAGCGACGAAGGCGCGGCGCCGCTCGAGACCGCGGGCGGCATCGTCCGCGCTTTGCCGCTGCTCGGCACCGAGCCGTTCATCGTCGCGAACGCGGACGTGCTGACGGATTTCGACTTCGGCCGGCTCCGGCTCGACGGCGCGGCCGGCCAGATCGTGCTCGTGCCGAACCCGCCGCACAACGAGCGCGGCGACTTCGCGCTCGGCGACGACGCGCTCGTCGGCGCGAGCGGCGCGCGTCTGACCTACGCCGGGATCGCGCTGTTCGATCCGGGGCTGTTCCGCGGCCGGCCGCAGGGGCCGGCCCCGCTGAAGCCGATTCTCGACGAGGCGGCGGCCCGCGGCGCGCTGCGCGGCCTCCGCCACGACGGGCTGTGGATCGACGTCGGCACGCCGGAGCGGCTCGACGAGGCGCGTGCGGCCGTCGCCCGCGAGGCGCGATGAAGCTTTACTCGCATCCGCGGAGCTCCGCGGCGCACCGGGTGCGGATCGCGCTGAACCTCAAGGGCTGCGACTACGAGCGCGTCGACGTGCCGTTCCGCGACGGTTCGCTCGACGCGCCGGAGTATCGCCGCGTGAACCCGCAGGGCTTCGTGCCAGCGCTCGAGACCGACGGGCGCGTGCTGACGCAGTCGCTCGCGATCATCGAGTATCTCGACCGGCGGTTCCCGGAGCCGCGGCTGATCCCGGACGACCCGCTCGACCGCGCGGAGGTCCAGGCGCTCGCGCAGATCGTCGCGTGCGACATCCATCCGCCGAACAATCTGCGCGTCCGGGTGCACCTCCACCGCGAGCTCGGTCTCGATCAGGCGGGCGTCGATGCGTGGTGCCGGCGCTGGATCGCCGCGGGATTCGACGCGCTCGAGGCGCGGATCGCGGGCTCGAGCGACGGCCGCCACTGC
>CAYMAF010000490.1:0-1879 GCA_964388365.1 uncultured Gammaproteobacteria bacterium | reverse complement strand
GTTCGTCGTCTCGACGACGAGCGTGTCGCCTTCGAAGTAGCCGACCGACGAGCCCATGTACTGACGCACGGCCGGATCGGCCGGCGGGCGGCCGTCGAGCGGAATGATCCGCGTGTCGTGCAGCATCTCGTACGTGATCGCGACCTCGGTCGGCGACTGCACGATGCGCATCGCATCGCCGTAGAGCGACGGCAGGATCGAGCCCGTGATGCCGCGCGTGATGCAGCGGTCGTAGTACGAGAAATCTTCCATCGTGAAGAACGGTCCGTTCGACTGGCCGCGACGACCGGTGGCCTGACGCTGCCGGCCTTCCTCGGTGAGCTCGGGGACGCGTCCGTCCTCCGGGTCGATGATGTACGACGTGTAGCCGAACGTGCGCGTGCCGGTTTCGGCCGAGTCGAGCGCGGAAAGCTCGAGGCGGCTCCCGTCGTTCCCCTGGCGGAGGGCGGCGAGGCCGCCGACGCCTCCCGACAGGCGCTGCTCGAACTCCTCCGGTGTCAGGAATTGCCGCGTGCCGAACTGCGACGGGCGCTCCATCTGGATCCCGCTCATGTCGCGGCTCGTGAACGTGCCTTGCAGATCGGGATCGCCCCACGACAGACGCGGCGCGCGCCAGGTCGGATCCTTGTACTTCGCAGCGGTCTGCTCTGCCGGGATTCTCGCGTCGGCCGTGTGCTGCGCGTTCGCCGCGATCGCGAGCCCGACCGCGAGCGCCAAACCCGAGAGCGCAACGACGCATGCTCGACGCGGCATGCGGATCGAACGAGCAGCGAACGATACGACGATCGAGGCATTCGACCGCGCATTGACCGTCTCGTTTAGGGTACGCATACTCATTCCTCCCGCGCAGAGCCTTTTGAGGGGGTATGGTAAAGCTCATGCGCCACGGACTTCCACTGGCCGCCGTTGCCGCTCTTTTCACCGTTTCAGCCGTGTTGCCGGGAACCGTCGGCGCCCAGGAGCGTGAACGTCCCGCGCGCATCGCCGGCAAGCCCAATCTGAACGGGATCTGGCAGGCGATGAACACCGCCTACTGGAATCTCGAGGGCCACTCCGCCGAGGCCATCAAAGAGTTCTGGCAGCTCGGCGCGATTGCCGCGATCCCGGCCGGGCAGAGCGTCGTCGTCGGCGGGAAGATCCCGTACAAGCCGGAGGCGCTCGCGAAGCGCGACGAGAACCGCGCCGGTTGGCCGGCCTCGGATCCCGAGGCGAGGTGCTACATGCCCGGCATCCCGCGCGCGACGTACATGCCTTATCCGTTCCAGATCGTGCAGGGCGAGGGCGACATCATCCTGTTCGCGTACGAGTACGCGAATGCGAATCGCCCGGTCTACATGAACCCGAAGGATCACGTCATCGCTCCGGTCGACACCTGGATGGGCCGGTCGAACGGTCATTGGGAAGGCGATACGCTCGTGATCGAGGTCAACTCGAACATCGACCAGACGTGGCTCGATCGCGCGGGCAACTATCACAGCTCGGCGATGATCGTCACGGAGCGTTACACGCTGATCGACGATCACGTGATGCAGTACGAGGCGACGATCGACGATCCCGAGGTGTTCACGCGGCCGTGGACGATCCGGATGCCGCTTTATCGCCGAATGGAGGAGAACGCGCGGCTTCTCGAGTTCAACTGCGTCGAGTTCGCCGAGGAGCTGCTTTACGGGGAGTTGATGACGAAGGAGCCGATCGCGGAATAGCGAGGCTCATTCGACTGGCACCGATTCGAATACCCGAGGTTTGTTCCGATGTCTCGCACCGCATTCGCCGCATCAACGCTTGCCGTCGCCATGCTCGGCATGGCGGGTTCCGCGGCCGCTCACCACTCGTTCGCGGCCGAGTTCGACATCAATCAGCCGATCCAGCTGAGCGGGGA
>CAYMAF010000489.1:0-1884 GCA_964388365.1 uncultured Gammaproteobacteria bacterium | reverse complement strand
CGGGCGGCAATGTCTTGCCGCCCGGCGGCAACGTTTTGCCGCTTTCGACGACTTTCCTCGACTCCGCGGGCGTCCCAAGCACCGATGTTCCGTGTCTCTCGTGCGGCATCGATCGCCTGGCACGGAGCTTGCTCATGACCGTCGCAACGTCACTCGGGAATGTTCCGCGCATGAGCAAGCTGATCGACGCCGCGCTCGGCATCCATCCGAAGGCGCTCGCGCTCGGCGCGCGCCGTCTGGAGGTGCTCGCGGCGAACATGGCGAACGCCGATACGCCGGGCTACAAGGCCCGGGACATCGATTTCCGCAGCGCTCTTCGCGAGGCGACGGCCGCGCGGCTCGAGCGCACGCACGCGCGTCACCTGCCGGGGCACGTCGCGACCGCGGAAGAGCTCAAGTACCGCGTGCCGAACCAGCCCGCGCTCGACGGCAACACGGTCGACGCCGAGCTCGAGCAGACCGCGTTCGCCGAGGCCGCGGTGCGCTACCAGGCGAGTCTCGATTTCCTCGCGATGCGCATCGAGGGCTTGAGGAAGGCGCTGCGCGGCGAGTGATCCCAAGGAGGTCATCGTGAGTCTTTTCCGTATTTTCGACATCGCGGGCTCGGCGCTCTCGGCCCAATCGACGCGCCTCAATACCGTCGCGAGCAACATCGCGAACGCGGAGGTCGCGAGCTCGACCGCCGAAGGCGTGTATCGCTCGCGTCAGCCGATCTTCGCCGCATTGCTGCGCGGTGAGCGCGGCGCAGCGAGCGATCGGCTGCCCGGCGTGCAGGTTCTCGGCATCGTCGAGAGCCAGCGGCCGCCCCGCGTCGAGCACATCCCGGGTCATCCGCTCGCCGACGAGAACGGCTACGTCTACTTCCCGGCGATCAGCACCGTCGAGGAGATGGCGAACATGATCTCGGCCGCGCGGAGCTACCAGAACAACGTCGAGGTCGCGAGCACCGTGAAGCAGCTGATGCTGCGCACGTTGCAGCTCGGGCAGCGCTGATCGCGCGGGAGGACGCCGATGACGACTGCAATCGATACCGACGCGCTCGGCCGGCTGGGGCTCGCCGGAACGACGAACGCACGCGCGAAGAATCGCCTCGGGCAGGAGGAGTTTCTCGAGCTCATGATCACGCAGCTGCGCAATCAGGATCCGTTCAAGCCGATGGAGAGCGGCGAGTTTCTCGGCCAGATCGCGCAGTTCGGCACGGTCTCCGGAATCGGCGACGTGCAGAAGTCGCTCGCGGAGCTCGCGCATGCGTTTCGCGGCGCGCAGACGCTGCAGGCCGCGTCGCTCGTCGACCGGGAGGTCCGCGTCGCGGCGCGCGAAGCGTGGCTGCCGCCGGACGGGCGCCTGCGTGCGAGCGTCGACGTGCCTGCCGGCATGACGAACGTCGCCGTCGAGATCTACGACCTCTATGGCCAGAAGCTTGCGGCGCTGCCGGTCGACGAGGACGGTGCGATCGAATGGGACGGCACGCTGCCCGGCGGTCAGCGCGCCGAGCCCGGGTTCTACGAGGTGCGCGCGCTGGGCGACGCGGGCGGCGAATCGTACGAGCTCGAGGTGCTCGTCGCGGGCCGCGTAGAGAGCGTGAGCACGGGCGGGTCAGGCGGCGTGTTGCTGACCGTGACCGGCCTCGGCGTCGTCGATCTCGCGAGCGTGAGGAGCATCGCGTGAACGATCAGTGGCGCTGCGTATCCGCGAGCCGGAGATTCCGCGGAGACGCAGGGCCGATGGCGAATATCGAAGGAGAGCATCCATGCCGTTTCGCACAGCTTTGAGCGGCTTGAACGCCGCATCGGCCGACTTGAGAGTCACAGGGCACAACATCGCGAACGCCGGCACGACGGGCTTCAAGCAGTCGCGCGCCGAGTTCGCGGACGTCTTCGCCGT
>CAYMAF010000488.1:0-1889 GCA_964388365.1 uncultured Gammaproteobacteria bacterium | reverse complement strand
ACGAGCCGCGCGCGCATCGCCGAGCTCGAGGAGGAGATCCGCGAGCTCGACGAGCGGCTCGGCGGCGTATCGCAGGAGCGGGTCGCGCTGATTCAGCGTCTCGAGGCCGAGGAGCGGGTCAGGCAGCAGTTCGAAACGATAGAGCGGATGTTCGAGCGCGACGAGGCGCGCGTCTCGCGCGAGGGCAACGAGATCGTGCTGCGCATGGTCGGGCTCACGTTCGCGAGCGGGCAGTCGGACGTCGACGACGCGCACCGCGCGCTGCTCGAGAAGGTGCGTCAGGCGATCGACGTGTTCCCGAACTCGCAGGTGATCATCGAAGGCCATACGGACTCGTATGGCGGCGACGAGGCGAACATGGCGCTGTCGCGCCGCCGGGCCGAGGCCGTCAGCAGCTACCTGACGAACGAGCTCGGCGTGGCCGCGTTTCGGCTCTCCGCCGTCGGCTACGGCGAGACGCGGCCGATCGCGAACAACGAGACGGCGCAGGGCCGGGAGCGCAACCGGCGCATCGACATCCGGATCCAGCCGCAGCTTCAGTAACGCTCTGACTCTGCGGGTTGCGGCGGACGCTCGGCGGCGCCGACGTCGCGCTCTTCGCGCGGCGCGTCACCGAGGAGCCAGTCGGCGATCCTGCCGGCGACCAGCGCGTTCACAAGGTAGCCGTACGACATGTGCACGTTGAGGCCGATCTCGCTGCGGAAGTGGTTGTAGAGCTCGACGTCCTCGATCGAGTCGGCGAGCCCGAGCTCGATCATCTCCGAGAAGTACGGCCGAATCGGGCGCAGCGCCGTCATCTCGCCCTTCGCTCTGTAGTTGCCCCAACGCACGATGTTCGCCGGATACCGCTCGGCGCCGGCGCGGTCGGACCCGCGCAGCATGCGGCGGATGAAACGCGTCGAGAGCGGACTACCGAGCGTCATGAAGAGATCGACGCGGCCGGTGTCGCCATCCTGCCGCGACAGCTCCCACAGCGTGTCGTACGCGATCACCGAGCCCAGGCTATGGCCGATCAGGAGCACGCGCTCGTCCGTGCGCCACGCCTGCCGCAGCATCGTCTTCAGGAGCCCGCGGATATCGCTCGCGACGCCGCCCTCGTCGCTGAAGTAGCGGAGCACCTCGCGCATCGTGAGTCTCAACTCGGGACGTGCGACGAGGCGACCGAAAAAAGGGAGCGTATCGCCGACGAAGTGCAGCAGCCGCTTGACCCTGCGCGCCGCCGAATCGATCTCGCGCAGATCCTCCTCGCTCGGCTCGGGTTGCTGCAGCAGCCGCTCGATGCCCGGAATGTCGAGTGTGATGTCCCGGTAGCGGCCGTAGAAGCGGTGCGTCCACGAGACGAGCGTGAACCAGTGACTGTTGTCGCGCAGGAGACGCGCCGCCTCGGGCCTTGCCCACGCGAGCCCCGCGACGAGCGTACGGAGCAGCTCCCGCTTGTGAAGCTGCGGCGGCGGCTTCGGCTTCATGCCGGGCACGAAGATGATGCGTGGCGTGGTCAAGGCAACGGTGTCGAGCGCGCAAACCGTAGAATGTATAGTCGTGCAAGGTCTCGTCACAACATGAGCCGGCCGCAGGCGGCACGACCGGAGCGGACGGCGCGGAGGATGTGTCTTGCGTTATCTGCATACGATGGTGCGCGTCAGCAATCTCGAGGAGTCGCTCGATTTCTACTGCCGCAAGCTCGGTCTGAAGGAATTGAGACGCACGGAAAACGAGGCCGGCCGGTATACGCTCGTGTTCCTCGCGCCCGAGGGCCAGGAGGATGCGCAGCTCGAGCTGACGTACAACTGGGATCCCGAGGAGTACGGCGAGGGACGGAACTTCGGGCACATCGCGTACGAGGTCGACGACATCTACGCGACGTGCCAGCGCCTGATGGACATGGGCGT
>CAYMAF010000487.1:0-1893 GCA_964388365.1 uncultured Gammaproteobacteria bacterium | reverse complement strand
TCGGGCCGGTTCAGCGCGAAATCCGCGCGCGGCGAGCCGTCGTCGTCATACCGCCAGTTCGAGAACAGATGCTGCCCTAGGCCGTCCTTCGTTGTCGTCGTCAGGAAGCGCGCGGGGATGATCTGGTCGGTGTCGATATCGTCGAACGGCAGCACGACCGTCTTCGAGCGGATCGTTCGGATCGGTTCCATTTCGAGTCTCCAAGATCGCGGGCCGGCGGGACAGGGGAGGCGCTCCTGCTCCCGCCGCGTTCTCAACGGTTTCTCCCGCGTGCTCAGCCGAGCAGCTCGCGCGGGTCCGCGACGGCGCCCTTGACCGCAGCCGCGGCCGCGGTGATCGGGCTCGCGAGGATCGTCCGCGCACCCGGGCCCTGGCGGCCTTCGAAGTTGCGGTTGCTCGTGCTCACGGCCAGCTTGCCCTGCGGCACGATATCGCCGTTCATGCCGATGCACATCGAGCAGCCGGGCTCGCGCCACTCGCCGCCCGCGGCGCGGATGATCTCGTCGAGCCCTTCGGCCTCGGCATCGCGCTTCGTCTGATCGGAGCCCGGCACGACGAGCAGGCGCACGCCGTCGGCGACCTTGCGGCCTTCGAGGATACGCGCCGCGTCGCGAATGTCGCCGAGCCGGCCGTTCGTGCACGAGCCGATGAACACGACGTCGACGGGCGTGCCGAGCAGCGGCTTGCCAGGCTCGACGCGCATGTAATCGAGCGCCTTCTTGAACGCGGCATCGCCGTCCTCCGGCACCGGCCGGTCGATCTCGACGACCATCCCGGGATTCGTGCCGAACGTGACCATCGGCGCGAGGCCGGAGACGTCGATCCGGACTTGCCGATCGAACCGCGCGTCGGGGTCGCTTGGGAGCTGCCGCCAACGGGCGAGGGCGGCGTCCCAATCCTTCCCTCGCGGCGCGAGCGGCCGGCCGGCCATGTATTCGTACGTGACGTCGTCCGGAGCGATCATGCCGGCCCGAGCGCCGGCCTCGATCGACATGTTGCAGACGGTCATGCGCTGCTCCATCGACAGCGCCCTGATCGCCTCGCCGCGGTACTCGATCACGTGCCCGGTGCCGCCGGCGACGCCGATCGTGCCGATGACCTTGAGGATCAGGTCCTTCGCGGTCACGCCCTCGCGGAGCCGCCCGTCGAGCTCGATCGCGAGCGTCTTCGGCTTGCGCTGCAGCAGGCATTGCGTCGCGAGCACGTGGCCGACCTCGGTCGTGCCGATGCCGAACGCGAGTGCGCCGAACGCGCCATGCGTGCTCGTATGCGAGTCGCCGCAGACGATCGTCTTGCCGGGCTGCGTCGCGCCGAGCTCGGGACCGATCACGTGCACGACGCCGCGCTCGCCGCTGAAGAAGCCGCGCAGCTCGATGCCGAACTCGGCGCAGTTCGCCTCGAGCTTGCGGATCTGCCGCGCCGCGGCCGGCTCACTGACGATCTCGATATCCTTCAGGGACCTGATCGGGACGGTCGGCGTCGAATGGTCCATCGTCGCGAGCGTCAGGTCCGGCCTGCGGACGCGTAGGCCGCGTGTGCGCAGCATGTCGAATGCCTGTGGGCTCGTGACCTCGTGCACGAGGTGCAGGTCGATGTACAGGACCGCCGGCGTGTCGTCGGTCTCGGAACGCACGACGTGCGCGTCCCAGACCTTCTCGAACAATGACTTCGGGTGCATCGGGTTCTCGCTTCGCGTTGCGCTCAGAGCGCGACGGGCCGGTCGACGCGCCGGGCGTCGTCGGGCAGCACCGGCTCGAGCCAGCCCCATCGGTCCTCGGTCGTGTCGTCGAAGAGCCCGAAGAACATCGACTGCAGCTTCTCCGTGACCGGCCCGCGCTTGCCGGCGCCGACCGGGATGCGGTCGACCGAGCGGACCGGCGTGATCTCCGCGGC
>CAYMAF010000486.1:0-1914 GCA_964388365.1 uncultured Gammaproteobacteria bacterium | reverse complement strand
CGATGATCCAATCCGCCGTCTTGATGACGTCGAGATTGTGCTCGATGACGACAATGGTATTGCCCTGATCGCGCAGCTGGTAGAGCACCTCGAGCAGCTGCGCGATGTCCTGGAAATGAAGCCCGGTCGTTGGCTCGTCGAGCACGTAGAGCGTGGAGCCGGTGCTGCGCTTCGACAGCTCCTTCGCGAGCTTCACGCGCTGCGCTTCGCCGCCGGACAGCGTCGTCGCGTTCTGCCCGAGCTTCACGTAGGAGAGCCCGACCGCGGCCAACGTCTCGAGCTTCGTCGCGATCGCGGGCACGTTGCGGAAGAACGCGAGCGCGTCCTCGACGGTCATCTCGAGGACCTCGTGGATGTTCTTGCCCTTGTAGCGAATGTCGAGCGTCTCGCGGTTGTACCGGCGGCCGTTGCACGTGTCGCACGGCACGAAGACGTCCGGCAGAAAGTGCATCTCGACCTTGATCATGCCGTCGCCCTGGCACGCCTCGCAGCGTCCGCCCCGGACGTTGAAGCTGAATCGGCCGGGGGAGTAGCCGCGCGAACGCGCCTCCTGCGTCGCGGCGAACAGCTCGCGAATCGGTGTGAAGACGCCGGTATAGGTCGCGGGATTCGAGCGCGGCGTGCGGCCGATCGGGGCCTGGCTGATGTCGATCACGCGATCGATGTGCTCGAGCCCTTCGATCCCTTCGTGCGGGGCCGGATCGTAGCTCGTCTTGTTGAGCCGCTCCGCGGCCGATTTGTACAGCGTATCGTTGACGAGCGTGCTCTTGCCGGAGCCGGAGACGCCGGTGACGCACGTCAACAGGCCGATCGGAAACTCCGCGTCGATCCCCTTCAGGTTGTTCCCCGAGGCGCCGCGAAGACGGATCGTGACGTTCGAGTCGAACGGCCGGCGCTCGGCCGGCACGGGGATGCTGCGCCGGCCGGACAGGTACTGTCCGGTCAGCGACGCCGGGTTCGCGCAGATCTCGTCCGGCGTGCCCTGGGCGACGATCCGGCCGCCGTGCACGCCCGCGCCCGGTCCGAGATCGACGACATAGTCGGCCGCGAGGATCGTTTCGCGGTCGTGCTCGACGACGATCACGGTATTGCCGAGATCGCGCAGATGGATAAGCGTCGCGAGCAGGCGCTCGTGGTCGCGCTGATGCAAGCCGATCGACGGCTCGTCGAGGATATACATCACGCCGACGAGCCCCGAGCCGATCTGGCTCGCGAGCCGGATCCGCTGCGCCTCGCCTCCGGAAAGCGTGTCGGCGCTTCGGTCGAGCGTGAGGTAACCGAGCCCGACGTCGACGAGGAAGCGGATGCGGCTTCGGATCTCGGCGACGATCTTCTCGGCGACCTCGCCGCGCCAGCCGGCGATCTTGAGGTTCGTGAAGAGCTCTAGCGCCTCGGCGACGCCGAGCCCGCTGATCTCCGGCAGCGTGCGGTTCTCGACGAAGACGTTGCGGGCCGCCGCATTCAGCCGCGTGCCGCCGCAGGTCGGGCACGCTTGAACGCTTTGATACTTCGCGAGCTCCTCGCGGACCGCGTTCGACTCGGTCTCCTGATAACGCCGCTCCATGTTCGGGATTACGCCCTCGAAGCGTTGCCGCCACTGGTGCTCCTTGCCGCGCTCGTTCTTGTAGCGGAACAGGATCTCCTCGTTACCGCTGCCGTGGAGGAGCACTTTCCGGACGGACGCGGGCAGCGAGTCGAACGGCTGCTCGACGTCGAAGCCGTAGTGCTCGGCGAGCGACGTGATCATCTGGAAGTAGTACGGGTTGCGCCGGTCCCAGCCCCGGATCGCGCCGCCCGCGAGCGACAGATGCGGGTGCCGCACGATGCGGTCGACGTCGAAAAAGCGCCGCGCGCCGAGGCCGTCGCAGTCCGGGCATGCGCCGATCGGATTGTTGAACGAGAAGAGCCGCGGCT
>CAYMAF010000485.1:0-1916 GCA_964388365.1 uncultured Gammaproteobacteria bacterium | reverse complement strand
GCCGCGAGCACCGCGCTCCGCGCCGAAGCCGCGCGCGACGGCGGACGCGCCGCTCTCGTCGGCGATCTCGGTCACGGCGGATTCCGGCGCCGCCGTCTGCGAGTCGACGTCGCCGGGCGTGCGGCCGAGCAGCCACCACGCGATCATGATCGCGACGACGACCGCAGCGCCGATCGCGGCCGGCATCACCGCCGCCGGCTTCTCCTCGTCCTCGACCGGGCGCCGTCCCTTGAGCTGCGGCTCGCCCCCCGCGATCCGCTCGCGTAATGCGTCGAGCAGCGGCCCGGCGTCGACGCCGAGCAGCTCGCAATAGTGTCTCAGATAGCCTTTGACGAAGACCGGCGGGCCAATCGCGTCGAAACGCTCGTCCTCGAGCGCGACGAGGAATTGCGGCTCGATGCGCAACAGGTCCGACGCCTGCTCGATCGTGACGCCGCGCGCCTCACGAGCCGCCCGCAGAATCTCGCCGATCCCCGGCGTCGCGTTCGCCGGCTCGACGTCGTCGGGCTGCGGAATGCGTTCATCGTCCATCGGCTTCGAGCCGCTCGAGATCGGCGATCTCACGGGCGCGCGGGAACTCTTCGCGCAGACGCCGCGCGCAGCGGTCGGCGGCGGCGCGATCGCCGAGCGCCCGCTCGACATCGACGCACCTCAGCAGCACCGACGGCGTCGCAGGCCGAATCTCGAGATAGCGCTGCAAGAACGCGCGCGCCTGCAGGTAGTTCTGTTTCAGATACGCGAGTTCGAGCAGCCCCGCGAGCGCATCGGGGAAATCCGGATCCCGATCGAGCGCGTCGCGAAGATAGGCCTCGGCGCGCTCGTGATCGCCGGCGTTCAGCGCGCACGTGCCGGCGTTCGCGAGCGCCGCGGCCGGCGTCGGGTACGTGGGATTCGACGCCGCGCGGCGAAAGTAGGGCTCCGCGTCCGTCCACCGGTCCCGGCGGCACAGGAACACGGCATAGCTATTCGCGATCGTCGGATCCGACGGTGCGAGCCGGACGGCGCGCGCATGGTGCGTCTCGGCGTCGTCGGCATTGCCGAGCTGATCGTACGCGAGCGCGAGAGCGCTGTGCGCCGCGGCGAGCCGCGGGTCGATTCTGATCGCGCGTTGCAGGGTGTCGACCGCAAGGTCCGGCCGGCCTTGGCGAAGATAGCCGACGCCGAGGTTCAGGTTCGCCTGCGCGGCTTCGCTCGGCGACGCGACTCTGCCCGTGCCGCCACCGCACGCGGACAGCAGCACGCAAGCGGCCACGAGCGCGAGCATCGGGCGCCAGTTCGTTCCCACGGCATCCATGAATAGTCGACTCCGGTTCGGGTCAGCTCAGCTTCTCGGCCAGTCGCACTCGGCGGCGATCGCGCACCCGGCCGGCGAGCTGGCCGCAGGCAGCCGCGATATCGTCGCCGCGGGGGCGCCGGATCGTCACGACGATGCCGGCCGAGCGCAGAGTCTGCCAGAAACGGTCGACGGCTTCAGGGGTCGAGCACTCGAAGCCTGTGTCCGGGAACGGGTTGAACGGGATCAGATTGACCTTCGCCGGCCGATTCCGGAGCAGCCGGACGAGCTCCCGGGCCTCGGCGATCCCGTCATTGACCCGATCGAGCATCACGTACTCGAACGTGATCTGTCGGCTTGCGAGCCCTTCGGCGTACCGCCAGCACGCATCGAGCAGCTCGGCGATCGGATGGATACGATTGATCGGCACGAGGCGGTCGCGCAGCTCGTCGGTCGGCGCGTGCAGCGACACGGCGAGCGCGGTGTTGCAGTCGACCGCGAGCTTCAGGATCTGCGGGACGAGCCCGGCGGTGCTGATCGTGACCCGCCGCCTCGAAAGGCCGAACGCGAGATCGTCGAGCAACAGCTTCGCGACCGGCACGACGTTGCGATAGTTCGCGAGCGGCTCGCCCATGCCCATGAA
>CAYMAF010000484.1:0-1918 GCA_964388365.1 uncultured Gammaproteobacteria bacterium | reverse complement strand
GTGAACGGCGCCTGCGTCGTCTGGTCGCCGGTGCCGTCGAGGCCGACGACGAGACCGTAACCGACGAGCTGGTTCGAGCGCACGCCGGCGACGGAAGCGAGATCCTTGACCCGCTCCTCGGCGCTCGCGGAGAGCGCGAACGCGAGCAGCACGCCGAGCGACGAGGCGCGGCCCACGCGAGATCCGAAGCCGCGCACGACGGCCGAAAACAGACTCAAAGCGGCCATAGCGGGCTCGAGAAGAAGCGGCTCAACCAGCCCGGCATGCTCGACGACGCGACGACGCCGGTGCCGCCGTACGCGACCTGGGCGTCCGCGACCTGTGTCGACAGCACGGTGTTGTCGGGCGCGATATCGACCGGCCGGACGATGCCGCGCAGGCGGATGTACTCCTCGCCCTGGTTGATCCGCACCCACTTCTCGCCCTGCACGACGAGATTGCCGTTCGGCAGCACGTTCGCGACGGTGACGGCGATCGAGCCCTCGAGCATGTTGCTCTGCGCGGCGCCGCCCTGGCCCTCGAAGCTGCGCGTTCCGCCGCCCTCGGCCTGGAAGATCGGCAGTCCGCGGTGCGTCGCCTGGCGGCCGCCGATCGTCGGCGCCCGAAGGTCTACCGATGACTCCTTCGACGTCGACGCATTCGCCGACTTCTGCGCCTCCGTGCGCTCGACGAGCAGCACGGTGAGCACGTCACCGACGCGGCGCGCCTTGTAATCCTCGAACAGGCTCTGCGCGAACATCGGCTGATAGATCGCGCCTTGGTTGTACTCGGGAGCAAGCGGCTCGGCCGGCAGCGTCGTGACGAAGCGCGGGTCGCTGCCGTGATGGATCGTAGGGCCGGTCGCGCACGCGGCGAGCAACGCGGCCGATGCGACCACGGCGGCGCGCCGCGCCGCGCGGGCCCCATGGAGAAGCCCGCGCGCGGCGGATACCGCGCGCGGCGCATCGCATCGATGCGCAACGTCGAAACTCGTCTCGGTCATTCGTTCATCCCTCTCTGGCCTCGGCCGGCGACGTGCCTCTGTTCCGCTGCGCCTCTTTACCGGCCGAGGTTGTTGTTCGCGTACTGCAGCATCTGATCGGCCGTCGAGATCGCCTTCGAGTTGATCTCGTACGCGCGCTGCGCCTCGATCATGTTCACGAGCTCCTCGACGGTGTTGACGTTCGAGCTCTCGAGCGCACCCTGCATCACGGTGCCGAGCCCGTTCATGCCGGGCATACCGAGCTGCGGCGGGCCGCTCGCGGCCGTCTCGACGAGCAGGTTCTGACCGATCGCCTGGAGCCCGGCCGGATTCACGAAATCGGCGAGCTGCAGCATGCCGATCTCGATCGGCGTGCCGCTGCCCGGCACCGTCGCGGCGACGATGCCGTCGCGGCTGATCGACACGTTGAGCGCGTTCTCGGGAATCACGATGCCGGGCTGCACCTCGAAGCCCGCGGCCGTCACGAGCGTGCCGTCGCGGTTGACCTGGAACGCGCCGTCGCGCGTATAGGCCATCGTGCCGTCCGGCATCAGCACCTGGAAAAACCCGCGGCCTTCGATCGCGACGTCGAGCGCATTGTCGGTCTGCACGAGATTGCCCTGCGTATAGAGCTTCTCGGTCGCGACGGTGCGCACACCGGTGCCGAGCATCAGACCCGACGGGAGCTGCGTCTCCTGCGACGACTGCGCGCCGGGCTGGCGCACGTTCTGATAGACGAGATCCTCGAACACCGCGCGGCTCTTCTTGAAGCCGTTCGTGTTCACGTTCGCGAGATTGTTCGCGATCACCGAGATACGCGTCTGCTGCGCGTCGAGACCGGTCTTCGCGACCCAAAGTGCGTGATTCATCGCTTCACCCCTCGAGGCCCCGGCTAACCGAGCCTCATCAGCTCCGCGGAAGCCCGATCGTTCTGCTCCGCGGTATCCATCAGCTTCA
>CAYMAF010000483.1:0-1921 GCA_964388365.1 uncultured Gammaproteobacteria bacterium | reverse complement strand
AGACGCGCTCGCGGCCGTAGCGCTCCGCGACGTAGCCGATCACGCGGTCGCGGCCTTCGATGCAGAAATCGATGTCGAAGTCCGGCATCGACACGCGCTCGGGGTTCAGGAACCGCTCGAACAGCAGGTCGTGCTCGATCGGGTCGAGATCCGTGATGCCGAGCGAGTACGCGACGAGCGAGCCGGCGCCCGAGCCGCGGCCGGGTCCGACCGGGATACGGTTCTTGCGCGCCCAGCCGATGAAGTCCGCGACGATCAGGAAATACCCCTCGAAGCCCATGCGGCAGATCACGTCGAGCTCGCGCTCGAGCCGCGCGACATAGGTCCCGTCCGCGTCGTCGCGGCCCGACGCCGCGAGCCGCGCGGCGAGCCCGCGCGCGGCCTCCGCGCGCAGATGCTCGGCCGTGCTCGACGCGCCCGGCGTCTCGAAAGCCGGCAGGAACAGCTTGCCCATGCGCAGCTCGAAATTGCAGCGCTTCGCGATCTCGACGGTGTTGTCGAGGGCCTCGGGCAGCTCCGCGAACAGCTCGCGCATCGCGTCGGCCGACTTCAGGTACTGCTCGGCCGTGTAATCGCGCGGACGGGCCGCGTCCTCGAGCGTGCGGCCCTGCGCGATGCAGATCCGCACCTCGTGCGCATCGAAATCGTCGGGCTCGAGGAAGCACACCTCGTTCGTCGCCGCGAGCGGCAGCCCTTCGCGGGCCGCGAGCTCGACGGCCCGCTCGAGATACTCGGCCTCCCCCGGCAGGCCGAGCCGCTGACACTCGATGTAGAAGCGGTCCGGCATCCGGGAGCGCCACGCGTCGAGCACGCGCGCGACGCGCTCCGCGGAATCGGCCGCGAGCGCCTTGCCGAGCTCGCCGCGCCCGGCCCCGGAGAGCGCGATCAGCCCGTCGAGCGACTCGCGCGTCAGCCATTCGTCGAGCAACAGCGCGCGGCCGTGCGATTGCGCCTCGGCATAGCCCGCGGTCAGCAGCCGGCTCAGGTTCTTGAAGCCGCGCTCGTCGATGCAGAGCAGCGTCATCCGATACGCATCGTCGGCGTCGCGCGCCGGCGCGGTCCACACATCCGCGCCGACGATCGGCTTGATGCCTCGGCCGATCGCGGCCTTGTAGAACTTCACGAGCGCCGAGACGTTGCCGAGATCCGTGACCGCGACGGCCGGCATGCCGAGCCGCTCGACGGCGTCGATCAGCGGGCCGACGCGCACGACGCTGTCGACGAGCGAGTACTCGGTGTGCACGCGAAGGTGAACGAAGCCCGGGCTAGTCATGGCCGTGCTCGCCGACGAGCGCTTCCGCGCCAGACGCGTAAGTCTCGATCTCGATGATTCGTGCACTCTGTGCGCCGCGCGGCGCGCACGGCGCGAAGCTCCGACGATGGATCGGGCACGGCCCGTGCCGCGCGAGCGCCTCGAGGTGCTCTCGCGTCGCATAGCCTTTGTGCCGCTCAAAGCCGTACTCTGGATAACGGCGATGCCAGCGCCGCATCAGCCGATCGCGGCATACCTTCGCGAGAATCGACGCCGCGCTGATCGCGGCGACCTTCGCGTCGCCGTCGATGACAGGCTCGAGCAGGAACGGCCGCGCGCGGCCCTCGAAACGCGGCAACTGGTTACCGTCGACGCGCACGAGATCCGGCACGACGCGGAGCCGCTCGATCGCCCGCTCCATCGCGCGCAACGTCGCCTGCAGGATATTGATCTCGTCGATCTCGGCCGGGGTCGCGTGCGCGACCGCGAACGCGAGCGCCTTGCGGCGGATCTCGCGCGCGAGGCGGGTCCGCTCGTCGGGGCCGAGCTGCTTCGAATCCTTGAGGCCGCGGATGCGGCGCTTGCGGTCGAGCACGACGGCCGCGGCGACGACCGGGCCCGCGAGCGGGCCGCGCCCGGCCTCGTCGACGCCGGCGATCGTCGCCTCGG
>CAYMAF010000482.1:0-1922 GCA_964388365.1 uncultured Gammaproteobacteria bacterium | reverse complement strand
CCGATGCGCTTCTCGGCGTCGTCGAGCGCGGCCTCGACGGCGTCGAGATCGGCCGGCAGCGGCGGCGCATGCCGCGCAGGCGGGTCGGCATAGACCTTTGCGCCCGTCACCGGGTTCTCGTAGTGGAACGCGGGGGCCGCGGGCACGGCCGGATACGGCGCGTGCTCGATCGCGGACGGCCGGTCGGGCTCGAGCGACGACGAGAACGTCGGCCGCGCGAGCGCCGTCTCGCCCCAGCCGTCCTCGTACGGCGCGTACATTCGCTCGAAGCGCCGCAAAGTCGCGATCTTCCAGACGCCGCCGTCGTTGACGTACTCGTTCTCGTACCAGCCGACGCCCCATTCGGCGAACTCGCCGTGCCGTGCCTCCTGCGCGAAGAGCCGCCAGCGCGCCTTTGCGGTCCTGCCGTCGGGCGCGACATGGACGATCGGCTGAAGCTGCATCCGGTCGAACAGCCGGCCATGCTGCGGGAACTCGTCGTCGATTGCGCGCAGGTGCTCGAGGATCCGCTCGCGGCCCGCGTAGACGCCGCGGCCCGCGACCTCGAGCGTCGCGTCGTCCGCGAACAGGCTCGCGGCCTCGGTCCAAAGGCCTTCCTCGATGTAGAAGCCGTAGATCCGCTGCAGGTTCTCGATCGCCTGCGCGTGCTCGAGGAGCGCGATCTCGTGCGCGAGCACCGCGGCGCGGCGCGCGAGCTCGGCGGCGCGGTCGGCCGCCTGCGCGGCGGCATCGTGCGAGGGCATCGCGGCGTACAGCGCGAGCCCCGCGGCCGCGACGGCACCGATCGCGACGCGCGCCGCGCTTCGATCGAAGTTCGTTTCGCTCATGGTCGTCGGCTCCCGTCCGCTATTCGCCGGTGACCGGATTCGGGAAATGGAACGGCGGCAAATAGGTCGCCGGCCAGGTCTCGTACTCGACGGTCGGCGGCGCATCGGGCGGGTGGCGATCCGAGACGTACTTCGCGCCGTTCGCATCCTCGTTGCGCGCCCAGCCGCCTTCGTACGGGACGACGAAGCTCTGGAACCAGTGAAGCTTCGAAATCTTCCAGACCCCGTCCTCTTTGACGTACTCGTTCTCGTACGGCCCTTCGCCCCAGAACGCACCCTCGCCGAGCCGTCCGGCCATGATCAGGCCGCGCCAGCGGGCCTTCGCGGTCTTGCCGTCCGGAGCGACCGTGACGACCGGCATCAGCTGCATGTGCTCGTTGAGCTCGCCTTCGGCGAGCCCGGAGCGGCCATTGCCGAGCGCGTAGAGATACTCGCGCACGCGCTCCTTGCCGATGTAGACGCCGTCGAGGCCGATCTCGATCGAGCCGTCGTCCGCGAAGAGATCCGCGACCTCGTCCCACATCGCGTGATCGACGTAATAGCCGTATGCGCGTTGCAGGCGCTTGATCGCCGCGACGTCCTCGAGATGCGTTTTGCGGCGCTCGAGCGCGTCGAGCCGCCGCTCGAGCGCGGCGATGCGTGCGTCGTCGGCGCCGGAAGAAGCCGCGGCGGCCTCCTCGGGCGGCGCGGAGTCGCCGCAGCCCGCGAGCGCGAGACCCGCGAGGATGAGCAGGAGAGCGGCCGCGGCCGCCCGATGATTGCCGTGCTTCACGCGCAGAACCTCCCCCTGGTGGCGTGGGTGCGCACGCCCGAAGCATAGCGGAAAAAGAAAGGGGCCGAAGCCTCGGCGGCTTCGGCCCCTGTATCGTCGGTGCCGGGCACGCGGATCAGACGTCGGCCGGCAGTTTCTCCTCCGGCACCCACCACCCGTGCACCTGCCCGGGAGCTCGCATCGGCAGATGGACGACCGCGACAGGGCCCTCGTCGAGGTGCTCGGCATCGAGGATCACGAGATCCGCGCGGCCGTTCTCGTCGTTCCGCGTCGCGAGGCCCATCAGGTAGCCGCTGCCCTCGGGCGCGTCGGCGCTCCTCGGC
>CAYMAF010000481.1:0-1930 GCA_964388365.1 uncultured Gammaproteobacteria bacterium | reverse complement strand
GCGGTCGACGGCAAGCAATACGTCGCCGTCAGCACCGGCGGCTCGGGCCTCGCGTTCGGCCTCGCTCGGCTCGCGGGGATCCGGCCCGGCGCCGGTAATCAGCTTTTCGTTTTCAAGCTGCCGGACTGAGCGGCCGACGCCCGGCACCGGGCTTCGCCCGGCGCCGGGCCCGGAGGCTCACAGCACGAGATAGAGCCGCCGATTGCCGCGCAGGATGTTCAGCGCGAGCGGCCCCTGCCCGGCCGCGTCCAGAGCCTGCGTCAACTCGGCGACCGAGCGGACCGCGGCGCGATTCACGCCGAGGATGATGTCGCCGGCGACGAGCCCCGCGCGCGCGGCGCGCGAGCCCGGCTGGACGGACGCGACGTGGACGCCCTGCACGCGCCCGTATTGCGGGTGGCTCCGATCGAGATCGCGCAGATCCGCTCCCGCAAGGCGCTCGAGCGCCGCGGCCCCTCGCGCCGCGCGCTGCTCGGTCGACGCCGCTCCGATCGTCGCCTTGACCGAGCGGCGCTTGCCGTCGCGCAGGTAACCGATCGTCACCTCGGTGCCGACGGCCAGCAGCCCGATCCGATTGCGCAGATCGTCGGCGTCGCGGATCTCGCGGCCGTCGATCGCGACGACGACGTCGCCCGGCTCAAGGCCGATCCTTTCGGCCGTCGACCCGGGCTCGACCTGCGAGATCAGCGCGCCGCGCTGAACCTCAAGCCCCAGCGCCTCGGCGAGCTCCGGCGTGACCGACTGGATGAAGACGCCGAGATGCCCGCGAGTCACCTCGCCGTGCTCGATCAACTGCTCCATGACGGCGCGGGCGATATTCGACGGCACCGCGAAGCCGATGCCGACGTTGCCGCCGGCTGGCGACACGATCGCAGTGTTGATGCCGATCAGGCGGCCATCCATCGTGATCAGCGGGCCGCCCGAATTGCCCGGATTGATCGACGCGTCGGTCTGGATGAAGTCCTCGTAGCCCTCGCGGATCAGCCCCGTGCGGCCGAGCGCGCTGACGATGCCGTAAGTGACCGTCTGGCCGAGCCCGAACGGGTTGCCGATCGCGACGACGAAATCGCCGACCTCGAGCCCGCTCGAGTCGCCGAACGGCAGCGCGACGAGATCGTCTGCGTCGATCTTCAGCACCGCGATATCCGTCGCCTCGTCGCTGCCGATCAGCTCGGCGTTGAGGCGACGCTGGTCCGCGAGCGTCACGACGATCTCGTTCGCGTTCTGCACGACGTGATGGTTCGTGAGCACGTAGCCTTCGTCCGCGTCGACGATCACGCCCGAGCCGACGCTCTGCCGGGGCACCTGCTGGGGATAGTCGGGCACGCCGAAGAAGCGGCGGAAGAAAGGATCGTCGAATAACGGGTTACGACGCACGATCGCCGTCGACTCAACCGAGATGTTGACGACCGCCGGCGTCGCCTCCTTCAGCATCGGCGCTATCGTCCATTTGCCGTCCTGCTGCGCCTCGAGCGGCACTTGGCCGAGGACCGGTGCCGTCAGCGTGAGGAGCGGCAGCACGAGCGCCAGAACGCGAATCGATCGCATACTCACATTCATCCCCTCGTGGGTCGGGTTACCGACACGGAGATTTAAGAAGCTCGGCTCCGATTTCAAGACCCGCGGTAGACGCGCGCTGCGCCACGGGGCTCGCCGCCCCCCGCCGAGCGCGAAGGAACGCCGAGGACGGCCGCCGCTGCGCGGCGGTTCGCGGCGCCTGCGGCGGCGGCGGCGCTCAGCCCGTCGCCGCCGCCTTCGCCGCCGCGCCGACGACGCCGGTCCGATGCAGGAAATCGCCGAACGCCTCGCCCGGCTCGCGGCCGCTCGCGTAATCGCCGAGGAGCTTGTCGAGCGTCGCGAGGATCTCGGCCTCGCCGAGATTCGGCGCGTATAGCTCGTTCAGGCGCTCGCCGGTCAGCCCGCCGCCGAG
>CAYMAF010000480.1:0-1932 GCA_964388365.1 uncultured Gammaproteobacteria bacterium | reverse complement strand
AATCGTTGACGGCGCCGCTTCCGGACCAGCCGAAGCCGGTCGTCGTCACCGCGCGAACGCCTTCGAGATCGTCCGCGGGATGCCCGAGCGCGTCGCGGCCCGTTGCATCGTCGGGCGCGCTCCGTCGCGGCCCGCTGCGCGCGCTTCGTTCTCCGAGTAGCAGGGCCGCCGTTTGCTCGAACTCCGCCCAGAGCCGGGCGACTCGCACGATCTGCTCGCGCTCGAGGCCGCTGCCGGCGTATAGCTTGCGAATCGACGCGTCGGTTTTCCTCCCGGGACGGGCGAGGATCTTCGCGGCCCGGCGCTGGTGCCGGACGCGTCGGATCCGCGCTTGCGCGCGCGCGAGGTGGCGCCGCAAGCGTTCGTTGTCGGGCGATGCCTTGCTGAGCTCGAGCAGCCGGCGATAGCCGGTCTCGACGTCGCCGAGCCGAAGCTCGCAGTCGGCCAATGACCAGATCACCTTGTCGCGCAGCGCGGGCTCGCCGTCGAGGACGCGCAGCCAGAGGTCGCGCGCGGCTCGCATGTCGCCTTCGAGCATCGCGAGCCGCGCCGCGGCGACGTCGAGCGATGCGGGATTGGCCGATGCTTGTCGAAGCGCCGCAATGCGCTCGCGCAGTCGCGCGGCAATGCGACTAAAGTGATAGCGCGTGGCCTCGCTGCGTTGCGGCCGCCGCGCTCGGATCAGGCGGACGAGATCGAGCACGTCGTCGTCGGCCGCGGCCGCTTCGACCCATTCTTCGATCTCGCGAGGCGGCGCGTCGAGCGGGTAGACCCGGATCGCATCGACGCGCACCGACCCCGTGCCCTCGACCTCGAGGACGACCGACGTCCCGCATAGCGCCGGATCGGTGCGCAGCGCGAGCCTCGCGACGCCGTGCTCGGCGGCCGCGCGCGCCTTCGCAACGAGCGCTTCGGCCGAGTATTGGAGCACGCGCAACGTCAGGCGCGGGCTCGCATCAGCGATGCCGCGCGCTCGCACGGAGAGGAAATACCGGGTATCCGGCGCGAGCCCGAGCTGATTCTCTGGATTCGGCGAGCGCAGCGAAGGATGCGGGTGATTCGTGATACGGCCGCGCTCGCCGTCGCGGAGCGCGTGCTCGAACGCGTTTTCGGCCTGGGCGATCCCGTCGCCTGGACGGAGCTCGATCGCGCCCGCGGGCCGGCCCGGGAAGTACACGGTCACATGCATGGGCCGGCATTGTAACCGCACATCGAAGGCCCGCTCCGCGGCTTGCAGCCGCGCAGCGATCATGCTTGGCCGGAGCTAACGGCCGAAGGCGCGAGGCTTCGCGCTACCGCGATCGGAGGGCGCTACGCTACTTCCGTGCTATATACGCGGCGAGCGCGTCGAGGTCGGCATCCGAGATCTCGGTCTTGCGAAACGGCGCCATCGACAACACGCCTTGACGCACGAAAACCTTGATGGCATCGGGCGTCAGGTCGGTGCGCTCGAGCAGCACGGCCGGCAGGCTGCCGTCGTACTTGAGCTCGAGCGATTGCGTGCCGGGATGACCGGGGCCGGGCGCGTGGCAAGGCGCGCACCAATACTCGTAGACGGCTCGGCCGCGGTCCGTCTCGTCCTGGGCGTCGGCCGTCTCGGCGAGCCACGCGGTCGTTCCGACGGCGACGATCGCGGCAGCGGTTGCCGCAACGATGCGACGCGGGCGCATGGTCATCTCAGCCCTCCCTGAGGTGCTTCGGCCATACGCCGTAGCGCCCGGCGGCGAGGATGCCGTTCGGATCGACCGCGTCCTTGATCTTCTCCCGCAGCCTGCGCAGCGCATGGTTGTTGTACGAATAGGTGTCCGCGATGATGTCCTGGAACACCGTCGGCGCGCGGTACTCGGCCCAGCCGTTCTCGGCGGCGAGCTTGACCCATTTCTCGAACGCCGCACGGATCTTGCGGTTCTCGTCCGCGTTCTTCGAGATCGG
>CAYMAF010000479.1:0-1932 GCA_964388365.1 uncultured Gammaproteobacteria bacterium | reverse complement strand
CTGCGTTCGGTTACAGACCACGCCGCACGGGGCGGGATCTTCCGGGCGGCGTTTCAACCGTGCCGCTTGAGTCAACGATATCGGCGGCTCGACCCGAAGCTTTAGTCCGTCCCCTCATTCCTCGAGCGCAGATCTGTGGAGTCGATCACGGTTTTTTTCCCGGGATCATTTCAACCAATCGAAGAGCGACAGCCGCGCGACCTGCACGTAGGTCTGCTGCGCGGCCTGAAGCGCCGCGTGCTGCATGCTGAAGCGGCTGAGCGCCTCGGCGTAGTCGAGGTCCTCGATGTCGGACAGCGCGCTGGTCAAATGCAGCGTCTGATCGGCGTTGACGTCGGCCTGGCTGTCTATCATGTTCATGCGCGCGCCGACGTCGGTACGAAGCTCGAGCACGCGGCCGATCGCACGATCGATGTCGAGCAGCGCGCTCGTCGCGCGATGCGTCAGCAGCGCACGCTCGCCCGGCGTCGTCGCGGGCGCCTCGAAAGCCGCGGCGAGGTCGTCGACGATCGCGAAGATCGAAGTCGTCGCGCCGGGCTCGATATGGAAGCGGTCTCCGGTCTCGGGCTCGCCCTCGAGCACGACGCGCATGCCGGCGATGTCGATGCCCTGGCCGGCCGCATACGCGCCCGCCGCGACGACGGCGCCGTCGCCGTCGAGGATCTCGTACGCATCCGGCGCGGTCATGACGATCGTGTAGGGCTCGCCGGTCAGCGCCGACTGATCGAAAACCTCGGCGTCGCCGACGCGCGCCGTGCCGGTATTCGCCGTGTCCGGCGTCACGACGAATACGCCGTTGCCGCGCGGGATCGTCATGAACGCCCGGCCGCTGTCGGCGACCGCGACCTTGCGGCCCGGCGCGAGCTCGATCTCGCGCTGGCCGTCGTCGCCGACATAGTCGACGCGGCCGCCGGGACCCAACAGGAACGGCTGGTTGGCGCTGCGGTAGCCGGCGAAGAGATACTCGCCGTTCGCCGCGCGGCTGTTCGCGGCGTCGAGCAGCCCCACCGAGATCTGCCGGAGCTCGCGGGCGATCGCCTGCCGGCTCTCCGGCGTCTGCGTCGCGTTCGCGCCCTGCACCGCGAGCTCGCGCACGCGGTTCAGGCTATCGGCGATCGACACGAGCACGGCCTCTTCCTGGCCGAGGCGCGTCGCGGCCTGCTCGGCGTTGCGCGCGTACTGCTCGATCGACGCGATGCGCTCGTGAAGCTTCAGTGCCTGCGCGGACGCGGCCGGATCGTCGGCCGGCGTCAGCAGCCTTTTGCCGGTCGCAAGCTGCTGCTGGGTTCGCGACAGGTCCATCTGCCGGCTTTGCATCGCCGTCAGGCCGTTGCGGTAAATCTGTGCGGTGGAGATACGCATCGCTTTCGGCTCCGCTCGAAATCGTTACCGGCGCATCGTCTGCAGCAGCGTGTCGATCATCTCGCCCGCGGTCGCGATGACCTGCGCTGCGGCCGCATAAGCCTGCTGCGCCTTCAGCAGATTCGCGGCCTCCTCGTCGAGGTTCACGCCGGAGACGTTCTCGCGCTGCGCTCGAGCCTCCTCGAGCATCCGCGCCTGAACGTCCGCGTTGATCTCCGCGCGGCGCGTCTCGACGCCGACGCGCGCGACGAGACCGGCATAAGCGTCGCCGTAGCTCGCGGTGCCGCCGACCATCGTGGGCGCATCTTCGAGCGCGGCGAGCGCGAGCGCGCCACGGTTATCGCCGGCCGCGCCGGCGTTGTCCCTGACCGTGAACACGTCGCCTTCTTCCGGCACGCCGCGGATCACGACGCGCCAGCCGTTCGCTTCGATCGTCGTCTCGCCGGACGGATCGAGCGGCACCGCGGTGCCGTCGACGACGAGCTCGCCGCCGACGAACTCAATGTCGATCGGGTCGCGCAGCGCGGGATCGCTCGGATCGAGCACGGAAATGCCGACGATCTCGCCGGC
>CAYMAF010000478.1:0-1945 GCA_964388365.1 uncultured Gammaproteobacteria bacterium | reverse complement strand
TGATCGTCGACAATACGTTCGCGTCGCCGTATCTGTGCCGGCCGATCGAATGGGGTGCGGATATCGTCGTGCACTCGGCGACGAAGTTCATCGGCGGGCACGGCACGACGATCGCCGGCGTCGTCGTCGACTCGGGAACGTTCGATTGGTCCAACGGCCGATTCCCTGTCGTCGCCGATCCGTCGCCGGGGTATCACGGTCTGAAGTTCCACGAGACCTTCGGCATGTACGGCTACCTCATGAAGCTGCGTGCCGAGACGTTGCGCGATCTCGGCGCGGCGTTGAGCCCGTTCAGCGCGTTCCTGCTGCTGCAGGGCCTCGAGACGCTTTCGTTGCGGATGGAGCGCCACGTCGAGAACGCGCTCGCCGTTGCCGAGTATCTCGATCGGCACCCGCTCGCATCGAACGTGACGTATCCGGGCTTGGCGTCGAGCCGCTACCGGCCGCTGGCGGAGAAGTATCTGCCGCTCGGCGCGGGCTCGATCTTCTCGTTCGATATTGCAGGCGGGCGCGAGGCGGGCGAGGAGTTCATTCGCGGCCTGACGCTGTGGTCGCACCTGGCGAACGTCGGCGATGCGAAGAGCCTCGTGATCCATCCCGCGAGCACGACGCACCGGCAGCTCGAGGAGGCCGAGCTCGCGGCGGCCGGCGTCGGCGGCGGCACGGTCCGGTTGTCGGTCGGCATCGAGGACGTCGACGACTTGATCTGGGATCTGGAGCAAGGTTTCGAACGGGCCCGCGCCGTGGGCGCGATCGCCGAGGAGGTTGCGTGATGACCGCAGAGACGGATGCCGCTTTCGACGTATCGCGGTTTCAAGATCCGACGACGATTCAGCGTGTGCTGCTCGGCGCGAGGACGATCGCAATCGTCGGGCTGTCGAGCAATCCGTTACGCGCGAGCCACTTCGTCGGCTATTACCTCAAGCGCCACGGCTACCAGGTCATTCCCGTGAACCCGCGAGAGACGGAAGTTCTCGGCGAGAAGAGCCACGAGTCGCTGCTCGACGTGCCGGTGCCGGTCGATGTCGTCGACGTGTTTCGCGCACCGAGCGCGCTGCCCGGCATCGCCGAGGAGGCGGTCAAGATTGGGGCGAAGACGCTGTGGTGCCAGTTCGGCGTGATCAACGAGGAGGGCGCGCGCATCGCCGAGGAAGGCGGCCTCACGGTCGTGATGGATCGTTGCATCAAGGTCGAGCATGCGCGCTATATCGGGCGAATGGGCTGGCTCGGGTTCAATACCGAGCAAATCACGGCGGTGCGAGGCGGGCTGCAGTAGCTTAGGCCGCGATGCGAAGCGCGAACGCGGGCTGCCGATCGTCGAGCCCGCCGAACGGAATGCCGAGCGACGTCGCGCCCGCTAACGCCGCTTGGCCGTGCGAGGCGGCCGCCGCCGGTTCGGCATCGCGTTCCGGTTGCGGGTAAACTACTCGCCCCTCGATTCGATTCCCGATGAAAGCTCGCACACCGGCACCCGTTGCCGGCGGCGCGATTCGTATTCGCGGCGCACGGCAGAACAATCTGAAAAACCTCGATCTCGACCTGCCGCTCGGCGAGCTGATCGTCGTGACCGGGGTGAGCGGGTCGGGGAAATCGTCGCTCGCGTTCGACACGGTGTACTCCGAGGGTCAGCGTCGTTACGTCGAGACGTTCTCGCCGTACGCGCGCCAATTCCTCGACCGCATGGACAAGCCGCAGGCCGATGCGATCGAAGGGATTCCGCCGGCGATTGCGATCGACCAGACGAATCCGGTCCGCACGTCGCGCTCGACGGTCGGCACGATGACGGAGCTCAACGACCACCTGAAGCTGCTCTTCGCGCGTGCGGCCGATCTCTACTGCGAAGGCTGCGGGCGGCCGGTGCGGCGCGACTCGCCGGAGACGATCTGGGAGGCGCTCGAGCGGCGGTTCATCGCGGCCGGCGAGACGCCGCGGGTCGCGGTGACGT
>CAYMAF010000477.1:0-1946 GCA_964388365.1 uncultured Gammaproteobacteria bacterium | reverse complement strand
CCGTGCCTCGTGATCGACGAGCGTGAAGGGCTCGAGCGGCAGCGGCTCCGGCAGGTAGAACCCGGACGACTGCCCGGCTACGTGGGGCACGGGATGCTCGTGTCCCTCGTGCGAGTGCTGGCCGCGGGCGGCGAACGCGACGAGCACCGTCATGAGAATCGTCGCCGTCTGCAGCGCTCGATGGCGCATGGTGCCTCCTGCTCAGCCGGCGGGTCACCGCGGTCCGCGCGGCGCCGGGGCCGCCGCGGGTTCACCGAAGGGGCATTCTCGGCCGGCCGGCCGCAGCCGACCATTGGCCCTAGGGCCAACACCGAAACGCTCGGCGGGCCGATCCTGCGAATCCGGCAACGCCTTCGACCAAAGTCCCATGGACCGCGGGTTGCCGTTGCCGTTAACTCGCAGGTTGCCGCAGGGAGGGCTTATGGGCGACCTCGCTCTATGGAAATCGCTGCCGGCCGCGCTCGCGCAACGCTCGTTCGCGATCGCCGGCGCTGCTGCGAGCGCGCTCAAGCCCGGCGGAAGGAACCGCTTCTACGAGATCCGCCTCATGGCGCCGCCGGCGTTCCTCGAAGCCTGCGACCTCACGCCGTTCAGCGACCCGTCGCTCGTCGACGCGGGCGCCGACCCGCGCATCCCATACGTCTCCCTGCGCACGCCGGCCGCACCCGAGAGCGGGCAGCGCTTCTACGCCTCGGCGCGCGCGTCCGACTTGCGTCTCGGCGTGGCGCGTATCGCGCTCGGCCGCAGCGACATCACGTGGAACGAAGCACGCCGCATGTCCATCCTGAAGAGCAACTCCGACCGCTATCCGTTGCGCGTGGCGGAGGTGGAAGAATTCGGCGTGCTCGATCGCACAGTGTGGCCGATGCTCGTGCGCGATGTGCCGAACGACCCGCAGCCGCGCGAGCGATTCACGGGCGTAATCGACGACCGCCTCGAGCGCAGCCGCGACAAGGACATCTTCATCTACGTGCACGGCTATCGCGTGAACTTCGAGAACCCGCTGCTCGTGGCGGCGGAGCTATGGCACTTTCTAGGCTACGAGGGCGTGTTCATCCCGTTCGCGTGGCCGGCGCACACCGGTCGCCTCGCCTACTTCGGCGACACGGAGTCCACGCATTACTCGGCGCCATATTTGCGCGACTTCGTGGAGTACCTGGCGGGCGAAACCCAGGCGGAGGCCATCCACATCGTCGGCTACAGCGCGGGCACGCGCCTCGTCGCGGCCGCGATGTACGAGCTCGCATTGAAGAATCGCGACCAGTCTACCGAGGAGATCCGCCGTAGCCTTCGAATCGGCAACGTCGTGCTCGTCGCGAGCGACATCGATCGGGGCATCTTCATCAACTATCTGCACGACGGCCTGCTGCGCGTGCCGCGGCGTTTGACGGTGTACGAGTCGCCGCGGGACAAAGCGTTGCGCATGGCCCGCCGCGTGCTCGGCTCCGACCGGGTCGGGCAGCTCACGCCGCTCGACGTGACGCCCGAAGCGGCGTCGTTCCTGCGCGAAACCAATCGCCTCGCCATCGTCGACGTCGAGGGCGTCGAAGGCTTCGACATCGGCAACGGGCACGGCTACTTCCGCGACAGCCCGCTCGTCAGCAGCGATCTCCTCGCGACGTTGCGTTACGACTTCGGTCCGGCAGAGCGCGGGCTCGCGCGCGCCGACGACTCGCTGATCTGGACTTTCCCCGGCGATTATCTGCGCCGGCTCGAGGCCTCCGTGTTCGCTGCCGACCCGGAGCTCGCCCGTCGTGCTCGCGCGCTCGAGGCGCAGGGCGCGTAGCGCGAGGCAGGCCTGGCGAGCGCTTCGCGATGAACCTTCCCGATCTCCTGCAGCAGTACGGTTACGAAGCGGTGTTCGTCGGCACGTTCGTGGAAGGCGAGAGCATGGTCATGCTGGGCGGCTACGGCGCCCATCGCCACTATCTGCGGCTCGAGTGGGT
>CAYMAF010000476.1:0-1948 GCA_964388365.1 uncultured Gammaproteobacteria bacterium | reverse complement strand
GCGCTCGACGCGCTGACGCGCGAGAAGATGAATCTCGAGCTGCAATCGCTCGCGATGCGCTCCGATTCGACCGTCGTGCTCGTCACACACTCGATCCGCGAAGCCGTCTTCCTTGCCGACAGGGTCGTATTGCTGTCGCCGCGGCCCGGCCGCATCCGCTCGATCACCGAGGTCGAGTTCCCGCGTCCGCGTCGGCTCGACGTCGAGGCGGATCCGCGCTTTCAGGAGATCGTCAGGGAGCTGCGCCGGCAGCTCGACGAGGCAACGTGATGACGCCGCAGGAACCCTGGATGAAAGTATTGCCGTGGGTCAGCACGCCGGTGCTCGTTGCGGCGATCCTGGGTCTTTGGAAGCTCGCGACCGTCTCGCTCGATGTCTCGCCGTTCGTGCTGCCGCCGCCCGAGGACGTCCTCGCGGCGCTGATCGATCTCGTGCGCCGGCCGGATGTCTGGACGGTGCACGCGCGCACGACGCTGATCGAGTCCGTCGCGGGCTTCGGCATCGCGCTCGTCACCGGCGTCGTCGTCGGCGCGGTGCTCGGCCGGATCGTCTGGCTCGAGCGCGCGGTGCGGCCGATGGTCGTCGCGTTTCAGGTGATTCCTAAGGTCGCGCTCGTGCCGCTGTTCGTGATCTGGTTCGGCTTCGGCATGACATCGAAGGTGATCGTCGCCGCGATCCTCGCGTTCTTCCCGATCATGCTGAACGTGCTGCTTGGCGTGCGCTCGGTCGATCCTGGCCATCGGGACGTGATGCGGAGCCTCAACGCTGGCCGCTGGGCGACGTTCTGGTCGCTCGAGTTCCATAGCACGTTGCCGTACGTGTTCGCCGGCATGGAGGTCGGGATCGTATTCGCGGTGATCGGCGCGATCGTCGGCGAGTATCTCGGCGGCAGCCAGGGGCTCGGCTACATGGTCGTCGTCACGCTGAACGCGCTGAACGCGCCGGAGCTGTTCGCCGTGATCATCCTGCTCGCGGGTCTCGGGTATCTGCTGTTCTTCGCGGTGAACGTCGCGAAGCGGCTGATGATCCCGTGGCACGATTCGGTCACTCTGAAGGACATCGCCTGACCTGCGCGGCGCCTCGCCGCCTACCGCCGTCCACGCTTGAGTAGCTTCGCCGTTGGCGCGCTCATGAACGGCACGCCGTCTCCAGTGTGCTCGTGCCATATCGTCCCTTGCCGGAGCGTGCGTGCCATGGACGGCACGCACGCAGCCTCCAGGGACGGATTCACGGCGGTCCGGCAAGGGACGATATGGCGCGGGCACGCCCGCCCACCAATGCCCGATCGTTCATGAGCGAGCCGACCGCGAAGCTTTCTCAACGCGGCCGGCGCGGGAGCCGTGCGCAACGAAGAAGGGCCGGGCTCCTTCGCCCGGGATTTGCCCGGGGAAGGAGCGCCGGCCCTTGCGGAGCGACGCGAGGAGGGCTTACTTCGTCGTACCCTTCGTGCGCCAGCTTTCCGCGTAGTTCTCGCGAGCCTCGCGCGCGTACGGCGTCGGCGACACGCGGACGCGGATCTCCGCCTGCTTGTGCTTCTCGACGGAGGTCTTCTCCGTGCCGTCGGGCTCGCCCCAGACCAGCGTCAGGATATCGCCGATCTGGACGTCATCGTCGACGACGCCGAGCGACAGCATGCAGCGCTCGTTGAACGAGTAGCCGTTGAACATCGACATGCCGACCTGCTTGCCGTCGCGCAGGATCAGGTCGGCCGTGCTCGACGCATAGTTCGGCTGCGGGAAGTCGATCCACTTCGCCGGCGTGCCTTCGTCGAACGCGGTCGCGATGACCTTCAGCACGTCATCGCGGTTCCACTCGAACGTAACCTTCTTACGGTTCTTCGCGTCCTTCAGCTTGACGAGCGCATCCTTGCCGATGAAGTCGTCCTTCTTCCAGCCGATGTAGAACCCGTAGCCGAGCTCGAACGGATTGACGTAGTAGTCCTCGATGT
>CAYMAF010000475.1:0-1950 GCA_964388365.1 uncultured Gammaproteobacteria bacterium | reverse complement strand
AGATGATGGAGATCTTCGAGCCGAACGGGCTCTCGGTGCTCGACGTCGAGAACATTCGGCTGCATTACGCGGAAACGCTGCGTGCGTGGCTCGCGCGCTACGAGGAGAACGTCGACGCGGTGCGCGCGATGTTCGACGAGACGTTCGTGCGCGCTTGGCGGCTCTATCTCGCGGGGTCGATCATGGCGTTCGTCCACGGCAAGCTGCAGCTCTTCCAGGTGCTGTTCGCCCGCACGGGCTTCAACGACGTGCCGTGGACGCGGGCGCACGTTTACGAGCACGGCTCGGCGTGAGCGCGACCGTCGGAGCCGCCGCCGACTACGAGCGGAAGAAGGCACGGCTCGAGAGCGAGTGGACCCCGGGACCGGGGCACCTCCAGCTCTCGAAGTCGACGATCTCGAATCTGTTTCGTTACCAGCCGCGCGAGACCGGCACGAAGCGGCTGTCGCTCGGCGACTTCAACCAGCCGATCGCGCTCGATGCCGACGCGCGCACGATGGACGTCGAGGGGCTGACGACGTTCGAGACGATCGCCGACTACGCGATCGCGCGCGGCTACGTGCCGCTCGTCGTGCCCGAGCTCAAGCACATCACGGTCGGCGGAGCGACGGTCGGTATCGGCATCGAGTCGACATGCTTCCGAAACGGCTTCGTCCACGACGGGCTCGTCGAAGCCGACGTGCTGTTGCCGACCGGGCGCGTCGTCACGGCATCGGCGACGAATGAGCACGAGGATCTTTTCCACGCGCTGCCGAACTCCTACGGGACCCTCGGCTATATCCTGCGCGCGCGGATCAAGATCGAGCCCGTGCAGCCGTACGTGCACCTGCACATGGAGACGTACGGGACGGCGAAGGCGTATCTCGACGCGATGCGCGCCGCGGCGGATTCGGGCCAGCACGACTTCGTCGAAGGGCTCGTCTTCGAGGACGGCCGCTACATCCTGATGACCGGGCGTTACGCGCAGCAGGTCCCGGCCGTCGACGATATCTTGCGCCGCAACATTTTCTATCGTCTCGTCCAGCAGCGCAGCAACATTTACCTCACGACGCGCGATTACCTGTTCCGCTACGATCCGGAGTGGTTCTGGAACATCCCGGACGGCATCGGCTACGCGCTGTTCCGCCGGTACGCACCCGCCCGCTTCCGCAACTCGGCGTTCTATACGCACTATGTCGCGTGGAAGGCGAAGCTCGTCGAGAAGCTTCCCGGGGCGCGTGAGCCCGACACCGAGCCGCTGATCCAGGACTGGGAAGTGCCGTGGGAGCACGGCGAGGAGCTGCTCGAGTTCGCGCTCAGGGAAGTGAGTCTCGACGGCCGGCCGTGGGCCGCGGTGCCGATCCGCACGCCGCGTCAGCCGACGCTCTACCCGATCCGGCCGAACACGCTGTACTTCAATCTCGGCTGCTACCTGCAGGTGCGAAAGCCCGAAGGCAAGCCGCCGTACTACTACACGAAGATCCTCGACGCGAAGACCTTCGAGCTCGACGGCATCAAGATGCTCTACTCGTCGTCGTTCATGACCGAGGAGGAGTTCGACGCCCGCTACAACGGCGCGGCCTACCGCGAGCTCAAGGCGAAATACGATCCGGACGGGCGCGCGAAAACGCTGTATCAGAAGGTCGTGCTGCCGCCGTAGGCAGCAGCGTTCCCGTCCCGTCGTCGCTCGCGGACTCGCCGGCCGGGCCCCCGGCCGGCTCGCTATCGGCCCTCTTCAGGCCGAGCCGCCGAGCGCTTCCTGCTCGAGCTTCGCCCAGCTGTCGCGCAGCGTCACGGTCCGATTGAAGACCGGCTTACCCGGCTTCGACAGCACCGGATCGACGAAGAAGTAACCCATCCGCTCGAACTGGAAATGGGATTCCGGAGCCGCGTCCGCGAGCGCGGGCTCGATTGCGGCCTCGACGATCTCGAGCGAATGCGGGTTCAGCTCGTCGTCGAGCGACTCGCCGG
>CAYMAF010000474.1:0-1952 GCA_964388365.1 uncultured Gammaproteobacteria bacterium | reverse complement strand
TGCTTAAGTAACTGAATACAAATGTGTTTTTGTTGCATTCGATAATTGAGTGGGAATGATTTCACGTCCGGCAGCAGCCGGCAGCAAACACACGTAAGGCCGCGTCACCGTAAGTTTCCCCGTCAACCGGACAGTTCAGAAGTAGAACTTTTGACTCTTGTGACGTTGGCCCCTTTAGATCTGAACGCCCAGGGGCTGCGCTGGCTTGAGGAGGTCGCCAACGTGCGTCGGCATCGGACCACGGGAGAGTCGCCAAGAGCACGCTTTGAGCGTGACGAGCGCACGCAGCTTCGGCCTTTGGCACTTCGGCGTTTCCCGCGCCTTGGGGCTGCGGCGCCGCTTCCGCGGAAGCGCGCTGCTCTTCCCCGATGTTGAGGTCGAGCGCCGCTCGTTGAGCGTCTACGCTAGTTCCAGTTTGGCGTCTATAGAACGGCTCGCACGTGAAACTCACCGCGCCGTCCAGCGCGGTTGGCGCTCGATGTGCCGTTCTCAATGTGGTAATATCTCAAGCTTTCCGCAATCAAGCATTGCCTGCGTCGACGCTTGCGACCAGCCGGTGAAGACGCGGATGCCGTCACTAGGGGGCACCCGTCGTCACGATCATGCCGCCGAGAAAGAACCAGCCTGCCAAAAGTGATTTGGCCGCCATCGACAAGATCGCGAGCGCCATTCTCGCTATCATCGGTCAGTTTCCCACCACCGAGCGAAAACGCAGACTGCCAGAGGTGGCCGCAAGAACGAAAGCCAACGAGACCGCAGCCAAAGCGGCGCTCGCGGCCGGCGCCTTGGCGCTTCCGTCGGGGCCAGTGGCTTGCTAACTATCCTTCCGGAAATGCTTGTTGTCTGGAAAATCCGAGCGCAGATGGTTTCGGATATCGCAGCGGTCTACGGCAAAAAGTTCACCTACGCAGGAGCAAATACTTTACTGTCTTTCTCGACACACCGCGGCGCAAGCGGTAAGGGATCTGGTAGTGCGGCTAGGAGAGCGAGTCCTAGTACGTGGAGCTTCGCTTCCGGTCATGCAAAGTATTGCAAAGAGCATCGGCGTTCGCGTAACACAGCGATCCATTGACAGAGGGATTTCGAGGCTGTTGCCAATAATCGGCGACCGTCGGCGTTGGAGGATACGTGTGCTACGACACAGTGCAAGTTGCGAGAACTTCGATGGAGCTATTCGGGAGCGACATTGACGTTGAGCCTCTCGCGAGGGACCGCTAACAGGAGTTGCGGCGGACAGTGTTGGCCGGACCAATTCTTGCGGTGCGCTTCGCAAGACAGCGCGCAGCCGCAGAACGGCGGCGGTAGCGGTCAGATCGGAAGCTGAAGGAGCAATGGGCTACTACTTGAACCTTTTCTCGCCGGAAACGTGCGAGGCGTTCACACACTCCGATCGAACCGTCTCTGGTTTTCGGATGCGACATCGCAACGTCGCTCGGCGGATCAAGGTTGGTGACCGGCGGGGGCGCAGCGCGAAGACTCTAGCAGGAAGAGTTCGTGATCGCGATGCGAAGATGACATCCGTTCGCCAAGGACCCGACGCTCGACCGGTTCTATCGCATGCGGTACGGAAGCTCGGACGGTCTCCCCGCTTCGCCCTCTGCCTGCCGAGCTTCGTGCTCGCGCTTTCCGTGGTCGCGGAGACCCACCTGCTCGCGGCGCTTCCGAAGGCGTTCGTCGAGCCCCTTGCGCGCCGCTTCGACGTCGGCGGCGCGAAGCGGCCGCTGCCGCGGGATCGCTCACCGATTCGCGCGATCGCGTCGAAGGCCACGCTGGTGGACGAAGGCGCCGCGTGGCTCTTTGCTCGCATCGCCGAGGCGACGAAGTTCCTGCAGGCGCCGCGCACGAAGCGCCGGGACACTGAGGCGGTCAAGGCCTCTACGCCGATCGCATGAGACGGAGGGGCATGTGGAAGCCGAGTCCCCCGACACCCGCTGGATGCGCCGCGCCCTCGA
>CAYMAF010000473.1:0-1967 GCA_964388365.1 uncultured Gammaproteobacteria bacterium | reverse complement strand
CGCACCTCGGCGAGGCTCAGCATCGACGCGCCGGTGCGGTAGATCGCCTTGAGGCTGCCCGGCTCGTCGTCGAGGATCAGCACGCCGTGGCGCTTCGCGAACGCGAACGGCAGCCGGCGCGGCCGGAGCGGCTCGGCCGGGCTATGCGCGGCGACGGGCTCGAGGCTCGTGTCGGGATTAATCGCCATCTTCCGGATTGCGCTCCTCCGGGCGCTCCTCGACGCCGTCGCCGTCCGAGGACGGCGGCTCGAGCTCGGGAAGCATCGGGCGCTGTTCCCCGCGCATGAGCTGTACCGGCCGCTCGGCCTGCTGGCGCTGCATCTCGCGGATATAGTTGTACTTTCGGCTCGTCTGGAAGCCCGCCTGGACGCTGTCGCGCAGGATCGTCGGGCGGATGAAGACCATCAGGTTCGTCTTGACCCGCTCCGTCGAGCGCGCGCGGAACAGCCAACCGAGGCCCGGGATGCGGCCGAGCCCGGGCACCCGCTGCTCGCTCTCGCGGAGCTGATCGTCGATCAGCCCGCCGAGCACGAGGATCTCGCCGTCGCGGGCCGCGACCGACGTCGAGATCGTGCGGTTGTTCGTGATCAGGTCGACCGCGCCGCCGGCGCCGAAATTGATGCTCGACTGCTCGACCTCGATCGTCAGCTTCATGCCGTCGCCTTCGTTGACCTGCGGCGTGATGCGCAGGCTCGTGCCGACTGGCTCGCGCTGGATCGTCTGGAACGGGTTGATCGCGCCGTCCGATGTTCCGGTCGCCGTGAACGATCCGGTGAGGAACGGCACTTCCTGGCCGACGGAGATCTCGGCCTCGTCGTTGTCGAGCACCGTGACATGCGGCGTCGCAATGATATTCGTCGAGCCGTCGCCGCGCAGCGCCGATACGAGCGCCGCCCAGCTCGTGCCGGTATCGCGGATGCGGCCGACGCCGATCAGCGCTCCGTCGGGGATCGCGGCGGCCGAGGGCTGATCACCCTGCGCCGCGGCGCCGAGCTGCACGACGCCGCGCGTCGTCGCGCCGAAATTCGTGAGCCCGACCGCGTCGTCGCTGTCCGAGCCGTCGACGATCCACGTGACACCGAGCTCGGCCGCTTTCTCCTCCGACACCTCGACGAATATCGCCTCGACGAGGACCTGTGCGCGCGGAATGTCGATCTGATCGATGATCGCCATCATGCTCTGCATGATCCGCGATGGCGCGCTGATCACGAGCGCGTTCGTCGGTGCGTCCGCCCAGATGCTGACCGGGCCCTCCGCGGGCTGCGGGCCGTTCGCGCCGGCCGGCGCCGCCGCGCCCGCGCCGCCGCCGAACTGCTGCTGTAGCTGCGTCGCGAGCACCTCGGCGTCCGCGTAGTTCAGATACCGGACCCGCGTGTCGCCGCCGCCTTCGACCGGCTCGTCGAGGTATGCGACGAGCGCGCGGTAGCGCAGCCTCGACGTCTCGGTGCCGGAGAGCAAAACGCTGTTCGTCCGCTCGTCGGCGACGATCTGCACGCCCGGAGCGCCGCCGGCCGCCGCGGCCGACGCCTGCGCGACCGCGCTCAGCGTCTGCACGACCTCGCCAGCGAACGCGTGGTTGAGCCGGATCACCTCGACGTCCTCGACCATCTCGCGGTCGACCGCGTCGATGACCTCGATCAGCCGGTCCACGTTCGCTTTGCGGTCGACGATCACGAGCAGATTGCTGTTCGGAATCGCCGTCAGGTGCGCGTACTGCGCCTGCATCGGACGGAGGATCGGGACGAGCGTCGTCGCGCCGACGTTCTCGACGCGCACGACCTGTGTCACGAGCGCCTCGCGCTCGGCCGCGCTCGTCGGGCTCGGAAGCTGCCTGGCGGTCTGATCGGCGACGATGCGCGTGAACTCGCCGTCGTCGATCGTGACGAAGCCGTTGATCGACAGCATCGTGAGAAACGCCTCGTACACCGAGTCGAGGGACATCGGCGTGTTCGAGATCAGCGTGACGG
>CAYMAF010000472.1:0-1970 GCA_964388365.1 uncultured Gammaproteobacteria bacterium | reverse complement strand
CGGCCGATCTCGACGCCGTCGAGGCCGCGCTCGACGACGCCGAGAAGCGCATCGGGCTACTCGAGGATGCCGGCGCGATCGAGCGGCTGCACTCGGTCTACGGCTATTACCTCGCGCGCAACCAGTGGGACCATCTCGCCGGCATCTTCACGGACGACGGCACGATCGAGATCGCACTGCGCGGCGTCTACGTCGGCAAGGCGAGCGTGCGCCGGAACCTCGACCTCTACGGCGAGCAGGGCATCCACCACGGCGTCCAGCACAACCACATGCAGTACCAGCCCGTGATCCACGTCGCGCCGGACGGACGCACCGCGAAGATGCGCTCCCGCGCATTCAGCATCATGGGCAACCACGGCCAGACCGGCTTCTTCATGGGCGGCGTCTACGAGAACGAATTCGTCAAGGAAGACGGGATCTGGAAGCTCCGGAAGGATCAGGTCTTCAACACGTACTTCGCGCTGTACGACGTCGGCTGGAAAAATCTCGTGCCGCGCGATCCTCCCGGCATCACCGAGTCGAACCCGCCCGACCGGCCGCCTTCGGTGATCTTCGAGATGTACCCGGCGACGTTCGTCCCGCCGTTCCACTACGAGAACCCGGTGACCGGCCGGCCGACCGTCGTGCGCTAGCGCCGCGCGGCCGAGCGCTGCTCGCGACGGGCGCCGCCGCGGGCTCGAAGCCGGCGAGCGTGGCGCGCGCGAGACGGCGCCCGAGCAGCCTCTCGATGCCGGCGAGCTGCTTCGTCTCGTCGGCCGAGACGAGCGAGACCGCGAGCCCCGAGCGCCCCGCGCGGCCGGTTCGGCCGATGCGGTGCACGTAGTCCTCGGGGACGTGCGGAAGCTCGTAGTTCACGACATACGGCAGCTGATCGATGTCGAGACCGCGCGCCGCAATATCCGTCGCGACGAGCACGCGCAGCTCGCCCGACTTGAAGCTCGCGAGCGCCTTCGTGCGCGCGGACTGGCTCTTGTTGCCGTGGATCGCCGCAGCTTCGATGCCGTCCTGGCCGAGCTGCTTCGCCAAGCGGTTCGCGCCGTGCTTCGTGCGCGTGAACACGAGCACCTGCGTCCATCCGCCGTCGTCGATCAGCCGTTTCAGCAGCGCGCGCTTACGGGGCGCGTCGACCGGATGGATCCGGTGCTCGACGAGATCGGCGGGCGCGTTCTGCGGCGCGACCGAGACTTCCGCGGGAGCGTCGAGCAGCGACGTCGCGAGGCGCTCGATCTCCTTCGAGAACGTCGCGGAGAACATCAGGCTTTGCCGGCGAGCCGGCAGCAGCCCGATGACGCGGCGGATCGACGGCAGGAAGCCCATATCGAGCATCCGGTCGGCCTCGTCGAGGACGAAGATCTCGACCGCGCCGAGGTCGAGCGTGCGCTGCGCCGCATGATCGAGCAGCCGGCCGGGCGTCGCGACGACAATGTCGACGCCGCGTGCGAGCGCCGCGATCTGCGGCCGAATATTCACGCCGCCGAAAAGCACGGTATGCCGGAGCGGCAGGTGCGCGCCGTACGCGGTGACGCTATCCGCGACCTGCGCCGCGAGCTCGCGGGTCGGCGTCAAGATCAGCGCGCGGACGCGCCGCTTGCCCGAAGGCCGCGGCGCGGCCGCGAGCCGCTCGAGGACCGGCAGCGTGAACGCGGCGGTCTTGCCGGTGCCGGTCTGCGCGCGCGCGAGGAGATCACGGCCTTCGAGCACGTGCGGGATCGCGGCGGCCTGAATTGGCGTCGGGGCGCCGTAGCCGCGGTCGGCGACGGCCCGAACCAGCCCGGCCGAAAGACCGAGCGAATCGAATGAAGTCATGGATCGAATACTCTCCGGGCAGCCTTCCGAAGCTTCGCGCTTCGGCCTCGGTCGAGGCGAGGCCCTGGCAGGGATGAAAATCGAGGCTAACCGGTAAGGGGAAACCGCGAGCGGCGAGGCACGGACCGAATGCGTGCCCGACGCCGCGCACGATAACAGAACGC
>CAYMAF010000471.1:0-1970 GCA_964388365.1 uncultured Gammaproteobacteria bacterium | reverse complement strand
TCGTGCAGGAGCGCCTCGAGCGCGAGCACGGGCTCTCGCTGATCTCGACCGCGCCGACGGTCGTCTACGAGGTCGAGACGCACGACGGCGAGGTCAAGAAGATCGAGAACCCGTCGCAGCTTCCTCCGACCACGCAGATCAAGGAGATTCGCGAGCCGATCATCCTCGCGAGCATTCTCGTGCCTCAAGATTATCTCGGCGCGGTGATCACGCTGTGCATCGAGAAGCGCGGCGTTCAGCGCAAGCTCCAGTATCTCGGGGGACAGGTCTCGCTCGAGTTCGAGCTGCCGCTCGCGGAGGTCGTGCTCGATTTCTTCGATCGGCTGAAGTCGGTGAGCCGCGGCTACGCGTCGTTCGACTATCAGTTCCTGCGCTTCGAGCCGGCGCCGCTCGTCAAGCTCGATATCCTGATCAACAAGGAACGTGTCGACGCGATGTCTATGATCGTTCATCGCGACGGCGCCGAGCGCAAGGGAAGGGCGCTCGTCGAGACCTTGCGCGAGGTGATTCCTCGGCAGCAGTTCGAGGTCGCCGTGCAGGCGGCGATCGGCAGCCAGATCGTCGCGAGGAGCACGGTGAAGGCGTATCGCAAGGACGTGACCGCGAAGCTCTACGGCGGCGACGTCTCGCGCAAGCGCAAGCTTCTCGAGAAGCAGAAGGCCGGCAAGCGGCGGATGAAGCAAATCGGCTCCGTGGAGATTCCGCAGGAAGCGTTTCTGGCCGTGTTGCAGGCCGATAAGAAATAACCAATACTGGTGCGCCGCTCCCGTAATCCCTTGGCCCTACGAAGGAAAGTCCATTGGATTTTGCGCTGATTCTCGTCCTGGCGACCTTCGTCACCGGGATCATCTGGGCACTCGACGCGTTGATATTCAGGCGCTTGCGTCTTGCGGGCGCCGAAGGTCAGCCGGTCAAGGAACCGGTCGTCGTCGAGTACGCAAAGTCCTTCTTTCCGGTGTTGTTGCTCGTGCTGGTGCTGCGATCGTTCCTGTTCGAGCCGTTCCGCATTCCGTCCGAATCGATGCTGCCGACCCTCGAGCAAGGCGATTTCATTTTTGTGAACAAGTTCGTGTATGGGCTCCGGCTCCCGGTCCTTAATACGAAGGTCGTGGATATCGGCGAGCCCGAGCGAGGCGACGTCGTCGTCTTCCGTCTGCCGTCGGATCCCTCGATCAATTACATCAAGAGGGTCGTCGGGCTGCCGGGCGATACCGTGCACTACGACAAGGAGCGCAAGCAGCTGACGATCAACGGCGAGCAGGTGCCGATCGAGGTCGTCGGGCCGGCTGAGAGCGAGCCGGGCAAAGTGCTCGCCGAGGAACGTCTCGGCGCTCACGAGCATCTCGTGCTGCTCGCGAGAGCGTACGAGAGCGCGGGCGGGACGTACCGGGTGCCGGAAGGTCATTACTTCATGATGGGCGACAACCGCGACAACAGCCGCGATAGCCGTTTCCCGGAAGTGGACTTCGTGCCGGAGCACCATCTCGTCGGCCGAGCCGAGCGGATTTGGATGAACTGGCGTTCGCCGAGACAAGGGGGGCCGCAGTGGAGCCGCATCGGCAAGAGCATCGACTAGCAGGCGCGGGCAGGCGCAGGCAGGCCGGCATCACGCTGATCGGTTTTCTCGTTCTCGCGAGCCTTTTCGGGCTCGTCGGCTTCGCCGGGCTGAAGCTCGTCCCGATGTACATGCAGTACTACCGTCTCGACACGGTCTTGAGCGACGTGCAGAAGGAGCTCGACGGCCGCAACCCGACGCCCGGCCAGATCCGGACCGCGCTCAATCGGCGCTTCGACGTCGAAGGCATACAGCTTCCGCGGGACAGTGTTAATATCACGCAGAGCCGAAACGGCTACTCGGTCCAGATCCAGTACGAAAGCCGCGCGCGCTACATCGCAGATATTTGGTTACTCGTGACGTTCGACAAGCAGGTCGAGATCCGGCGGTGACCGCTCGCGCCCGTTGGGCCGAG
>CAYMAF010000470.1:0-1977 GCA_964388365.1 uncultured Gammaproteobacteria bacterium | reverse complement strand
GTCACGCGCCGGCTCGGCTACTCCGCCGACCAGTTCGTCGGCAAGCGCGTCGACGAGATTTTCGAGCCCGAGTTCGCGCGCATGCACGCGTACTATCGCCAAGCCGCGCTCGAGAACGGCGGCGTGCAGAAGTGGGAGTTCACGCGCGTTTTGAACGGCAGACGCCGCTTCATCGAGGCTCGGTTCGTGCCGGTCGGCGAGAACGAGGTCACGATCACGATCACGGACGTCACGGATCGAATCGATCTCGAGCGTCAAGTCGTCCAGATGGTCGAGCGGGAGCGGTACAAGATCGGGCACGATCTGCACGACGGGCTCGGGCAGATCCTTACCGGCGTGAAGCTCATGCTCGAGCCTCTGCGCAGAAAGCTGTCGGCCGCCGGCGACCGCGACGCCCGCAACCTGCAGCAGGCGGTCGATCTGATCAATCAGGCGATTGCGCAAACGTCGGAGCTCGCGCGGGGATTGAGCCCGGTGCCGCGCGAGGCGGGCGCGACGCTCGGTCATGCGCTCGAGGAGCTCGCGAAGCGGTCGCAATCGGTCTTCGGCGTCGAATGCCGGGTCGAGGCGCCGGCGCGCTTCGACGAGAACCTGAGCGAGCAGTGCGCGAACAACCTCTATCGCATCGCGCAGGAGGCGGTCACGAACGCCGTCAAGCACGGTAACGCGACCGAGATCGACATTCGTGCGCGCGTCGGGAAGCACGGCTTGCTGCTGACCGTCGAGGACAACGGCCGAGGGTTCTGCGCGGCGCGCCCGACGACCGGCGGAATGGGCCTGCACATCATGCGCTATCGCGCCCGCGCGCTCGGCGGCGAGCTCAAGACCGGGAATCGCCCGGGCGGCGGTGCATACGTCTCGTGCTGGTGCCCGTTCGGGCGACGGCAGCAGCCCGGTTCGGACGAGCCGTGACGCTGTCTCGGCGGCACGTTACTGCCGCCGGTCCGCGTGCAGCTCTCGCTCGTCGTCGGCCGGACCGACGCGCACGAGCCATTCACGCGTATCGCGCGGCTCCCCGCCGTCGAGCCATGCGAAGACGACGCTGTGCCACAGCACGCGTTGCACGTAGCTCCGCGTCTCGTTGTACGGGATGTTCTCGATCCAGATATCGGCGTCGAGCGGCTCTTGCGGCAGCCATCGCCTGGCCGCGCGGGGGCCTGCGTTGTAGCCGGCGAGCGCGACCGGCAGCTGGCCGCGGAACTCGTCGAGCAGCGACGCAAGCTCCGCCGCGCCGAGCACGACGTTCGTCGCGGGCACGAGAAGGTCCTCGCGCTTCGGCTCGGGCAAACCGATGCGGCGCGCCGCGCGCCGCGCGGTGTCGGGCTTGAGCTGCGCGAGACCGAGCGCGCCGGCGGCCGAGGCCGCGTCGGGCCTGAAAAGGCTTTCCTGCCGAATCACGGCATAGAGCAGCGTCGGATCGATACCGGTGCGTTCCGCCGCCGCGAGGACCTCCGCGTCGTACGGCGTCGGATAAAGCAGCCGGTAGTCGTCGTAGACGTCGTGCGCCGTCGCCGTCGCGACGCCGAGATCGTACCAGCCCCAGCGCATCGCGAGATGGATCGTCTGCACGCCGTCGTCGGCGTCGAGCTGCGCCGAGGCGTGCTGCCATTCCAGCGTCGCGAGCCATGGCAGACGGCTGAAATAGAGCTCGCGTGCGCGGACGAACGGCGGAAGCGATTCGAGCCTCGCGAGCCGGCTCTCGTCCGGGGGCACCGGGCGATGCCTCGGCGTCGCGGGCATGCCGAGCCGTGCCGCGGCCATCGCCGAGTAGTAGTTGTCGCGCGGCAGGATCGCGCGATAGAGCTCGCGGGCGCGGCCGCGGTTGCCGGTCGCCTCCGCGGCGCGTGCGGCCCAGTAACGCCAGCGCGTCTCGTTGCGGGTCTCGCTCGACATTCGCTCGATCGTCCTCTCGACCAGCGGCCAGTCGCCGGCCCATAGCGCCGCGCGCGCGAGCCAGCCGAGCGCGTAATCGTCGAG
>CAYMAF010000469.1:0-1981 GCA_964388365.1 uncultured Gammaproteobacteria bacterium | reverse complement strand
TCGATCGCCGGCGGCGGCGACACGCTCGCGGCCGTCGAGCAGTTCGGCATCGGCGGCCGAATTTCGTATATCTCGACCGGCGGCGGAGCGTTTCTCGAGTTCCTAGAAGGGAAGCGGCTCCCGGCCGTCGCGGTGCTCGAGGAGCGTGCGGCCGCCGGGCGGCCGTGAACTGACGGCAGGCCGGCCCGGACGACGTCGGCGATCGGCGGCATCGAGCGGCCTCATCGGACGCGTATAATCGCGTCAGCCTCCGCCGAGTACTTCGAACGAACGGCGCCGGCGAGGAGTACCCGCATGATGTCGACCCTGCATCCGGACTCGAGGGTCATCCTCGAGCGCGCGTTCGAATGCGCGTTACGCGCTGTCGAGCCTTCGACCGCGCTCGGGAGAGCGCTTCGCGACGTCGACGACCGGAAGCCGGCGCTCGTGCTCGGCGCCGGCAAGGCGGCCGCCGCGATGGCCGCGGCGTTCGCGGCCGAGTGGCATGCGCCGGTTCGCGGCTTCGTCGTCACGCGTTACGGGCACGGTCTCGCCGACGGCGAGGACGCGCGCGGCATCGAGGTCACGGAGGCGGGGCATCCCGCTCCCGACGGCCAAAGTCTCGAAGCGGGCCGGAAGCTGCTGTCGCTCGCGCGCGGCGCACGGGCCGATGAGCGGCTCGTCTGCCTGATCTCGGGCGGCGGCTCGGCGCTCGCGTCGGCGCCGCTCGACGGGCTTACGTTCGAGCAAAAGCGCGACGCGGCGAATTTCCTGATTCGCGCGGGCGCGGATATCCGCGAGATCAATTGCGTCCGTAAGCATCTGTCCGCGCTGAAGGGCGGCCGTCTCGCCGCGGCCGCGCGGCCGGCGGCCGTGCTGACCTTCGCGATCTCCGACGTGCCCGGCGACGATCCGGCCGATATCGCGTCCGGTCCGACTCTGCCGGACCGCACGACCCGGCACGACGCGCTCGGCATCCTCGAGCGCTATCGCTACCCCAGGCTCGCGGAGCTCCGCCGCGTGCTCGAGGATCCGAGCCTCGAGACACCGAAGCCGGACGACGACGGTTTCGCCGGCGACGACGTGCGCGTGATCGCGACCGGTACCGCCGCGCTCGACGCCGCGGACGCGTTCCTCACGGAGTCCGGCTTCAAGGTCGTTCGACTCGGCGACGACCTCGACGGTGAGGCGCAGGCGCTCGGCCGCGAGCATGCGCGCCTCGCGCTCGAGGCGCGCGCATCGGGCGAGCCGATCGCGTTCCTGTCCGGCGGCGAAACCCGGGTCAGGCTCGGCGATGCGCGCGAAGGCCAAGGCGGCAGGAATCTCGAGTATCTCGCCGCGCTCGCGCTCGAGCTCGGCGGCGCCCCAGGGATCTACGCGCTCGCGGCCGATACCGACGGCATCGACGGCCGCGGCGATCACGCCGGCGGCCTCGTCGAGCCGGGCTCGCTCGAGCGCGGTGCCGCGCGCGGCGCGCCCCTGGAGAGAATGCTCGCGCGGCACGATACTTATCGGTTCTTCGACGCGTGCGATTCGCTGCTGCGGACGGGCCCGACGCGCACGAACGTCAACGATTTCCGTCTGATCTTGTGCCGGCCCGACGCCTGAGGATTGGAATGATCAGGACATCCGAACAGGACTCTCCCCGCCGCCGTACGAAGATCGTCGCGACGCTCGGTCCGTCGACGGACGATCCAGAGGTGCTCGAGCGGCTGCTCGAAGCGGGCGCCGACGTGCTGCGTGTGAACTTCTCTCACGGGACCCGCGAGCAGCAGATCGCGCGGATCGAGCAGGCGCGCGAGGTCGCGGCGCGGGTTGGCTGCTGCGTCGCGATCATGGGCGATCTGCAGGGCCCGAAGATCCGCATCGAATCCTTCCGCACGGGATCCGTGCAGCTCGAAAGCGGGCAGCCGTTCGCGCTCGACACCGAGATGGATCCGAGCGCCGGCGACGAGACGGCCGTGAACGTCGCCTATCCCCAGCTCGTGCAGGACGTCGAGCC
>CAYMAF010000468.1:0-1985 GCA_964388365.1 uncultured Gammaproteobacteria bacterium | reverse complement strand
GACGCCGTCAGCGGCGTCGTGAACTTCATTCTGAAGAAGGATTTCGAGGGTATCGATATCGATGCCCAGTACGGCGCGACCGAGCACGGCGACGCCAACGAGCTGCGCGTCTCCGCGCTCATGGGCACGAATCTCAGCAACGGCCGGGGCAACGTGATGCTCGGTCTCGAGCACGCCTCGCGAGAAGCGGCGTACTCGATGGACCGAGATTTCTTCCGACGAGGGTGGGCGGATCCGACGTCGACCTACGGGCGCGCTTCGCGCCTCAGCGATGTGTATTGGAACCCGAACTGGCAGAGCAACCGGCCGTCGCAAGAGGCGGTGGATGCTCTCTTCGGCGCTCCCGGCGCTACCGTCAACGGGCCGTTTTTCTTCAGCGCCGACAACACGATCTATCAAGAGCAAGGCGTCGGTCTGGAGCAATACAACGGCCCTTGGACGGTCGACAAGGCCGGCGCGCAGTCGTTGATCAACAACTACGTCAACCTGGGCGGAACGGGCGATATTGCATATCGCTACCTCGATGATACGGGCCGCTTGCGCGAGAACCAGCTCGGCACGATGATCTCGAACCCGCTGACTCGGTATTCGGCTTTCGGCCGCCTTTCGTACGACGTAACCGATAAGCTGACCTACTTCGCGCAGGTTCAGTTCGCCGATACCCGCAACAAGACGCGTCGCGTGTGGTCGCCGGCGGCCGGCGGCTGGGCCGTCGTCATCCCGCACGGCGACGAGATCTACGCGCCTTCGGTCGACGAGAACGGTAATACGCTGCGCGAGTATCAAGAGGGCGGCATCTACGGCTTGAACTGCGGCCCGGTCGGCGGGTGCACGAACTCCGAGGTTTGGCCCGTGCCGGACGATTTGGCCGCGCTGCTCGCGTCCCGGCCGGATCCGAATGCACCCTTCGTTCTCGAGAGCCCGGCGCTGCGCCAGATCGGCGATCGCGGCATCGACAACAACACGACGACGTACCAGGTCGTCACCGGCCTTATGGGCGAGCTTCCGCTCCGCGATTGGACGTGGGAGCTCTACGGCTCGCACGGCCGCACTCGCGTGATCAGCTACATGGCCGGCACGGTGTCGGTCGAGAACCTGCGCGCGCTCGCGGCCGCGCCGAACTACGGCCGCAACGCGAGCATCACCGGGAACACGCTGATCGACCCGGCCGGCTTCGGCGGTAAGATCATTCGTTGCGAATCCGGCTTGCACTACTTCGATGTCAGCAAGGAGATCAGCCAGGACTGCATCACGGCGATCGAAGGGCGCATGGTGCATATGACGACGCTGTCTCAGAACATCGTCGAGGCGAACCTCCAGGGCGGACTCGCGAACATGCCGGCCGGCGAGCTGCGCGCGGCGGTCGGTGCGAGCTTCCGCAGCAATCGATTCGACTATCACGTCGACAAGCTGGAGCAGGTGCAGAATATCGCCGACCTGCCGGCGGGCCTGTTCGGCTCGGGCTCGACCGACGGCTACATCGAGGCTCGCGAGATCTACGGCGAGCTCCTGGTCCCGCTCCTCAGCGACGCTCCGGCGTTCCGGCGCCTCGAGCTCGATCTCGGCTATCGTTACTCCGACTACAATGCGGTCGGGGGGCTGAGCACTTACAAGGCGCTGATCGACTGGGAAGTCAACGACACTCTGCGTTTCCGCGGCGGCTATAACCTCGCGACCCGCGCGCCGAACGTCGGCGAGCTGTTCCAGAACGACACGACGACCGTCGTCTTCAGCAACGTTGGCGATCCGTGTCTCGCGAACACGGCCGCGCCTTACGGCAACAACCCCAATAACCCGGACCGGCAGCGAGTCATCGATCTCTGCAATATCCTGATCAACGATCCGTCGTCGGATTACAGCCTCGATCCGTTGAACTATCGGGCGAACGAGGTTCCGGGCGGTATCGCGCTGGGAGACATCACCGGCAACCAGAACCTCGATGCCGAAGAGGCGAAGACCTGGACGTTCGGCGCGATCATCCGGTC
>CAYMAF010000467.1:0-1986 GCA_964388365.1 uncultured Gammaproteobacteria bacterium | reverse complement strand
CGCGCTGTAGCTCCGCCTCGAGCTCCGCTTGCAGCCGCCGCTCGGCTTCCTCGCGAGCCTTTCGCTCGGCCTCTTCCCGAGCCTTCCGCTCGGCTTCCTCGCGTGCCTTGCGCTCGGCTTCCTCGCGCGCCTTGCGCTCCGCCTCCTCGCGAGCCTGCCGCTCGGCTTCCTGCCGCGCCTGCCGCTCCGCTTCCTGTCGCGCGAGGCGCTCCTCCTCGGCGCGGCGCACTTCCTCCTGGCGCCGCTGCTCCGCCTGGCGCTCGCGCTCCGCCCGTTCCGCCGCTTCACGCTCCTCGGCGGCGCGCCGAGCTTCTTCCTCGCGCGCCCGGCGCTCGGCCTCTTCGCGCGCGCGCTCTTCGTCGGCGCGCTGCCGCTCGACGCTCGCGAGCAGCGTCTCGTCGACGACGACGGCCTCGATCGCGAGCGAGGCCGGCTGCGGCGTTCGCCTGAAATCGACCTTTGCCGCGAGCGCGCCGATGATCGCCCCGTGCAGCACGACGGACCACGCGACGGCAGCGTAACGTTGGCGATTCGGCGAGCTCACGCCTTCGGCCGCTCTCAGCGCTGCTCGCGTTCGAGCGGATCGGTGATGACGCCGACCTTCTTCGCTCCGGCCTGCTGCAGCAGCACCATGCCGGTGACGACGCGGCCGTGCTCGACCGCGCGGTCGGCCTTCACGAGCACCGGCGTCTCGGCGTTGCGGCGGAACGCGGCCGCGGTCCGCTCTACGACGGTCGCCTCGTCGATCGGCGCTTCGACGTCCTCTCCGATGTTGAGGTAGAAGCGGCCGTCGCGATCGACGCTGAGCACGATAGGCTCGTTGTCGCGCAGCATCTCCGGATCGAGCGGCTCGGCACCGGCCTGCGGCAGATCGACGCTGATCCCTTGCGTCAAGAGCGGCGCGGTGATCATGAATATGATCAGCAGCACGAGCATCACGTCGATGTACGGCACGACGTTGATCTCGCTCATCAGCCGCCTGCGGCCGGAACGGGTCATGCCGCCGCTCCTCGCTGCGGCTCCTTGCGGGCCGCATTACGCTGGAAGATTGCGAGCAGCTCTTCCATGAACGTGCCGTAGCGCACCTCGAGCCGGCCGACCTGATCCGCGTAGCGGTTGTAGAAGATACCGGCCGGAATCGCCGCGAAAAGCCCCATCGCGGTCGCGATCAGCGCCTCGGAGATATGCGGCGCGACGACCGCGATCGTCGCGCTCTGCAAGTTACCGAGCGAGTAGAACGCGCTCATGATCCCCCAGACGGTGCCGAAGAGGCCGATATACGGGCTCGTGTTGCTGACCGTAGCGAGGAACGCGAGATTGCTCTCGAGCCGGTCCATCTCTCTGAGCTGCGAGACGTGCATCGAGCGCCGCGTGCCCTCGACGACCTGGTCCGGCGAAAGCCCTTCCTGCCGCAGACGCCCGAACTCGCGAAAGCCCGACTCGAAGATCCCGGCCATGCCTTGCGGCGACTCCTCGCTCGAGACCTCGCGGTAGAGCGTCGCGAGATCGCCGCCGGACCAGAAGCTTTCCTCGAACTCGTTCGCGCCGCCGATTGCGCTCTTCAGCACTCGCCGTTTCTCGATGATGACCGCCCAGGAAGCGATCGACAGGATCAGCAGCAGCAGCATCACACCTTGGACGACGAGCGACGCCTCGAGAACCAAGTTCAGCACGGATAATTCGTCGTTCATTGCTTCCACTCGCTCAGCAGCTCGGCGGGAAGCCGCCTTGGGCCGCCCCGGTCCGCGTCCATGCACGCGACCTCCGCGGTCGCGCGGCACACCAATTCTCCGTCGCCGGCATTGCGGCGAACCTCATGCGCGAAGACCACACGCGCGCCGCGAAGCATCGACACCCTCGCGCCGACGTGCAACATGTCGCCGAGTCGCGCCGGGGCGACGAACTTCGCCTCGATCGCGGACAGCACCAGCAGGATCCGATACCGATCGCGCAGCTCGTCGTGATCGGCGCCGTTCGCCCGCAGCC
>CAYMAF010000466.1:0-1994 GCA_964388365.1 uncultured Gammaproteobacteria bacterium | reverse complement strand
CAGACCGCGATCGAGGCGATCGTCGGCTTCGTCGACACCGCCGTGAAGGACGCGTTCCACGGCCACAACAAGATGATCGCGCCGCTCGCGCTCACGGTCTTCGTCTGGGTCTTCTTCATGAACCTCATGGATCTGATCCCGGTCGACTGGATTCCGTGGCTCGCGAGCCTCGCCGGCGTCGAGTACTTCAAGATCGTGCCGACGACCGACGTCAACATCACGTTCGCGATGTCGCTGTCGGTGTTCTGCCTGATCATCTTCTATTCCATCAAGAACAAGGGCGCGGGCGGCTTCCTCGCGGAGCTGACGATGCATCCGCTTCCGCCGCCGACGAAGGGCATCGGCGTCATCGGCGCGCCCGTCGTCATCGCGTTCAACCTCATTGTCGAAGGCGCTTCGCTGCTCGCGAAACCGCTCTCGCTGTCGTTGCGACTCTTCGGCAACATGTACGCCGGCGAGCTGATCTTCATCCTGATCGCGCTGCTCGGCTTGTACCAGCTGCCGCTGCATTTCGGATGGGCGGTTTTCCACATCCTGATCATCACGCTTCAAGCGTTTATCTTCATGATGCTCACGATCGTCTATCTGAGCCAGGCGCACGAGCAAACGCATTGAGGGGCCGCGGCGGTCCGGAAAGGGTTTTGTTAGGCACTACTAATCTCGACTGGAGAGACTGATGGACTTTGTGATCGGTATGACTGCAATCGCGGTGGCGCTCATGATCGGCTTCGGTGCGATCGGCGTCGCGATCGGCATGGGATTGCTCGGCGGCCGTTTCCTCGAGGGCGCGGCACGCCAGCCGGAGCTCGCTCCGATGCTCCGCACGCAAATGTTCCTCGTGGTTGCGCTGCTCGACGCGGTCGCGATGATCGGCGTCGCCGTCGCGCTCCTGTTCGCCTTCGCCAATCCGTTCATCGGTCAGCTGCAGTCGGCGACGGGAGGCTGAAGCCGCGCTGAGCTCGCCGGCTGTCGCCGGCGCCCGACACGGAGCGATCAGCCAGGAGAACGTTCGTGGATTTCAATCTCACTCTGATCGGCCAGACGATCGCGATGATCTTCTTCGTGTGGTTCACGATGAAGTTCATCTGGCCGCCGATCATGAACGCGATCGAGGCGCGGCAAGTCGCGATCGCTGACGGCATCGCAGCCGCGCAGCGCGGTCAGACCGACCTCGAGAACGCGAAGGCGGAGGCGGCGAAGATCATCGAAGGCGCGAGAAGCCAGGCACGGGAGATCATCGAGCAGGCGAGCTCGCGGGCGAACGGCATCGTCGAGGCCGCGAAGGCCGAGGCCGAGGCCGAGAAGCAGCGCAGGCTCGAAGCGGCGCGCGCGGAGATCGACGTCGAGCTCAACCGCGCCCGCGAGGAGCTTCGCGGCCAGGTCGCGGCGATCGCCGTCGCCGGCGCGGAGCGGATCCTGAAGCGCGAGATCGACGCGGCCGCGCATCGCGACCTGCTCGATCGTCTCGCGGCCGAGCTCTGATCGAGGCGCGACGGAGATGGCGGATCTAGGCACGATTGCCCGTCCGTATGCCCGCGCGGCGTTCCGCGTCGCGAGCGAGGCCGGCGCGCTCGACGCCTGGTCGCAGGCGCTCGCGTCCGCGGCGAGCGTCGTCGCGCACGAGGACGCCGAGCGGGTCCTCGCGAGCCCGAAGCTCACGGACGACCAGCGGATCGACCTCATCGCGAGCATCGCGTCGTCGATGCCGGGCGCGGAGCTCTTCGGCAGCCGCGAGTTCAGGGGGCTCCTGAAGCTCCTCGCGGAGAACGATCGCCTGGCCGCCCTCCCCGAGATCTCGGCCCGATTCGACGAGCTCAAGGCGCAGGCGGAGAATAAGGTCGACGTGACGCTCGTCTCGGCGACGGCCGTCGAGCCTGCGATCGCTCAGAAATTCACCGAGGCCCTGGAACGGCGGCTCGGCAGGAAGGTCGATCTCAAGATCGAGATCGACGAGAACCTGATCGGCGGCGCGGTCATCCGGGCGGAAGACATGG
>CAYMAF010000465.1:0-2016 GCA_964388365.1 uncultured Gammaproteobacteria bacterium | reverse complement strand
CGAATGCCGAGGTCCACGACGAAGCGTACGTCGGGCCTTATTCGATCATCGGCGACGGAGTCAGGATCGGGCGCGGGACGCGCATCGAGGCGCACGTCGTCGTCAAGGGACCGACGACGATCGGCGAGGACAACCGCATTTTCCAGTTCGCATCGATCGGCGACGACCCGCAGGACAAGAAATATGCCGGCGAGCCGACGCGTCTCGTGATCGGCAACCGCAATACGATTCGCGAGTACGTGACGATCAACCGCGGCACCGCGCAGGATCGCGGCGAGACCCTGATCGGCGACGATAACTGGATCATGGCCTACGTGCACATCGCGCACGACTGCGTGATCGGCAACCGGACGATCTTCGCGAACGCCGCGACGCTCGCCGGTCACGTGCATATCGGCGACGACGCGATTCTCGGCGGCTTCTCAGGCATTCATCAGTTCTGCCGCGTCGGCGCGCACGCGTTTCTCTCGGCCCATAGCTACGCATCGATGGATATCCCGGCTTATGTCACCGCGGCCGGCCGGCCCGCCGAGCCGCGCGGCATCAATGCCGAGGGCTTGAAGCGACGCGGCTTCTCGGCGGAGCAGATCCGCAATATCCGCGAGGCGTATCGCGTCGTGTACCGGCGCGGGCTGAAGCTCGAGGACGCGATCGCGGCGCTCGCCGACCGGGTGTCCGAGCAGCCGGAGATCGAGCCGCTGCTCGAGACGCTGAGAAACAGCACTCGCGGCGTCGCCCGCTGAGGGCCGGCCGCATGGATCGTCCGCTGCGATTCGCGCTCGTCGCCGGCGAGAAATCCGGCGATACGCTGGGCGCCGGCCTGATCACCGCGTTGAAGGGGCGGTTCCCGGACGCCGAGTTCTACGGCGTCGCCGGCGAGCAGATGGTCGCCGCGGGCTGCGCGGCGTGGTATCGGGCCGAGGAGCTTTCGGTCATGGGGCTCGCCGAGGTGCTGAGCCACTTGCCGAGGCTGCTGAAGCTCCGGCGCGACCTGATCCGGCGGCTCAAGGCGGAGCGCCCCGACGTTTTCATCGGCATCGATTCGCCGGATTTCAACGTGCCGGCCGAGGCGGTGCTGCGCGCGGCCGGCATACGCACGGTCCAGTACGTGAGCCCGCAGATCTGGGCGTGGCGGCAGTCGCGCGTGAAGACGATGCGCGCCGCGGCGGATCTCGTGCTTTGCGTGCTGCCGTTCGAGACGGGCTTCTACGGCAAGCACCACGTCAACGCGCGCTTCGTCGGGCATCCGCTCGCGGACGCGATCCCGCGCCACGTCGACCGCGCCGCGGCCCGCAGAGCGCTCGGCCTCGACGAGGATGCGCGCGTCATCGCGCTGCTGCCCGGCAGCCGCCGCGGCGAGGTCTCACGGCTCGCCGAGCCGTTTCTCGGCACGGCGGCGTGGGTGCAGCAGCATAGCCCGGGCACTTGCGTCGCGGTTGCGTTCGCGAACGACGAGATGGAGCGAGTCTTCGACGAGGCCGTTGCGGGCATGCGCCTCGATCCCGCTCCGCGGCGCTTCACGGGCAGAGCGCGCGACGTGATGGCCGCGGCCGACGCGGTGCTGACTGCATCCGGAACCGCGAGCCTCGAGGCGCTGCTGCTGAAGCGTCCGATGGTCGTCGCGTACCGCGTCGCGCCGCTGACGTACGCGATCGTGAAGCGGCTCGGCGTCGGACGCCTGCCGCATTTCTCGCTGCCGAACCTGCTCGCCGGGCGGCAGCTCGTGCCGGAGTTCGCGCAGCACGACGTGCGGCCCGAGCTCATGGGGCCCGCGCTCTTGGGCTCCCTGACCGGAGAGGGGCTCGATGCGGATTGGTATCATGCGTTCGACTCGATCCACGAGTCGCTGCGCCGCGATGCGAATGCGGCCGCCGCGGACGCGGTGATCGAGCTGCTGCAGTCGGGGGGCGAGACGACGCCTCGAGAAGCCGAGTAGGAATCAGTCGGGACGAACGGTCGCAAGCCGATGAGAGAGCCGCTGGCGGCGCGCTGCCGTATCGACATTCGGCGCGGGGC
>CAYMAF010000464.1:0-2021 GCA_964388365.1 uncultured Gammaproteobacteria bacterium | reverse complement strand
CGGCCCTTCCAGACCTCGAGCACCGGCATGCCGGCGATCGGGCTGTCCGGCACCTCCTGCGCCGACGGGTTCACGATATCGTTCGCGCCAATGACGATCGAGATGTCGACCTCCGGGAAATCGTCGTTGATCTCGTCCATCTCGTGAACGATGTCGTACGGGACGTTCGCCTCGGCGAGCAGCACGTTCATGTGGCCCGGCATGCGCCCTGCGACCGGATGGATCGCGAAACGGACGTCGACGCCGCGCGACTTCAGCTCCTTCGTCAGCTCGTAGACCGCGTGCTGCGCCTGCGCGACGGCCATGCCGTAGCCCGGCACGATCACGACCCGCTTCGAGTCGGCAAGCAGCGCGGCCGCTTCGGCGGCATCGAGCGAGCGGACCTCGCCTTGCTCCGCCGCGGCCGCGGCCTGCCCTCCCGACGTGCCGAAGCCGCCGGCGATCACCGACAGGAAACGACGGTTCATCGCGCGGCACATGATGTAGCTCAGGATCGCGCCGCTCGAGCCGACCAGCGCGCCGGTGACGATCAAGAGGTCGTTCTCGAGCATGAAGCCCGTCGCCGCCGCCGCCCAGCCCGAGTAGCTGTTCAGCATCGAGATCACGACCGGCATATCCGCACCGCCGATCGCGGCGACCATGTGAATGCCGAAAAGCAGCGCGACGATCGTCATCAAGATCAGCGGCACGATCCCCGCGGCGCTCTCCGACGCCTCGATGAACCAGCCGCCGAGCCAGATCGCGAGGATCAGGAGCCCGAGGTTCAGCCAGTGCCGGGCCGGGAGAAGCATCGGCTTGCCGCCGATCTTTCCGCTCAGCTTACCGAACGCGACGACCGAGCCCGAGAACGTCACGGCGCCGATCAGGATACCGAGATACGTCTCGACGTCGTGGATCGTCTTCTCGACGCCGATATGCGTCGTGGCCGGATCCATGAAGTTCGCGAAACCGACGAGGACCGCGGCAAGGCCGACGAGACTGTGCAGGATCGCGACGAGCTCGGGCATCTGCGTCATCTGCACGCGGCGCGCGAGCACGAGCCCCGCGATGCCGCCGACGACGAGCGCGCCGATCAGTATGCCGTAGTTGTCCGTGACGACGCCGAGGATCGTCGCGATGAGCGCGATGCCCATGCCGAGCATGCCGTAGAAGTTGCCACGCCGAGCGGTCTCCTGGTGGCTCAATCCCCCGAGCGCGAGGATGAAAAGCACCGTCGCGCCGATATAGGAAGCGGTAACGAGTCCGTGCTGCATCGGCAAACTCCTACTTGCGGAACATCGCGAGCATGCGGCGCGTGACCGCGAAGCCGCCGGCGATGTTGACCGCGGTGATCAGCACCGCGATCGCCGCGGACCATTTGATCGAGGGCTGCGGCGAGCTGATCTGAAGCAGCGCGCCGATGATGATGATGCTCGAGATCGCGTTCGTGACGCTCATCAGCGGCGTGTGCAGCGCCGGCGTGACATTCCAGATCACCATGTAGCCGACGAAGCACGCGAGCACGAAGACCGTGAAGTGCGCCATGAACGACGGCGGCGCGACGAGGCCGACGCCGGCGAGCACGAGCGCACCGAACCCGAACGTGACGAGCGGCCCGACCCATCTCGGCAGAGGCTTCGCCGCCGGCTTCGGGGGCACGGCGGGCGCGGCCGGCTGCTGCGGCGGAGCGGCCGAGATCCTCGGCGGCGGGGGCGGCCAGGTGATCTCGCCGTCCTTGACCACGGTCGCGCCGCGCACGACCTCGTCTTCCATGTCGACGACGACGTTGCCGTCCTTCTCCGGGCACATATCGGCGAGCAGATGACGCAGATTCGTCGCGTACATTTGGCTCGACTGCGCCGGCATCCGGCTCGGCATATCGGTGTAGCCGATGATCGTGACGCCCCTGTGCTCGACAACCTCGCCGGGCACGGTCAGCTCGCAGTTGCCGCCCTGCTCGGCCGCGAGATCGACGATGACGCTGCCGGGCTTCATCGACTCGACCATGTCGCGCGTGATCAGCTTCGGCGCCGGCTTGCCGG
>CAYMAF010000463.1:0-2028 GCA_964388365.1 uncultured Gammaproteobacteria bacterium | reverse complement strand
GGCCGGCTCTTTCGAATCTTGCACGCGTTCGGGGACAATGCGGGGCCATTCGGTCGACCGAGCCCCTTGAATCGTTTCGATGGCATTGCTTCGTTCACTCCGCGCGCGCGTGCTCCTATGGATCAGCGTCGCGCTGACGGTGCTGTTCGCGCTAACGGTCGCGGCGCTCGACGCGACGTTCCGCGAGACGACCGATACCTCGCGGCGCGAGCTGCTCGAGGTGCAGTTGCTCGGTCTCGCCGGGCTCGCGGAGCCGACCGACGACGGCCGCTTGACGCTGCCGACCGACGCGATCAATCCGGAATTCTCGGTTGCCGACTCGGGCCTTTACGGGATGTTGTGGGACTCGGCCGGCAACGTCGTCTGGAGCTCGCTCTCGCTGCTCGGCGGCGAGCTGCCGCTCGAGCCGCAGCTCGCGGGCGACGAGACGCGGCGTCGAGTCCTGGTCGACGCGCCGGGCTCGCCTCCGCTCGAGGCTCTCCTGATGCGAATCGCGTTCGACGACGCGGCCGAGCCTTATGTGTTCGGTATCGCGGTCTCGCTCGGGCCGTATCTCGAGCGGCAGGCGACGTTTCGCCGCTATCTGATCGCGTGGTTCGCCGCGATCACGCTCGTCACGCTGCTCGTGCTGACGGTGCTGCTGCGCGTCGTGCTGCGGCCGCTCGGCACGCTGGAGCGCCAGGTACGCGAGGTCGAGGCGGGACGGCGTCAACGGCTCGCCGGCGATTTTCCGACCGAGCTGCTGCCCCTCGCGGGTAATCTGAACGCGTTGATCGATACGGAGCGCCGGCGGCTCGTCCGCTACCGGAACATGCTCGACGATCTCGCGCACGCGTTGAAGACGCCGCTCGCGGCGATGCGGAGCCTGCTCGCGGAGCTTCGCGGGTCCGGCGAGGCCGAAGACGGCGTGCCGGCCGCGCTCGCCCGCGAGGTCGAGCGAATGGATCAGCGAGTCTCGTATCAGCTGCGCCGTGCACGCGCGAGCGGCGCGACCGGCCTCGGCGTCGAGCCGGTCGCCGTCGCGCCGGTCGTCGCGGACTTGAAGCTGACGCTCGACAAGGTCTATCGCGACAAGGGCGTCGAGCTCGACGCGAGGATCGCGCCGGGCGCGGTCTTCCATGGCGATCCCGGCGATTTGACGGAGCTGCTCGGCAACCTGCTCGACAACGCGTACAAGTACGGTCGTGGGCGGGTCTCGATCGCCGTCGACACGCGGCCCGACCGGCTCGTGCTCCGAATCGGCGACGACGGCCCGGGCATCGGTCCGGAGGAGGTCGAGCGGCTCGCCGAGCGCGGCGTGCGCGCGGACGAGTCGACGCCGGGCCAGGGGATCGGGCTCGCGGTCGTGCGCGAGACCGTCGAGCTTTACGGCGGATCGCTGGCCGTCGAGCGCTCACCGCTCGGCGGAGCCGAGATCGTCATCGAGCTCGGCCGCGCGGGCTACCCGCTCTGACAGCCGCGGAGCCGCTGGGCGAATGGACGACGCCGCGAGAATGTCGACCCCGGAGCTCGCCGCGAGAATCGCCGCGCTGCCGCGCCGGAGCCGGCTCGATCTCGAGGCGCTCGTCCGCGCGATCGGAAAGCGCGAGCGCGAAGGGCGTCCGGCGTCTCGTCTTGCGCAAAAGCTCGAGGATCGACTCGCCGCGGCTGAGGCCGCCGCGGCGGCGCGCAAAGCGATTCGTTGGCGCATCGAGTATCCGCCGGAGCTGCCGGTTGCTCGCGCACGCGACGAGATCCTCGCTGCGCTCGCCGAGCATCGCGTGATCGTCGTCTGCGGCGACACGGGCAGCGGCAAGACGACGCAGCTTCCGAAGCTTTGTCTCGAAGCGGGGCGCGGGACCGACGGAATGATCGGCCATACGCAGCCGCGGCGGATCGCGGCGCGCTCGGTCGCGCAGCGCCTCGCCGACGAGCTCGGCGTGACGCTCGGCGGGCCCGTCGGCTATCAGGTGCGCTTCACGGACGAGACGCAGCCGGCGACCGTCGTCAAGGTGATGACCGACGGGATCCTGCTTAACGAGATTCGCG
>CAYMAF010000462.1:0-2029 GCA_964388365.1 uncultured Gammaproteobacteria bacterium | reverse complement strand
TGGCTTTGGCGAGTTCCTTCTGAACCTTCGTCTTAGCCTTCGCGTCCACTGTCGCCTCAAATTCGGCGAGCACGTCCTCGTACTTCGCGATCTGCTCGTCGATGTTCGCGAGGACCGCTACGTCGTTTGTGGGCACGTAGACGATTTCTTGCAGTCTCGTGTCGGCATGAGATGCGTAGATCTCCGGGGGAGAGGCTGCGGCAAGCCAGCGGAGAGCCTCCCGCTCGCCTTCTTGCGGCGTGCCTTCGGCGTGCAGCGCGTCGGTCAGCGCCGAGAATACACGCGCAGGATGCGGCGGCCATTCGGTCCGTCGCCGATCGTTGAAGCGCGTAGCCGCATAACGCCGTGCCAGAAAGTGACACTCGAGGACTAACATCAGTCCTCTCCAGCCTCGGCTTCGCCCTGCGCGGTGACCTCACGGCTCTTACGGAGGAGCGCTACCAGCTTGGGCGCCGGCTTCAGTTCGATCGTCCGCGTAGGCCACGCCATGCCGACCTCGCGCGCAGCTTCGGTCGCTGTCTGAACGAGCGCAATGGCGTCTTCCGGCTCAAGCGTGTAATTGCCTTGTACCGCACCGTTGCGATCAATAAGCTCGAACGATAGCGGCCCCTCGGGCACGAAAGCGCAACGGGATCGGAGATCGTAACCTTGTGTGCGCTGGAGGGAGACGGCCGCAAGTCCAAGTGCAGCGAGCGCAGCGTGTGCGCGGGATTCAACTTGCATGCGGCGTTCAGGCCCAACGGGCTCGCCTGCCACGTCCTTCGGGAACCGGAGCCTGCGAAGAGCAGGGAGCGAGAGGACTGCGATCTGCTGCGCGTAGTCCACGGTGACGCCGCCCGCTTCGCTGTCCATCGACGGCTTGATGTTGCCGTGGTTGATATTGGAGGGTCTACCGGGTTTGTCGCCACCCTTCCGACTGAACGGCACGGGCTTTCCTTTTTCAAGGCGAGCCTGCTCTGGGTCAATCGTCCACTCCTCCGCCGGGTCGGCGGCGGCATAGACCGGCCCTGCATTGAGCTCGATACCTGCCGGATCGATGCGCGAAGCGGTCTTCCGACCGAATTCGACGCCGACGCCGATGATCTCGGAGACGAGTGCACGCTGGAACTTTGCGCCCTGCCCCCCTTTCGGACCTGTCGAGTCCCACATGCCAAAGACGAGAGCGGCAGGCGAGTACTTGTAGACGGGCGTAGCGTAATACGGCGAGGCTTCAGTGAATGCACGCCCCACGGATGATGCACGAAAGCGTACGCCGTCGAGGAGCGAGTCGCGCAACAGTGCATCCGCGAGACGATGTGGTACCTGAAGCGAGGTTAGGTAGCCGTTACCGCTGATGGTCGAAAGGTCGAGCCGTGGATCCTCGTGCGTTTCGCTGGTGAAGTCGACGCGGACGAGCGGAAACGCAAGCTGGCCCTCATTCCAAGCGTATTGAAGCGCTTCCTCCATCCGGTTTGCCTGGCTCGCGACCGAATCGATCAGGACGCAGAGCTGACTTTGACCGTTGATCCGTCGGCGCTCGACCGCGTACTTGGTGCGGACTTCTTCGCCATTCTCCAGCTTCACCACGATCGTTTCGCCGAACGTCGGCGGAAAGACCTTGTCGCCAGGTCCGCCAAGCGGCCGAAGCTTGGTAATGGCGCGGAACCCCGCGGCGCCAGAAGCGAGTGCGCTGGCCAGGACATCGTAGTGCAGCTTGGTCACCGTTTCTTCTCCCAAACGACAGCGGTAATTGGCAGGAGTGTACCAATCAGTCTGCGGTTAGTATGTGAACTTAATCAGCTTTATAGCCGGCACGGGAAGAGGCGACTCCTTCAGCATGCTTGCTCTTCGTGCCTTAAAAGTGATGAACGTTGCTGCGCGGCAGTATTTCAGCTCCGGAAACCTCCTCAATCTGTTCCAGTACTCACACGACGGCGTCTTTCTTCAATGAAGCCACAGCATTTCAGCTGCGGAAACCCGTGGGTGATGACGGGTTCATCGAGGTGAAGTGTCCGCTTTAATGAGGCCGCAGCATTCCGCTGCGGATCAC
>CAYMAF010000461.1:0-2032 GCA_964388365.1 uncultured Gammaproteobacteria bacterium | reverse complement strand
CGGCCGCTCGTGCCGTTGCCGGATACCGTGGATGCGCTGCTGCCGGAGCTCGGGCCTCAGCGCGGGACGAGAACGTTGACGGCCGCGCTGCGCGATGCGCTCGCGCGGCGCGGCGTCGATGTCGGCGATGCGCTCGACGCGGTGCCGCTGCCGCGCGAGCTGCGGTTTCGCATCGAGGTGCTCGACCGCGACGGCGAAGTGATCGCGGTCGAGCGCGATCTTGCGGCGCTGAAGCGCCGGCTCGGCCGCCGCGGCCGGCCGCCGGCGCCAGAGCATGCGGTCTGGTCGAGGCGCAACGTCTCGCGTTGGGACTTCCCGGACTTGCCGGAAAGCGTGCGGATCGAGCAGTATGGCACGGCGCTCGCGATGTATCCCGCGCTGCTCGACGTCGACGGCCGCGTCGATCTCGAGCCGATTCCGCCGGGCCCGGCGGCGCCGGCGCGGCATCGGTCCGGCGTGCGCAGGCTCCTGCTGAAGCAGCTGGCGCAGCAATGCGATCTCGTGCGCAAACGCGTGCTCGGCGACCGTGCGCTCGTGCTCTCGTATCACGGTGTCGGTGCCGGCGACGAGCTCGTCGACGATCTGCTCGTCGCCGCGGCCGACGAGGCTTTCGCGCTCGATCCGCCGATCCGGGCCCGCGCCGCGTTCGAGGCATGCCTCGACGCCGGCCGGGCCGCATTCGTTCCGGCGGCCGAGCGGCTGATCGAGCTGACACGCCGCGTGCTCGACGAGCATCGGCGCATCACGCGCGAGCTCGAGCGCCGCGGGCCGCGTCTGCCCGAGTCGGCCGCGGAGGATCTTTCCGCGCAGCTTGCCGCGCTCGTGCGCCCCGGTTTCTTGAGCGATACCCCCGCGCGCTGGCGGCCGCACCTTCCGCGCTATCTCGGCGCGGCGCATCAGCGACTCGAGAAGCTCACGCAGCGCGCGTCGAAGGACGCGGAGCATCAGGCCGCGGTCGGCGAGGCCGCGCGCCGCCTCGACGAGTGGCGCGAGCGCTATCCGCCGGACTGGCCGTGGCCCGACGAGATCGTCGATTACCGATGGCTGCTCGAGGAGTTCCGCGTGTCGCTGTTCGCGCAGAGCCTCGGCACGTCGCGCCCGGTCTCGGCGAAGCGGCTCGAGGAAGCATGGCGGCGTGCCGCGGCTTAGCGGGGGCGCGGCCTTCGATGGAGCGACGATGGGGCCGAACGACGTCCGGCCCCTAGGTGTGCGCCGGTCGGTTGCCGGCCCGTGCGTCGGCCTTGCGCGTCGCCTCCGGCGTATGCCCGTGCGCGGAGCCTACGACGCTTCGCCGGTCTGCGGCGGCGCCGGCGGCGCGGTCTCGCCGGCCTGGGGCTGCGGCGCGCCGCTCGACGAGGCCTTCGCCGTCGCGATGTCGACGAGCGGCCGGATCAGATCGAGCGGCACCGGGAAGATGATCGTGTGCGAGTTGCGTTCGCTCGCGACGTCGGTCAGCGTCTGCAGAAATCTGAGCTGCAGCGCTTGCGGCTGCGCCGACAGCACTTGAGCCGCGCCGGCGAGCCGTTGCGACGCCTGGTACTCGCCCTCGGCGTGAATGATCTTCGCGCGCCGGTTGCGCTCGGCCTCGGCTTGCGCGGCGATCGCGCGGATCATGCTTTCGTCGAGATCGACGTGCTTGATCTCGACGTTCGTCACCTTGATGCCCCAGGCCTCGGTCGCGTCGTCGAGGATCGCCTGGATATCGGCATTCAGCTTCTCGCGCTCGGCGAGCATATCGTCGAGCTCGTGCCGGCCGAGCACCGACCGCAGCGTCGTCTGCGCGAGCTGGCTCGTCGCCTCGACGCGGTTTTCGATCTGGATCACGGCCTTCTCCGGATCGACGACTCTGAAGTAGATGACCGCGCTGACGCGCACCGAGACGTTGTCGCGCGAGATGACGTCCTGCGTCGGCACGTCCATCACGATCGTGCGCAGGTCGACCCGAACCATCTGCTGGATACCGGGGATCACGATGATGATGCCCGGCCCCTTGACCTTCCAGAACCGTCCGAGCAGGAAGATCACGCCGCGC
>CAYMAF010000460.1:0-2043 GCA_964388365.1 uncultured Gammaproteobacteria bacterium | reverse complement strand
GGCACGACATCTACGGAACGTGGATGCGGGAGTCGGCGAGCAGCACGCCGAGCGGAGACCAGCCGATGATGAATTTCATGACGCCGGCGGGCGAGGCCGCAGTCGCCGCGTACGATCCGTTCACCGACGATCCGACGTTCCGCTGCAACCCGGTGTCGATTCGCCGTGTGTGGTTCGCGCCGGGCACGCCGCTGTCGATCAGCCGCGACGGCGACAAGATCATCCTGAGACACGAGTGGATGGATGTCGAGCGCATCGTCCATCTCGATGTCGCGGAGCATCCGGCCGACGGTCCGCGCACGACGCTCGGCCATTCGATCGGGCGATTCGAAAGCGACACGCTCGTGATCGAGACGGCGAACTATTCGGCCGGCGTGCTGAGCCAGTACGTCGAGACGCCGGGGATGCCGATCCGCGGGATGCTGCACTCCGACGCGTTGACCTCGGTCGAGCGCGTGCGCTTCAACGCCGAGACGAACCGGCTCGAGGTCTCGATCGAGTTCGACGATCCCGTCTTCTTCACTCGCCCGTTCCCGCCGGCGACCGCGACCTACGCCCCGTCCGATCTCGAGATCCAGCCTTTCGATTGCCGGCCCGAGAACCCGGACCATACGTTGATCGAGGAGTAGCCGCAGCCGAACGAGGCGGGTCCGCCGCCGCGTCACGCGCCGCTCGCGGCGCAACGGTGTCGCCGTTCCGCGCCGGTTGTGTAGGGCTGCACAAACGATGACAATCGATGGACGAGGCGCACCGGAGCGCGGCATGTCCACCGTCAGAAAGCAGATTCTCCTCAGCGAGTCGCAGAACGAGCGCTTGCGGAAGCTGCGCGCCGCGACGGGCATCTCCGAATCCGAGATCATCCGTCGGGCGCTCGATGCGTACGACCCGAGCGGCGGCGCCGGCGACGCCGCCAACGACGAGCTGCGGGACGCGCTCGCCGCGCTCGTCGAGCAGAATGCGAAGACCGCGCGCGCGCTGGACACTGCGGAGGCGGAGATCGAAGCGACCGAGGCGTTCCTGCGCGACCTGCGCGCGAAGCGCACGGGCAAGCCGGCCGGCGGCAAGCGTTCGAAACGCGCGTCGGCGTCCACGCGGCGGGCGAAGCCGCGCCGGCGCAAGGCGGCCGCGGGGAGCCGCTGATGGTGCGCGATATCCTGAAGGCCTTGCGAGAGACGATCCTGCTGTCGCAGCGCGTCGAAGCGGTCGGCGGGCAGGTTGCGGCCCTCGCGCGCGCGTCGCGGGAGGAGCTCGGCGCATTGCGCGACGACGTCGTCGCGCTGCGCGAGCGGATCACGCGCGTCGAGGCCTTTCTCGACGCCGCGCGGATGTTCGCCGAGCGCGGGCGCCTCGAGCCGCCGGGCAAGGATTGATCCGTCGCGAGCCGTCCTCGGCGTTCCGCGGCGCCGAGCGCTTCACCGATACGGCTCGCCCGCTACCACCGATATCCGTAGCTCAACGTCACGGTGCGGGGCGCGCCGAGATTGCGGAACGCATAGGCCGAGCCGTCGATATCGCGGACGCCTCGGCCGAGCGACGTCGCGTATTCCTCGTCGAACGCATTCTCGATCCGGATGCCGAGGCGATGGCGCCGCGCGGCGTCGAGATAGTACGCGCCGGTGAGATCGACGACGGTGTATCCGCCGTGCTCGATACGTCCGATCCGGCTCACATCGTCGAAGACATCGCCGACGTTCAACAGCGACAAGCCTAGCTCGACCGGCACGCCGATCGGCCGATACGTCAGCCCGAGCTTCGCGAGCGTCTCCGGGATATCCTGAATCTGCCCGCTCGTGCCGTCGAGCCGGGCATCGCTCAGCGTGTAACTGAAGCTCGCCGACAGCGTGCTCGTCAGGCTGCCGTTCAGAACCAGCTCGAAGCCGTCGAACTTCGCGGTGCGGTCGAAGTTCGTGTAGATGCCGTCCGGAAAGGCCGGATCGTCGAAGTCGACGCCGATCAGATTGTCGACCTCGCGTGCGAAGTAGACGAGCTGCCAGCCGAACGTTCCGCTCGCGGAGCCGCCGCCGATGCCGATCTCGAAGTTGC
>CAYMAF010000459.1:0-2046 GCA_964388365.1 uncultured Gammaproteobacteria bacterium | reverse complement strand
GGCGGTGCGGCGACCTTGATCTTCAGGCGGTCGCCGAGCCACCCGACGATCTCGTCACGAGACGCGCGCGGCACGACCTTGACGGCAAGCTTTGATCTCTTCTCGGCGTCGCTCATCGGCTCGAATCATCGAAGCGGACGCCGCGATTGTAGCCTGCCGGTCTCAGGCCGGCGCGGCCGCCCGCTCGATGAACACTTCGCGCATGTCCGGCGAGAGTTGTCTTCGCACGTCCTCCATCTGACCTTCAGTCACGCTCGCCGCGATCACGGCGCCCACGGCCTCGAGAATACGCGCGGCCTGTGCCCGCTCGAGCTTGAGCCGCCGCGCGAGGCTCTCTTCGACCGCGTCGCGGTCGATCTCCTTGTCCGGCCCCGACGGCTGCCGGCGCAACGTCGGCTGCAGCAGGGACGGAAGCTGCGCGATCAAGTCTTTCGCCTCGTCCGGCGTAAGCCGGCGCACCAGCATCGTCAGCACGACCTCGAGCGCGGCCTCGGCGGCCTCGTCGGTGTCGAGGCCGGCGGCGTCCCTGACGTTCGCGAGCATTCGTCTCAGGGTCGCCTCTGCCCGCGCGAGGCTGCGCAGGCGCGCCGGCGCGCGCTCGTCGAGCGGTCCGCCTTCGCCGATCTGCGCCTCGACGATCGCCGCGAGCTGCTCGATCGGCGCGGCCTCGTCGAGCAGGAGATCGTCGAGCGTCACGACGCCGACGGCCCGCTCGCCGGCCACGAGCGGAATGCGCCGCACGTTCCACTTCTGCATCAGCGCGATCGCGTCGGCCTGGGTGTCGGACGGCGTCAGCGTCGCGACGGGGCTCGACATGATCTCCGACAGCGCGGTCTCGCCCGGAGCCCGCTCGCGTGCGAGCACGCGCAGCGCGAGATCGCGATCGGTAACGATACCGACGACGCGGCCCTTATCCTGAATTACCACCGCGCCGATATTGTTGTTCTCGAGCGCGCGGGCGGCCTCCAACGCGGACGCGTCGGGACCGAGGATCACGAGACGCGGCCGAACGTAAGACTTCAGCGGCATGATGTCCTCCTCCTCTGCGAACCGACAGCTCGAGCGATTATTGCTCTCGGCTACGGCCAATGAGATAGGTGATTCCCGCGACGGATCGAACCGCGACTACGCGACCCGACGAATGACTCGGCACGGATTGCCGGCGGCGAGCACACCTTCGGGAACATTTCGAGTCACGACGCTTCCGGCGCCGATCACCGAGCGCGCGCCGATCTCGACGCCGGCGAGGATCACCGCAGCGCCGCCGATCCAGACGTCCGCTCCGATCGTCACCGGCTTGCCGAGCTCCCGCGCCCTGCGCTCCGCCGCATCGAGCGGATGCATCGCCGTCAGGATCTGCACGCCGGGCCCGCACAACGTACGGTCTCCGATCCGGACCTCGCAGACGTCGAGCACGATGCAATCGAAGTTGAAGAAGACGCGCGTGCCGAGACGAATATTCGAGCCGTAATCGCAATGAAAAGGCGGCTCGAGCCAAACGGTGTCCCCGCCCTCGCCGAGCAGCTCGGTCAGAATCCGGCGGCGCTCGCGAGAGTCGGACTCGCGTGTCGCGTTCAGCGCACGACACAGATCGCGCGCCCTCGCACGCGCCGCAGCGAGCTCCGGATCGAGCGGGTCGTACGGCTCACCCGCGAGCATCTTTTCGCGCTCGGTCCGCATCGTCATCTTGATCTCCGTCCGGCCGTCCCAGCGTCAGCAATATCCTTGCCATAGCCGCCAAGCCGGCCGGATGAGTACACTAAGCGCCTCGGAGGGAGGGATCGACATGATAAGAACGAGAACCATCCGAGCCGGATTGCTCGCTGCCGCTCTGTCGTGGGCGTCAGCCGGAGCGGCTCAGGATCTCACGATCACGAACGCGCGAATCCTCGACGGCAACGGCGGCGTGATCGAGCAAGGCTCGGTGATCGTCCGCGACGGTCGCATCGCCGAGATCCGCCGCGGTCCCGCGGTGCAAACCGCCGGCCGAGCGATCGACGCCGGCGGCAAGACCGTGATGCCGGGCTTCATCGACGCGCACCGTCA
>CAYMAF010000458.1:0-2049 GCA_964388365.1 uncultured Gammaproteobacteria bacterium | reverse complement strand
CGGTGGTGATGTAGCTCAGATGGTTAGAGCGGCGGATTCATAACCCGCAGGTCGGTGGTTCGATTCCACCCATCACCACCACTTCCTTCCGGCTCCATTACGGGGCGTCGTTTCCGCGGGGCATCGTAAGCCGACTCGGACGCGGCCGCCGAGCCTTCGGGCGATACGGACGGCGCTCATGCCGCGCTCGCGGTCGGCACGATATTCGCGTTCAGCCTCAAGAGATTCGTCGGGTCGTAGCGATTCTTCAGCGCGACGAGGCGCGAATAGTTGTGGCGATAGTTCTCGTCGACGGCCAGCTCCTGCTCGTCGACGACGTCGTTCACGTAGAACCCGTCGGTATGCGGCTCGATCGTCTTCCAGAACGCCCTCGCCCACTCGATATGGCGAACCGGGTCGATCTCGGCGCGCCAATCGATGACGAGCAGCGCCGTCGCGTGGATTCCTCGGTGCGGGAACGCGGTCGCATCGGGCGGTACGCGCGCAATCGCGCCGCCGCAATGCTGGAAACCGACCGTCGTCTTGCGCTCGGGATGCTCCTCGAGCCCCGAGAGCATCGCATCGATCAGCGCGGGCGGAAGGCTCGATGCGAAGCCGGTCTTCGCGTACGTGCCCATCGCGCGCAGATCGGTGCTGTCGGTCGACTTCTGCAGCGCGACGTAGTCGATCACTTGCACGTTGTCGAAGATCGCCCGCCCCGCGGCGCGGATCTTTCTCAGGATGGGATCGGCATGCTCGGGCGGGCCGCTATAGCAGACGCTGAATGCGACGCCGCTCACGCCGCTCGGATCGCTCGCGATGACGCAGGAGAGGTACAAGTCGTCCGTCGCCTCCCCCTCGTACTCGGAGTAGAACGACAGCACTTGTCGCGCCTGCTCCATCGGAAAGACGATCAAGCCACCGACGACCTCGCGCTGCATCGGGTGCAACGTGAGCTCGAACGCCGTCACGACGCCGAAATTCCCGCCGCCGCCGCGCACGCCCCAGTAGAGATCGGCGTTCTGCTCGCGATCGGCGCGAAGCGCTTCTCCGCTCGCGGTGACGATCTCGACGGCACGCACGTTGTCGAGCGCAAGGCCGAAGCGCCGCGCGAGGCGTCCGAATCCGGCGCCGAGCGTGAGACCGCCGACGCCGGTATGCGAGACCGTGCCCGCCGTCGTCACGAGCCCGCGCGCCATCGCCTCGTGATCGAGGTCGCCGAGCAAGCTTCCGCCGGCGACATGCGCGATTCGCGCGGCTGGATCGACGCGCACACCGCGCATCAGCGACAGATCGATCATCATGCCGCCGTCGCACGTCGACTTGCCCGCCGGGCTATGCCCGCCGCATTTCACTGCGACGAGCAGGCTCGACTCGCGCGCGAAGTCGAGCGCGGTCTTCACGTCCGCCGCGCCGCGCGGCTGCACGATCAGCGCCGGAAACTTGTTCATCTGCGCGTTGATCACGCGGCGCGCCTCGTCGTAGACGGGATGCCCCGGCAGCACGAGATTGCCGCGCAGCGCGTCGCCGAGCTCCTGCACGGCCGCGCGCGAGAGCGTGACGCTCGCGCCGTCGCCGGTCACGGCATCGATGTCGCGGTCGACGTTCGGCGTCGGACCGAGAGTGCCGGCCGAGATCGTCGACGGCAATGCAGCGGCGACCGCGCCGGCGAGCGCGCCGGCAGTGAAACAGCGGCGAGTCAGCATCGAAATTCTCCTCGGGCTCCGCATCGGAGCCTCGTCGCGATCGCCTTACCGTCGAACCGCTCGGGACTGCTCGCGATCGTACTCCCGGCCCACGCACGCAGAAAATAGGGGATATCAGGCGTTTCGGCGCACCCGGTGCACGCCCCCACGCGCACGCTTCGCCGCACGCCTCTTCTCGCCTATGAGACGGCCGACTGTCGCGACGGACACCGGAGCGGATGACGAGGCGCCGCTATGAGCGCAGCCGTCGCAGCAGCCCGCTGAGGAATCCCCGCACTCCGCCTCCACCGTTGTGCCGCTCGATGCCTCGGTCGGCGCTCGCGGCCATCCCGCTTGCCGAGCCGCTCGCGCCCGGCGCCGACAT
>CAYMAF010000457.1:0-2051 GCA_964388365.1 uncultured Gammaproteobacteria bacterium | reverse complement strand
TCGCCGCTGCTTTCGCGTCGGGATGCTGCTGCCATCGCATCCCCCTGCTCTCGCCGGTTCTCATCGGCGGCCCGCCGTTCGAGCCTCACGTGCAGCAGGAAGCCGGCAAGGCCGTCGTGTATCTCTACTGGTGGATTCCGGATATCGGCGAGGCCGACGGCTGGGCGATCCTGCCGATGTACGGCAGGGTCCGCCATCTCTATTACTACGTCAACGGTCGAAAGACCGCACCTTTCGTCATGGGCGGCTATTCGGTCGTCGAGGTCCCGCCCGGCACGATCGAGGTCGAGATCGCAGCGGACCCGAACGAGGTAGATCCTACGCTCTTGCGTTTGGGCCGGCCGCTCTGGTTCGCGAGGCTCACCTTCCGAGCCGAAGCCGACCAGAACTACTACGTGTGGGCCCATTACACTTACCGTTCATCTCGGAACGGCCTTCCGGCGGACGTCGAGTACGAGCTCGCGCTCGAGCTCGAGCCGCTCGCGCTCACTCGCCTCAAAGGGCTGAGAAAGCAGGAGGAGCTACTTTGACCGACCCGGCGGCCCGTCGTACGCCCACTTCCAGACGCAGTAGCCGCGCCGCAGCTTGGCGAGAAGCCAGCGAATCGCGAATGCCGGCACGTCGATCGCGCCGCGTTCGGCCGCTTCGAGCGGTATCGACCGGCAGGCAAGCGGACGGTAGCCGTGATCGAAGAAAAGCCGCTCGGGCTTCTCCGTCATATCCTTGAACGCCGCACCGAGCGCGGAGAGCTTTGCGCGAATCTCGCGCCCGTAGGAGTCGGCGAACGACTCGCGCATCAGATCGCAGTACAGCGTGTGGCGCGGATAGCAGGCTTTCAGCGTCCGCAACAGCTCGTTACGCTGAGCCTGCGTGACGTACATCAACACGCCTTCCACGACGACGATCGTCGGTTCCGGGCCGACAAACGGTGACAGCCTCTCGGCGAGCGGCTCGCGCTCGAAGCGCACCGGCACGCGCGTCAACGGGTTTTGGGCCCGGGCCGCAGGCAACCGCCGCTCCTTCTCCTCGAGGAGGTCGGGCTCATCGACCTCGAACCAGCGACCTCCGCGCAGACGGAACGCGCGGGTATCGAATCCCGCGCCGATCACGACGACCCGCGCTGCCGGGTTCTCGCCGAGCTCGGCGCGCAGGGCATCGTCGATGATGCCGTGCCGCGTTGCGTTGCTGGCGTTCGGCCTGTCTAGCGCTTTGAACTGCTCCCAGACGTCTCGCGCCTCGGCGTTCATCAGCATCGCAGCGTAGTGATCGCCGCACGCGGGCCGCGGCCGTGCCGCATCCCACGCCCGAACCGCGAGCGTGTAGTAGGCGGTGCGCGAGATCGCGTTGTCCGGCTCCGCGGGCTCGTAGGTTGCCGGTCTCTCGCTTTCGGTTCGCAAGTAACTATCCGACCTAGCTTTTTTCCCGATTGTAGGAGCACCCTCCGCGGGCGCCAAGAGCCCGCGCGCCCATTGGCGCAACACCAACCACTAACGGGACAGTCCGCCGGGCGCTGCAACGAGCAGCGTTGAGCGTGCCGCGGACTTCTCGCCGTGGAGCTCGGCCGTCGGACAGATCCGCGCGGCGGTCAATGCGGCGGAAACACCGTCCCCTGATACTCGGCCGACATTGAGCCATCCGAGATTGTTGCGTGGGACGCCTCACGGTCGCGGGCGAGCTGACCGATCTGTCACCGCCCGTAATTTCTGGTCTTTCCGCCAAGATTTTCAGTTTGTTACGCCTTTATATCTGGCTATAATTCCAGTTATCGTTCTTATCGGATCGAGGTGCCCCAAATGACCAGCGATTACACCGTCGCCGCGGCCGATGGCCGCCCCGCATCGATCGACGACCTCGACCGCGCCATCGTCACGCTTGCCGCCCGCATCAACGCGGCCACCTACGACCTGCTCGTCCTCATCCGCCGCTTCGACGAGCGCGCCGGCTGGCTCGCCTGGGGCTTTTCGAGCTGCGCCGAGTGGCTGCACTACCGCTGCGACATCTCGCTCTGCGCCGCCCGCGAGAAGGTCCGCGTCGCCCATGCGCTGAAAACC
>CAYMAF010000456.1:0-2053 GCA_964388365.1 uncultured Gammaproteobacteria bacterium | reverse complement strand
TCGACGCGAGCCCGGCGTAAAGGTCCGCGCCGCGCCGCGAATGCACGTGCACGATATCGGGCGCGACCGACGCGAGCGAGGCACGCAGCCGCGCCGGCGTACCGACGTCGAGATCGCCGTGAAGCGGCAATTCGACGACGGGGCACAGCGCCCGCGCCTCGGCCGCGACCGCCGCGCCGCGCGGACAGATCAGCACGTTGTCGACGCCCTCGCGGCGCAGGCCGTCGATCAGGTAGAGCACCTGTCTCGCGCCGCCGTAAAGGTGACGCCCGGATTCGATGTGCGCGATCCGCATGCGACGATCATACCGAGGCGGCGCGGCGGCGCGCAGCCGCCGCTCGACCCTCGCCCCGGCCTCGGGCACGGACGGTCGTCTACAATGGCGCTGCCTCAGCGCGACGTTCCGCACGCAATGACTAACGCTACGAGCCATTCTTCGCATACGCCGATGATGCGGCAGTACTTGGCGATCAAGGCCGAGTACCCGGACATGCTGCTCTTCTATCGGATGGGCGATTTCTACGAGCTCTTCTACGACGACGCGAAGCGCGCGTCGAAGCTGATCGACATCGCGCTGACGAAGCGCGGCCAGTCGAACGGCGCGCCGATCCCGATGGCCGGTGTGCCGGTGCAGTCGGTCGAGACGTATCTCGCGCGGCTGATCAAGCTCGGCGAGTCCGTCGCGATCTGCGAGCAGGTCGGGGACCCTGCGACGAGCAAGGGACCGGTCGCGCGCGAGGTCGTGCGCATCGTCACGCCCGGCACGCTGACCGACGCTGCGCTGCTCGACGACAAGGAGACGCGGCATCTCGCCGCGGTGAAGCTCGGCAAGACGATCGGCCTCGCGTGGCTCGATCTTGCCGGCGGCCGGTTCGCGGTCGACGAGGTCGCGGATCTCGATGCGCTCGCGGCCGAGCTCGAGCGGCTGAAACCCGCCGAGCTCCTGATCTCCGAGGACGTCGCCGAGCCCGCGTGGCTCGTCGAGATGCGCGGCGCGAAGCCGCGGCCGCCGTGGCACTTCGACGAGGAGACCGGCCGGCGGCTGTTGTGCGAGCAGTTCCGCGTTCGCGATCTCTCGGGTTACGACGCCGAGGACGTGCCGAACGCGATCGGCGCGGCCGGCTGCCTGATGCAGTACGTCAAGGACACGCAGCGCGCTCAGGTCCCGCACCTTCGCGGGCTCTCGCGCGAGCGCCGCGACGACGCGCTGATCATGGACGTTGCAACGCGCCGTAACCTCGAGATCGAGACGAGCCTCGGCGGCCGCCCGGAGTTCACGCTCGCCGGCATCATGGACCGCTGCTCGACGGCGATGGGCAGCCGGCTGTTGCGCCGCTGGCTGAATCGCCCGGTGCGCGACATGAACGAGCTCGCCGCGCGGCAGGACGCCGTCGCCGCGCTGCACGATGCGCGCCGCGACGAGGCGCTCCGCGAGTTCCTCGCCGACGTCTGCGACCTCGAGCGCGTGCTGACGCGCGTCGCGCTCGGGTCCGCGCGCCCGCGCGATCTCTCGCAGCTGCGCGACACGCTCGCGATCCTGCCCGAGCTCAAGCGCCGCGTGCTCGAGCTGCCGGACGTGCCAGCCCGGCTCGCCGCGCTCGCTGAGCGCTGCGGCACGCACGACTCGGAGCGCGCGCTCCTTGCGCGCGCGATCGTCGAATCGCCGCCGGTGCTGATCCGCGACGGCGGCGTAATCGCCGAAGGCTACGACGCCGAGCTCGACGAGCTGCGCGCGATCAGCGAGAACGCGAGCCGCTTCCTCGACGAGCTCGAGGCGAAGGAGCGCGAGCGCACCGGCATCGCGACGCTGAAGGTCGGCTACAACCGCGTGCATGGCTTCTATATCGAGCTCGGCAAGACCCACGCCGAGCGCGTCCCGGCCGATTACGTGCGGCGCCAGACGCTGAAAGGCGCCGAGCGCTATATCACGCCGGAGCTGAAATCGTTCGAGGACAAGGTGCTGAGCTCGCGCGAGCGAGCGCTCTCGCGCGAGAAGCAGCTTTACGAGGAGCTGCTCGCGAAGCTCGCCGAGGATCTCGACGCGCTACAGGCG
>CAYMAF010000455.1:0-2081 GCA_964388365.1 uncultured Gammaproteobacteria bacterium | reverse complement strand
CGATCAACGGCACGGCCGCGTTCATCAGCAGCACCGCGAAAGCGACGCCGTCAGGATAGCCGCCCCACGTGCGTATCGCGTAGATGAGAAAGCCGATGCTCGCGCCGAAGATCAGACGCCCGCGGTCGGTCGCAGCGGCCGATACCGGATCGGTCGCGATGAAAAACGCCCCGAGCATCGCTGCGCCGCTGAACAGATGAAAGGTCAGCGACGCGAAGCGTGCGGGATCGACGAGGTGCAGCAGCAGCGCAGGAGCCGCGAGCCCCGCGAGTGTCGCGACCGGGATCTGCCAGCGAATGATCCCCGCGTACAGCAGATAGATCCCGCCGAGCGCAACGAAGGAGTTGACCCATTCCCAGCCGATGCCGCCGAACGTGCCGATCATCGAGCTCGCCGACATCTCACGGAACGAGCGTTGCTCGCGGAGTCCCTCCTTGATCTGGTCGAGCGGCGTCGCTCGAGTGTACGCGTCGACCGTGCTTCCCGGCGGCAGCTCGTCGAGCAGGCTGTAGCGCACCTGCTCGACGATATCGAGCGGCGCGTAGTCGAGATCGCCCATCCGCGGTGGCAGCCACTGCGTCATCTGAATCGGAAACGACAACAGCAGCAGCGCGTACGAGACCATTGCCGGGTTGAATACGTTCTTTCCGAGCCCGCCGTAGAGCTGCTTCGCGAGCGCGATCGAGACGAAGCCGCCGAGCGCGGGGATCCACCAAGGCAAGAGCGGCGGCAGCGCGAACGCGAGCAGCGCAGCGGTCACGAGTGCGCTGCAGTCCCGCAGCGCACGCCGGACGGGACGGCGCCGCAGCGTCAAGATCGCGGCCTCGGTCGCGAGCGCGGCCGCCGCGGCGATTGCGAAGTTGACGAGGAGCCCGAATCCGAAGAACCACGTATACGCCAATGCCGCAGGCACCAGCGCGTAGAGCACGCGGCGCATGATCTGCGGGACGCTGCGCATCGGAGGCGTATGCGGCGCCGCGGCCGTGTCGAACCGCCGGGGCGAGGCGGCAGGCGTGCGGAATTCGGGCTCGCTCACGGTTGGACGTCGCGGCGCTTACGCTGTCTCGCACGCTCGACCGCCGCAGCGATGGCCTTGCGCCGAGCCTCGTTGTCGGCGCGAAGCTTCGCTTTCAACGCCTCCTGAGCCGCGCGGCTGCCTTCCTCGCTGAGCCGGAGCCGCTGCTCGCGCCGTTTGTGACGCAGCTCGGCCTCGGCGGAGAGTGCGAGTCGACGCGCATGCTCCGCGTACAGGCGCTTCGCGTGACGGAACCGGTCGGTGAGCACGATATGGCTCGGGCAGACGACGTCGCAGCACCCGCACTCGATGCAGTCGTCGAGGCCGAGCGACTCGAGCGCATCGAAGTCGCGCGCGGTCGCCGCGACGAGAAGCTCTTGAGGCTGAAGCCGCGCCGGGCACGCCGTCGCGCAGTCGCCGCAGCGAATGCACGCCCACTCCTCGTAGCTCTGTCGAATCTCGCCGCTCGTCGCCGCGATGATGCAGCTCGTCGCCTTCGTGATCGGGATATCGTCGCTCGGCAGCGTGTATCCCATCATGCTGCCGCCGTGGATCAGCCGCACGACGTCGTCGCGATAGCCGCCGCACCGCTCGACGAGATAGCCGATCGGCGTGCCGATCGGCGCCTCGACGTTACGCGGGCGGTCGACGCCGCCGCCGGTGACCGTGACGATACGCGACGTCACGGGCTCGCCGCGCGTCGCGAGCCGGTGGAGCGCATACGCTGTACCGACGTTCTGGCACACGTATCCGATCGCATACGGGAACGCACCGCTCGGTACCTCGTCGCCGGTCAAGAGCTCGATCAGTTGGCGCTCGCCGCCGGCCGGGTAGACCGTCGGAATCTCGCAGACCTTGAGGCGCGGGTCGGCCGCCGTGATCGCCGCATCGCGGATCGCGTGGAGCGCGCGCGGCTTGTCGCGCTCGATCGCAATGATGCAGAGCGGCGCGCCGACGAGATCGGCCATCTCGAGCGCGCCGGAGACGATCTCTGCAGGCGCCTCGCGCATCAGCATGTCGTCGCAGCTGATATACGGCTCGCACTCGGCGCCGTTGACGATCAGCG
>CAYMAF010000454.1:0-2088 GCA_964388365.1 uncultured Gammaproteobacteria bacterium | reverse complement strand
CCGAGCGTGTCGATATGCCGCTTCAGGTGCTGCTCCATCGCCTCGCCGCCCCAGATCAGAAGACCCGCGACGAGGAAGAAGCGCGCCCCGCGGCCGATCGCAGACGCGACGACGAATAGCGGCAGGAAGAAATGCAGCGCGCCGGCCGCGATCGTGAAGATCTTGTAGGGTATCGGCGAGAAGCCGGCGACGAGCATCGCGAGAAAGCCCCACTTCGCGAACAGCTCCGTCGCCGCGACGTATTGTTCCCAGTAGCCGTATTGCCGGAGCCACGGCTCGATGGCGTCGAGCGCAAACCAGCCTATCGCGTAACCGGCGATGCCGCCGAGGACCGAGGCGACGGTCGTGATCAGCGCGAGCCGCCAGCCCCGACGGGGCGCGGCGAGCGTCATCGGCGCGAGCATGACGTCGGGCGGAATCGGGAAGAACGACGATTCGGCGAAACTCAGCGCTGCGAGATACCGCGGCGCGTGCGGATGGCGGGACCAACCGAGGACGCGGTCATACAGCGCCGAGAATACCTTCAAGTCTCGGTCCCTCCCACGAGCGGCACGAAGCTCACCGGGGTGATCGTTCGGCGCCGGTACTCGTCGCCGTCGCGCGTCACGCTGATCAGATATTGCCGGCCGCGGCCGCCGATCGGAATCACGAGCTTCCCGCCGTCGTCGAGCTGCTCGAGCAGCTCAGGCGGGATCTCCGGCGGTGCGGCGGCGCACAGGATGCCCTGAAAAGGCGCCTGGCTTCGCCACCCGTGCCAGCCGTCCGAATGCCGCAGGCTCACGTTCGTGATGCCGAGCTTACGCAGATTCTGCTGCGCGCGCCTGAACAGCGGATGAATCCGCTCGACGCTGTAGATGTGCTGCACGAACGGCGCAAGCACGGCCGTCTGGTAGCCGCAGCCGGTGCCGATCTCGAGCACCTTCTGCAGCCGATTGCCCGGAGGCAAATCGGTGATAAGCGTTTCGGTCATCAGCGCGACGATATACGGCTGCGAGATCGTCTGCCCGTAGCCGATCGGCAGCGCGGTATCCTCGTACGCTCGGCTCGCGAGCGCCTCGTCGACGAACAGATGACGCGGCACCGTGCGGATCCGCTCGAGCACACCCTCGTGCGTGATGCCTTCCGCGCGAAGCCGCTCGACGAGCCGCTCGCGCGTGCGCGCCGAGGTCATACCTATGCCTACGAGCTCCCGTTCGATCATCCCATCTTCTCGAGCCAGTCGCGCATCGACGGCAGCGCTCGATGGTCCGTCAGATCGATCTTCAGCGGCGTGATCGAGACCTTGCCGTTCGCGACCGCATGAAAGTCGGTGCCGGGTCCGGCGTCCGCCCCGGGGCCGGACGGCCCGATCCAATAAATCGGCCGCTGCTTCGGATCCAATGCCTTGATCACCGGCCCGGACTTGTGACGAAAACCGAGCCGCGTGATCTCGAAGCCGCGAACGCGGTCGAGCGGCAGATCCGGAACGTTGACGTTGAAAATCGTATCCGGCGGCAGCGGATGGTCGATGATGTGCCGGATCAGCCGCTGCGCGACCCGTGCCGCGGTGTCGAAGTGACGGCCTTCCTCGAGCACGAGCGATACCGCGACGGCCGGAAAGCCGAGGAAACGCCCTTCCATCGCCGCGGCGACCGTGCCGGAGTAGATCACGTCATCGCCGAGGTTCGCGCCGTGGTTGATGCCCGACACGACCATATCGGCATCCCTGTCGAGGAGCCCGGTCACCGCGATGTGCACACAGTCCGAAGGCGTGCCGTTCACGTAGTAGCTATCCGGGCCCACCTGCTCGACGCGCAGCGGGGTCTCGAGCGTCAGCGAGTTGCTCGTACCGCTCTGATTGCGCTCGGGAGCGACGATCGTGAGCTCGCCGAGCTCACCCAACGCCTCGGCGAGCGCCTTGAGACCCTGTGCCTGGTAACCGTCGTCATTGGACAAAAGAATACGCACGCCCCATTCCCTGGTAGAGCGAAGAACGGTGCAACTATACTTGAAGCTTTCGGGTCGGGGACACGTCATGGATAGCGGTAATGACGAGCGCTCGGCCTTCCGGGAAGCGATGCGCGGCGTCACGCCGCTGAAGGCCCAGAA
>CAYMAF010000453.1:0-2089 GCA_964388365.1 uncultured Gammaproteobacteria bacterium | reverse complement strand
TCCAGCTGATCCTGCGTGCGCACGAGCTGCACGGAGACGATGATCAGCAGGCAGTACACGACGCGATACGGCATCACGGCGCGCTGCCCGAAGAGATACACCGTGCCCTGCTCGCCGTAATAGCTCCACGAGATGATCGTCGAGAACGCGAACAGCCATACCGTGAGCGGGACGATCCAGCCGCCGAGCCCCGGCAGCACGCGATCGAACGCCTTCGCCGTCAGCGTCGCGCCCTTCAGATCGAAATACACGCCTTCGATCGCGAGCTTCGGCACGGTGCCGGGGGACACGGCGAACGTATCGAACTCGGCGGTCCAGCCGACCTCGTCGCTGCCGGACAAGCGGCCGTAAACCCGGTGCCGCGTCATGCCGGTCTCGCGGTTCACGCCGCCCTCGACAACGACGAACAGCATGCTGCCCTCGCGCATCTGTGCGCGCGCCTCGATCTCGTCTGCGATTCGTACACGCACCGGCGAGATCGACCAGACCTGCTCGCCGGCGGCGGTCACGACGGGCTCGCCGCTCGCAACGACGACGGGCGCGACCTCGGGCGGCACGTCGTACGCGAGCGCCGGTGCGCGGTTCCACGCGCCGCTCAGCAGAATCACGAGCCCGGTCATCGTGCAAACGACGAGCGTGTCGATGAACGGCTCGAGGCCGGCGACGATCCCTTCGCGCACCGGCTCGTCGGTCTTCGCGGCCGCGTGCGCGATCGGTGCCGAGCCCTGGCCGGATTCGCTCGAGAAGAACGCGCGCTGCAGCCCCTTCAGGAATCCGTAGCCGGCCGTGCCGCCGATGAACGCGCCGACGCCCTCGGACGGCGAGAAGGCCTCCGTGAAGATCAGCCGCAGCATCGCCGGAAGCTCGGCGACGTTCGCGACGATCACGACGAGCGCGGCGATCAGATAGAGCGCGCACATGAACGGCACGATGCGCGCGGCAACCTCGCCGATGCGCCGGATGCCGCCGACGATCACCGCGCCGACCGCGAGCGTCAGCACGATGCCGGTGATCCAGTGCGGCACGCCGAAATACGTGAACGAGATATCGGCGACGTTCCACGCCTGGAACATGTTGCCGCCGGTCGCGGTCGAGACGAGCAGCGTCAGGCAGAACAGCGCCCCGATCGCCGCACCGAGCGGCGCGAGCCGCGGGCTCAGCTGCTCGAGGCCGCGGCGCACGACCCACATCGGCCCGCCGTGCGGATTCGCCGGATCCGACGTGTCTCGGTACAGCATCGCCTGTGTGACCTCGGTCATCTTCAGCGCCATGCCGACGAGACCGACGACCCACATCCAGAACAGCGCGCCCGGGCCGCCGAGCGAGATCGCGATCGCAACGCCCGCGATATTGCCGAGACCGACCGTCGCCGATAGCGCGGTCGACAACGCTTGGAAATGATTGATCGCGCCGGGATCGGCCTTGTCGTCGTAACGGCCGCGGACGATCGCGACGCCGTGCGTCAGCGAGCGGTACTGGCCGAACGCGCTCCACAGCGTGAACAGGATGCCGACGCCGAGCACGGCGAGCAGCGCGTAGTCGTGCCAGATGACCCCGTTGACGACGCCGACGACGTCCGTGAATGTGTCCATTCCCCCCCCAGGCTCGCGGACTTCAAGCGTAGAAAACGGCCGCGGTGCGCTCGATCGTCCAGAACGCGGCAATGGCTCCGATCACGTAGGCCGTCGCGCGCGCCCATCCGACGGGCTCGGGCAGCGCCGCGCGGCGCCAAGCCCAAACGCCGCCGAGCACGGCCGCGACGAACAGGAGCTGACCGAGCTCGACGCCGACGTTGAAGAACAGCAGCGCGATCGGCACCGCGTGCTGCGGCAAGCCGACCTCGGCGAGCGCGCCGGCGAAGCCGAAACCGTGCAGGAGCCCGAACGCGAACGCGACGAGCCACGGGAAACGCAGCGCGAGATCGGGCCGAGACTCGGGCGACCCGTCGCGACGCGCGAGCTCGGTCGCGAGAAACAGGATGCTGAGCGCGATCGTCGCCTCGACGGGCGCCGACGGTACGTTCGCAAGACCCAGCGTCGCCGCGCCGAGCGTGATGCTGTGCGCGACCGTGAACGCCGTGATCGTCGCG
>CAYMAF010000452.1:0-2096 GCA_964388365.1 uncultured Gammaproteobacteria bacterium | reverse complement strand
CCTCGGCCGTCTCGGCGTCGAACTCGAGGCCGAGCGGGTTTTCCGGCGTCGGCTGAGTCGTCAGGAGGGGCGCCGACAAGCGCGTCGTCCAGCCGCCGGACTTGAAGCCCTCCGTGTAGGAGAGATAGGCCATGATGTCTTCGTTGACGTGGTACTCGAAGCCGAAGCGGCCGGAGAAGTCGTCGAAGTCGCGCTCGTTGACGCCGAGCGGATAGTAGCGGGTCAGATCGTTCTGGTCCGGGAAGATGAACGGCGGCGCGCCGCTCTTCGGCGCGATCATATTGAGGTCGCGCTGCCGGCCCTCGAACTCCTTCTGCTCGTCGGTAAAGCGGCCGCCGAGCGTGAGGTCGAGCCGATCCGTCAGCGCGATCGTGACCTGCGCGAACAGCGCCCAAGCGTCGTTGTCGAAGAAGTTCTCGCCGTAGATCTGCAGCAGGCCGCCGGGGAACGTCACGAAGTCGGTGAGATCTCCGTCCTCGTGGAAGAAATAGGCGCCTACCGTCCAGTCGAACCGCCCCTCTTCCGAAGCGTTGGAGAGCTGAACCTCGTGCGAGTACTGCCTTTGATAAGTATCGAAGGACGGCTCGAGCATCGGCAACGGCGAGCCGTCGAAGTCGAATCCGAACAGCGACTCGAGCTCACGCGTGCTGCCGATGTAGCGCAGGGTCATGCCGCTCGGCATCGAGTAGGTCAGATTCAATGAGAAGCCCGTAGCCTCGAGCTTGTTGAAGTTGTTGCCGTTCGCATAGCTCAGATCGACGTCCCCGGTCATGAACGCATCGGTATAGGGCATGCGCGGCACCGAATTGTCGAGCCCGGGCTGGATGATGAACGGCGCGCCCACGGTCGGGAACGCCGGATCCGTGCCGCGCGGGTTGGCGCACGGCGGGATCGCGCCCGGCGGCGCGCTGATGCAGAGGTTGTAGAGCGTGGTTAACGAATCCGGGTTGTCCGCGTCGAAGCGCAGCACGGTATTGGGCGTGCCTTCCTCGTTCGTCCGCGTGTAGTCGAGCGCGAACGTCACCTCGAGGTCGTCGTTCACGACCCAGAGGAGCTTCCCCCGGAAGTTGTTCTGGTTCTCGCCGCCGGCACGATCGAAGGCCTGATAAGCGGACTGGAGGAACTGCTCGGTCCTGTCCGAGACGAACTGCTCGAAGCCCGGGAAGCGGATCCGGCGCTGATAGCCCTCGCGGTTCTTCGCCGAGAAGGCGACCGAGCTCATGAGCTTGCCCTCGATGAGCGGGAAATCCGCGGCCGCCCGCACGTCGAGCCGCTCGAAGGCGCCGGCGGTCATCTCCGCGCGTGCGGTGAATTCGTCGCCCGGCCGGCGCGTGATCACGTGGATCGCGCCGCCGATCGTGTTCCGGCCGAACAGCGTGCCCTGCGGACCCTTCAGGACCTCGATACGCTCGACGTCGAGCATGTCGACGTTCGCGCCGATGCTGCGCGCGAGATAGACGTCGTCGACGTAAACCCCGACGCCGGGCTCGAGGTTGAACGCGAAATCGCTCTGACCGATACCGCGGATATACGCGGCCAGCACCGAGCTCGAGCCGCTGAACGGCACGGTCGGGTCGATATAGACGTTCGGAGAGAAATCGGAAACTTGCGCGACCTGCGTGATCGAGCGCAGATCGAGCGTGTCGCCGGTGACGACCGTCATCGCGATCGGCACGTCCTGCACGTTCTCCGCGCGGCGCTGCGCGGTGACGATGACTTCCTCGAGGCGTTGCTGAGCTTCGGCCAGCGGGCTCGCTGCGGCGAGCGCGGCTGACAAGAGCGCATAGCGACGCGCCCTCGTGCATCTTCCGTCCGACATGGCGGTCCCCCGCTTTACGTTGCGGATGGAGGCGGAAGACAGATCATCTTAGTCCGGAGGTCGTGGGGATATCGGGCAGAGTGCGAGGGGTGATCCTTCCCATTCCGATCCGGAACGCGCCTCCGGCGCAGGGGGCCTCCGGGAAGGCAGCGCCGGGCCCAGGAATGGTTCATCGAACGGCGCCGCCCGGAGGTCACCGCGCACCCCTTCTCCAGGCGAGCTATACCGGACCGAGCTTCGCGCGCGCCTCGCCGATCAACCCGCCCCTCTCCCACAC
>CAYMAF010000451.1:0-2100 GCA_964388365.1 uncultured Gammaproteobacteria bacterium | reverse complement strand
TCGACGCGATCTCTGCTCCCCATCCGCAGAGCCGCGGGTTCTCCTCGACCGTGACGAGACGCCCGGTGTGCGCGACCTCCTCGAGAATCGTCTGCGTGTCGAGCGGCACGAGCGAACGCACGTCGACGACGGTCGCGCGGATGCCGTGCTCCTTCTCGAGGATCTCGGCGGCCTGCATCGCGCGCGGCACCATCAGCGCGAGCGCAGCGATCGTCACGTCGTCGCCGCGGCGCAGCACGTTCGCTTTGCCGAGCGGCAGCACGTGCTCGCCGTCGGGCACCTCGCCCTTCGTCGCGTAGAGCGACTTCTGCTCGAAGAACAGCACCGGATCGTCCTCGCGGATCGACGCCGCGAGCAGACCTTTGACGTCGGCGGGATAGGCCGGCGCGACGACCTTGAGCCCCGGGATCGCCATCGCCCAGTTCTCGACGCTCTGCGAGTGCTGCGCGCCGAAGCGCGAGCCGCCGCCGTTGCCCGAGCGGATCACGAGCGGGAGCTTCACCTGCCCGTCCGTCATGTAGCGGGTCTTCGCGATCTCGTTCGCGACGATATCCCAGCACACCGCGAAGAAGTCCGAGAACATGATCTCGGCGATCGGGCGAAGGCCGGTCATCGCCGCGCCCATCGCGGCGCCGAGAATCGCCTGCTCGGAGATCGGCGTGTCCCGGACGCGTTCCGGGCCGAACTCGTCGAACAGGCCGACGGTGGCCTTGAACACGCCGCCGGCGCGAGCGACGTCCTCGCCGAGGAACACGACGCTCGGGTCGCGCCGCATCTCCTGCGCGATACCGGCTGCGACGGCTTCGCGATACGTTAATTCCGCCATGCGGCACCTCCGTCGGCCCAGACGTCCTCGAAGGCGATCCTCTCGTCCGGAGGCGGCGCATTACGCGCCTCCTCGGTCGCCTGATCGATCTTCTTCTGCGCTTCGGCCTCGATCGCGCCGAGGGCGTCCTCGCCGATGCCGAGGTCGAGCAGCCGTTTCCGGTAGCGCGGGATCGGGTCTTTCGCGAGCCACTCCTTGACCTCGTCGTCCGGCCGATACTTCCCGGGATCGGCGCGCGAGTGGCCGCCGTGGCGATACGTCTCGGCCTCGATCAGGCTCGGGCCGCCGCCGCGCCGGGCGACGTCGAGCGCGCGGGCCGCGGTCTCATAGACGACGTCGACGTCGTTACCGTCGATCAGGATCGGCTCGAGGCCGTAGGCGCTCGCGCGATCGGCGGCCGGGTGCTCGACGGCCGTGACCTCGTGGATCGCCGTGTATTCCATGTAGCGGTTGTTCTCGCAGACGAATACGACCGGCAGCTTCCATACGACCGCGAGGTTCAGCGCCTCGTGAAACGCGCCGATATTCGTCGCGCCGTCGCCGAAGAAGCAGACCGCGACCTGGTCCGTGCCGCGGTACTGCGCGGACCACGCCGCGCCTGCCGCGATCGTCAGGTGTGCGCCGACGATCGCGTACGAGCCCATCATGTGGTGCTCGACGCTCGTCAGGTGCATCGATCCGCCCTTGCCGCGCATCAGCCCGGCCGAGTTGCCCATCAGCTCGCCGAGGATCTTCGTCATCGAGACGCCGCGGACCAGCGTGTGGTTGTGCCCCCGATACGTCGCGAACGTGTAGTCCGTCGGCCGCATCGCGACGCCGAAGCCGGCGGCGACCGCCTCTTGGCCGAGGCCGAGATGACTCGTGCCCTTGATCAGGTTCTGCATGAAGAGGTCGTACGCGCGCTTCTCGAGGTAGCGACATTCGACCATGTGGCGGTAGAGAGCAAGGCGCGTCTCGCGGTCGAGAGCCGCTCGCGGCTCCCGTGCGGAAGCCGTCGTGTTGGTCAAAGTTGCATCCACTGCTCGTTGCCTTGTTATCGGGTTGTTCGCGAGCGGGGGCGGAGGCTGATCCCCCGGCCGGGCTCGGCCCCGCAGGGCCGAGCCCTCCGCAGCCTCTGTTCCGGCTCAGTACTCGTTCGCGACCGGCAGCTCCTCCGCGGGGAAGAGCGTGATCACTCGGCAGCCGTCCGCCGTCACGACGACCTCTTCCTCGATGCGCGCGGCCGAGAAGCCGTCCTTCGCCGGGCAGTACGTCTCGAGCGCGAAGACCATGCC
>CAYMAF010000450.1:0-2101 GCA_964388365.1 uncultured Gammaproteobacteria bacterium | reverse complement strand
CGAGCATGCGGCCGAGCTGGCCGGCACCGATGATGCCTACTCTTGCCTGCATCGACAGTGCCTCGCCGGGCTCAGTCGGCGTCGCGCGGATCCGGCCGCTCGAGGACGGCCGCGGTCTGCGCTTCGCGGTAGCTGTCGAGCTCCGCGGCGATGTTCGGGTGCTTGTTCGCGAGTATCGCGGCGGCGAGCAGCGCTGCGTTGATCGCACCGGCCTTGCCGATCGACAGCGTTCCGACCGGGATGCCGGCCGGCATCTGCGCGATCGACAGCAGCGAGTCGATGCCGTTCAGCGCTTCGGAGCGGATCGGGACGCCGAGCACGGGCAGACGTGTCTTGGAGGCGGTCATGCCCGGCAGGTGCGCAGCGCCGCCCGCGCCGGCGATGATCGCTTCGAGGCCGCGCAACGCGGCGCTCGCCGCGTACTCGAAGAGCAGATCCGGCGTGCGGTGCGCGGAGACGATCCGCACCTCGTGCGAGACGCCGAGCGTCTCCAAAGTCTCGGCGGCGTGCCGCATCGTGGGCCAGTCCGAGACCGAGCCCATGATGATTCCGACGAGCGGTTTCATCGCGGCATTGTACAGCAGGTAGAATGCCGGGATGGACCCGAAAGATGTGACGGAGGCCCTCGAGCGGGCGGCAACGGAGGCCGTGGAGCTCGCGCGGCGTCTCGGCGCGGATCAGGCCGAGGCCGCGATCAGCCACGATGAGGGGCTGTCCGTGACGGTACGGATGGGCGAGCTCGAATCGGTCGAGCGGCAGCGCGACCGAGGCCTCGCCGTCACCGTCTACAAGGATCGGCGCAAGGGCACCGCGAGCTCGAGCGATTTCTCTCGCCGCGGGATCGAGGACGTCGTCGAGAAGGCGCTCAGCATCGCGCGCTTCACGGCGCCGGACGAATACGCGGGGCTCGCCGATCCGGAGATGATGGCCCGCGAAACGCCCGATCTCGATCTGCATTTCCCGAGCGGGCTCTCGGTCGACGCGGCGACCGAGATCGCGCAGCGCGCGGAAGCCGCGGCGCGGGAGCTCGATCCGCGGATCCAGAACTCCGAAGGGGCGACGGTCGGCACGGGCGAGGGCGTGCGCGTCTACGCGAACAGCCACGGTTTCGTCGGCGGCTATCCGTCGAGCAGCCATTCGATCAGCTGCAGCGTGATCGCGAAGAGCGGCGATTCGCTCGAGCGCGACTACTGGTACACGACGGCGCGCGCGTTCGCCGATCTCGATTCGCCCGAGGAAGTCGGCCGGGTGTGCGCGGAGCGCACCGTGCGGCGACTCGGCGCGAAGCAGCCGAAGACGAAGGTCGTGCCGGTGATTTACCCGCCGGAGCTCGCGCGCGGCCTTTTCGGCCATTTGCTCGGTGCGATCCGCGGCACGAGCCAGTACCGAAAGTCGACGTTCCTCCTGAACGCGCTCGGCGAGACGGTTTTTCCGGAGTTCGTCGACATCGAGGAAGATCCGTTCATTCCGCGCGGCTTGGGCAGCGCGCCGTTCGACGCGGAGGGGGTCGCGCCGCAGCGGCGCATGCTCGTCGAGCGCGGCGTGCTCCGCGGCTATTTGTTGTCGAGCTATTCGGCGCGGCGCCTCGGCATGCAGACGACCGGCAATGCCGGCGGCGTGCACAATCTGATCGTGAAGCCCAATGCCGGCCCGCTCGAGGAGCTGATCGCGTCGTGCGACGAGGCGTTCGTCGTCGGGGAGCTTCTGGGGCAGGGCGTGAATCCGGTGACCGGCGATTATTCGCGCGGCGCGGCCGGCTTCTGGGTCGAGCGCGGCAAGATCGCGTATCCGGTCAACGAGGTCACGGTCGCCGGCAATCTGAAGGACATGTTTCGGTCGATTCGCGCGATCGGCTCCGATATCGACACGCGCAGCGCGATCCGCACGGGCTCGGTGCTCGTCGACAAGCTCACCGTCGCCGGCAAGTGACGCTTGCCGGCGATGATCCTCAGTGGATCGCTTCGTCGACCGCATCCTTCGCGAACGGGATCGGGGCGGCGCTTCGTCGACCGCATCCTTCGCGAACGGATCGAGCATTGCGGCAAGGGCCGCGCCCTCGTCATGCCTGTCTTGCCGGACCGCCGTGAATCCGTCCCTGGAG
>CAYMAF010000449.1:0-2103 GCA_964388365.1 uncultured Gammaproteobacteria bacterium | reverse complement strand
CGCCGCGTCGTCGCAATGCCCGGACGTCGTGCTCGACGCGATGCTCGAGCAGCAGCGCCGCAATCACGCGAACGTCCACCGGGGCGTGCACGCCCTCAGCGAGCGCGCGACCGAGGCGTACGAAGGCGCGCGCGAGAAGATTCGCGCGTACCTGAACGCGAGCGGTGTCGACGAGATCGTATTCACGCGCGGCACGACGGAATCGATCAATCTCGTCGCATCGAGCCTCGGCAGCCGCCTCGAGCTCGGCGACGAGGTGCTGATCACGCAGATGGAGCACCACTCGAACATCATCCCGTGGCAGCTCGTCTGCGAGCGCACCGGCGCGCAGCTCGTGCCGGCGCCGATCACCGACCGCGGCGAGATCGATCTCGACGAGTTCGCGAAGCTGGTCAACGAGCGCACTCGGATCGTCGCCGTCGCGCACGTCTCGAACGCGCTCGGCACCGTGAACCCGGTCGAGCAGATCATCGAGCTCGCGCACCGCGTCGGAGCCTACGTGCTCGTCGACGGCGCGCAGGCGATGGCGCACATGCGGGTCGACGTCGCGGCGCTCGACTGCGACTTCTACGCGTTCTCGGGCCACAAGATGTTCGCGCCGACCGGAATCGGCGTGCTCTACGGCAAGCGCGAGCTTCTCGACCGCATGCCGCCGTATCAAGGCGGAGGCGAGATGATCCTCTCGGTCAGCTTCGAGAAGACCGTCTACAACGCGCTGCCGTACAAGTTCGAGGCCGGCACGCCGAACATCACCGGCGCGGTCGCGCTCGGTGCGGCCGTCGACTTTCTGAATACAATCGACTTCGACGCGGTCGCGGCGCACGAGCACGCGCTTCTCGAGTACGCGACCGAGAAGGTGCTCGCGCTCGGCGCCCGCGTCATCGGCACGGCCGAGCACAAGGCCGGCGTCCTGTCGTTCGTTCTCGACCGCGTTCATGCGCACGACGTCGGCACGATCGTCGATAGCGAAGGCGTCGCGATACGGACCGGGCACCATTGCGCGATGCCGGTGATGGAGCGGTTCGGAGTGCCGGCGACCGCGCGGGCGTCGTTCGCGCTCTACAACGACCTCGACGACGTCGACCGGCTGATCGCGGGCCTCGAGCGGGCGCTGGAGATTTTCGCGTGAACGATCTCAAAGACCTCTACCGCGAGGTAATCCTCGATCACAACCGCGCGCCGCGGAATTTCGGCGAGCTCGACGGCGCCGATCGCGTCGTCGAAGGGGTGAACCCGCTCTGCGGCGACCGGATGACCCTTTACGTGAAGATCGACGAAGGCCGCATCGCGGACATCAAGTTCAAGGGTAGCGGCTGCGCGATCTCGGTCGCGTCGTCGTCGCTGATGACCGAGCGCGTGAAGGGCGCGACGGTCGAGGAGTCGATGACCCTCTTCGACAAGATCCACGAGATGCTCGCCGGCAACGGCGCGGCGCTCGATGAGCTCGACAAGCTCGCGGCGCTCGCCGGCGTGCGCGAGTTTCCGACGCGGGTGAAATGCGCGAGCCTCGCGTGGCACGCACTGAAGACCGCGCTTTCGGGCGCGGAGGACCGAGTTTCGACGGAGTAGCGGCATGTATTTCGCTCAAAACGAGCCCGTGACGTTCTCTCGGGACTGCGAGGCCGTGCTGATTCCGGCCGGTGACAAGGTCACGCTGCCCGCCGGCACGTACGGCTTCATCACGCAGGCGCTCGGCGGCAGCTTCACCGTCTATGTCGAGGGCAACCTCTTTCGCATCGCCGGCATCGACGCCGACGCAATCGGCAAGGAGCCGCTGAAGCTGCCCGAGATTCCGGAGAATGCGAGCGATGCCGATATCGAAGCCGTCGTCTGGAACCAGCTGCGCACGTGCTTCGATCCGGAGATCCCGATCAATATCGTCGATCTCGGGCTGATCTACGAATGCCGCGTCGAGCACAACGACGACGGCAGCCGGGTCGTGTACGTGAAGATGACCCTGACCGCGCCCGGCTGCGGCATGGGCGACATTCTCGCGGCCGACGTGCGCGAGAAGATCGAGCTGATCCCGACGGTCGAGCGCGCCGAGGTCGAGCTCGTCTTCGATCCGCCGTGGAATCAGTCGATGATGTCCGAGGCCGCGCG
>CAYMAF010000448.1:0-2121 GCA_964388365.1 uncultured Gammaproteobacteria bacterium | reverse complement strand
CGCCGACGCTCGCGACCTCGGCCGCGATGCTCTCGAGCGCCGGATCGCTCGGCGCGGCCGGCGACAGCGCCGGCGTCTCGACCTCGAGCACGCCGCGCTCGGCGAAGAACGCGCGCGCGCGGGCGAGCATCTCCGCGCGCCGACGCAGCGTCTCCGGCGATGCGCCGCGGACGAGGCTCACGGCGCCTCGCGGACGCGGCCGATCGCGCGCCCGAGCACGAGCTTCTCGCCCGAGCGAAGCTCCGCCGTCCATTCGACGAGGTTTTCGGGAAACAGCAGGATCACCGTCGAGCCGAGATTGAAGCGAGCAATCTCGTCGCCCTTCGCGAGCGCGAGCGGCTCCTCGCGCCAGTAGCACGGCGCGCCGCTCGCGATCTCGCCGCGGCTCACGGTGCTGATGCTCGAGACGTTCAGCGCGCCGACGAGCACGAGCGCCATCGGGCCATGCGCGGTATCGAACCAGCAGACGACGCGCTCGTTGCGGCAGAAGAGATTGCGAATGCCGCACGTCGTCGCCGCGTTGACGCTGAATCTTCGCCCCGGCACGTAACGCGTCGCCGTCAGCGTGCCGGCGAGCGGCATGTGCACGCGATGGTAGTCGTGCGGCGCGAGGTAGATCGTCGCGAACGCGCCGTTCGCGAACGCCGCGCCGTCGACCGGGCCTTCGCCGAGCAGCTCGTCGATCGCGTACGTGAAGCCCTTCGCTTGCAGCAGCGTGCCCGAGCGTGCGTATCCGAACTCGGTCAGCCGCCCGTCGACCGGCGAGACGATCGTCGTGTCGCCGGGAGCGATCTCGCGTGCGCCGGGCTTCAGCGCGCGCGTGAAGAACTCGTTGAACGTGCGGTACGCGGACGGGTCCGGCTCCACCGCCTCGTCGAGGTCGACGCCGTAGCTCCTCGCGAACCAGCGCGTCAGCGGGTCCTTGAGCCAGCGCGCTTCGCTGCGCGCGATCCGATAGACGGCGCGGCTCACGAGCGCCTGCGGCAATACATGCTGCAGCCAGACGAACGGATGCGGCATGTCAGCGCGCGACGACCGGCTCGGCGCTCGCCTCTCGCTCGAGATAGGCGTTGCGGATCGTGGCGAAATCGGAAGCGATTGCCGCCGGCGTGTTCGGCGGGCTCGAGACCGCGACGACCTCGGCGCGCGGCCCGACGAAGAAGACGACCCCGGAGTGCGCGACGTTGTACTGCTCGCCTTGATGCTCGTGCTTCTCGACGTGCACGCCGAGTGCGCGCAGCAGCGGCTCGAGGCGCTCGTCAGGGCCCGTCACGCCCTCGAACGATGGGTCGAAGCCCGACAGATACGCGCGGATCCGCTCCGGCGTATCGCGGAACGGATCGACGCTGACGAATACGACGGTCGGCACGGCGTCCGGCGCGTCGGCCGCGATCCGGTCGACGGCCGACGCGAGCACCTGCAGCGTGATCGGGCACACGTCCGGGCAGTTCGTGAAGCCGAAAAAGACGAGACTGAAGCGGTCCTCGAAGGACGCTCTCGTGAACGGCCGGCCGTCGACGTCGGCGAGCTCGAAGTCCGGCAGCGGACGCGGCGGGTCGTAAACCGTCGCATTCTCGGTCGCGATCGCGGTGTCCGGGCCGGCGGGATGCGCGGCCCGATCCGGGGCGCGGTCCGGTTTCGGGATCGCGAGCATCACCGCGACCAGCAGCACGAGCCCGACGATGAGCACTCTGAGCATAGGTCCGATCATGCGCAGATTATCTCACACGGTTATCATGCGCGGCCCATGCAAAGCGCGCCGCCGATGACACGCGAAGCCCTGACCCGCGCGCTCGAGCGCGCCGCCGACCACGAGGAGTGGGTCCGCATTCTCGCCGAGCACTTCGATGCGGCGGGGCTTTTCTACGGCCACGGCACGGACAATGCCGGCGACGAGGCGTTTTGGCTGATCCGCCATTTCCAGGGCTGGCGCGAAGGCGCGTTCGAGGCGAGCCCCGACGTCTCTCTCGCCGGGCCGGTCGCCGAGGTCGCGGAGCGCCGCGCGACGCTGCGCAAGCCCCTCGCGTATCTCCTCGGCGAGGCGTGGTTCGCCGGGCTGCCGTTCTTCGTCGACGAGAACGTGCTCGTTCCGCGCTCGCCGCTGGCCGAGGTCATCGAGGC
>CAYMAF010000447.1:0-2130 GCA_964388365.1 uncultured Gammaproteobacteria bacterium | reverse complement strand
ACTATTTCGTGCTCGGCGATCAGGTCGTGATGACGCCGACGTTCATGGGCTCGGAACCGGTACGTGCGCTGTCGGGCCGATACGAGGGCACGTCGATCCTCGAGGTCGAGCAGGACCTCGCGCTCGAGCTGATGCGCTCGCTCGACGATGGGCAGCGCCGCGCGGCGCTCGTCTCGAGCACGAAGGGCCGCGGCGACAATCTCGCCGAGATGTTCCGCGATAACATCGATGTGCCGGTCGAGGGGCTTCCGGCGACGAGGATGACACAGGATCAGCGCGAGCGGTTGCTCGCGCTGATCGGCGAGTACGTCGGCCACATGGACGAAGGCCATGCGCAAGTGAAGATGGACGAGGTGCGCGCCCATCTCGACCGGACGCACTTCGCGTGGAAGGGCGACGTCGGCCCGGACGCCGTGTTCTACTACCGCATCGTGAGCCCGGTCATCTATATCGAGTTCGATCATCAGGGGCCGGTCGCGCTGCCGGGGCCGCGGGGCGCCGCGACGCGCGACCATATCCACACCGTCGTGCGGACACCGAACGGCAACGACTACGGACGCGACTTGCTGCGGCAACACTACGAGGCGTACCGCGACGATCCGAGCCACGGCCATCGCTCGCCGATCTTCGATTGAGCGGCCGGGTGCCGCACGCCTTGCGCGGCGGACGGCCGCGTGGATCGCATGGGCTGTCATCCCGACCGGCGCCGCGGTCGCACAGAGCTTCGGGCTCGGAGCGGGCGATCCGGACGGGCTACGGCCCGAGCGGAGCGCGTCGGATCGGCCCGCGATGCTCGACGACGAAGCATGGGATGGCGCGAGCCTTCGCCTCGACGGACGCACACGGCCGGCGCGCGCGAGGCTGCGCGTCGCCGCGCCGGGCGTCGAAGGCAACCGCATCCGAATATCGTTCGACGCGGCGGCCGACGCTGGGGCCGCGCTGACCGTGCTCGCGCGTGTCGACGGGCGCGACGGCTTGCTCTTCGTCGAGCGGCGCGACGTGCCGCTCGGGCCGGGCTGGTCGCGCCGATTCGTCGAGGTGCCGGTCCTCGAAGAGGCGGCCGAGATCTCGCTGCTGCTCGCGGCCGACGCCGGCATCGCTCGGGTCGACGCGCTCTCGATCGAAGGCGCGAGCACGCTCGATCGTCCGCCGCCGTCCCCCGAGGCCGCTCGCTACGTCGCCTTCGCGCTCGATCTGATCGAGCGCCATTCGCTGTATCGCGGTCGACTCGACGGGCCGGCGTTTCGCTGCGCGGTGCTCGAGCAGGCGCGCGGCGCAGTGACGGCGGCCGACGCGCATTTCGCCGTGCGCTATGCGCTCGGCCGGCTCGGCGACACGCACGGTTGGCTGCGAACGGCCGATCGCGCCGAGGCGCTCGAGCGCGCGCCGGTCTCGAACGCGCGCAGCGGCCGGCCGCGGATCGAGCCCAAAGGCCGCCTGCTACCCGGCGGCGCGGCCTATCTGCTCGTGCCGGGCTTCGCCGGCGGCAGCCACGCGCATCAGGTCGACTTCGCCGAGACGCTCCAGGCGCTGATTCGCTCGCTCGACGAGGCCGGCGCGTGCGGCTGGATCGTCGACCTGCGCCGCAACTCGGGCGGCAATCTATGGCCTATGCTGCTCGGCCTCGGGCCGCTGCTCGGCGACGGGGACAAGGTCGTCGCGACGTACCCTGACGGGCGGCGGGAGGCGGCATGGTATCGCGACGGAACGGTCGGTCTCGGCGAGTTCGCGCGCCTGCGGGTACGCGGCGAGCCGACTGTCGTGTCGTCGACGCCGCGGATCGCGCTGCTGATCGGACCGCAGACGGCGAGCGCCGGGGAAGTCGTCGCGCTCGCGTTTCGCGGCACCGGCACGACGCGCCGTTTCGGCGCCGACACGGCCGGCGCGACGACCGGGACCCGCACGTTCGTTCTGCTCGACGGCGCCGAGCTCGTGCTCGCCGTCGTGACGATCGGCGATCGCGAAGGGCGGTCGGAAACCGGCCCGCTTCGGCCAGACGAGCCGGTCGGGCCCGGCGTGCGCGGCGCCCCGCTCGGCGAGCAGCCCGCGGTGCGCGCCGCGCTCGACTGGCTCGCGGCCGGCTCTTTCGAATCTTGCACGCGTTCGGGGACAATGCGGGGCCATTCGGTC
>CAYMAF010000446.1:0-2134 GCA_964388365.1 uncultured Gammaproteobacteria bacterium | reverse complement strand
TCGATCGAGTCGATGTCGTAGCCGCGCACGAGGTGGCTGCTGCCGATATCGAGGAGCGGAAGCCGCGGATCGTCCGCATCGGTGCCGTGCCGGCCGAGATGCAAGAGGCGCACGGCGAACGTTAGCGGATTGCGGAAGAAGTAGCGGCGGTAATCGATCAGCGTCGTGCGGAAGTCAAGATCGCCGGAAGACCACCGGCTCTCGAGCCGCAGGCGCGTGCCGCGAGCCGGAGACACGAACGCGAACGTCGCCGTGTCGCGAACGTATGCGATCGCCGCCTGCGTCAGATCGAGCGCGTCCGGCGCCGGCAGCCCGATCTCCTCGCGGAACGGGCGCGCCCGGTCCGGATAGACGACGCGCTCGAGCTCGCGCTCGTAGTCGATGCGGGCGACGCCGAGCGTCGTCTCGACACGGCTGTTCAGCGAGAACGGATAACGGCCGAGCAGCGAGAGCTCGCTGACCTTCTCGGCGACGATCAGCCGGGAGAAGACGTCGGCCGGCATCGATTCGCCGCCGACGTCGACGATCTCGCGGGAGAAGAACGTCGCGCTGCTGAGATACGGGACTCGCGCGAGCTGCCCGCCCCATTGGAAGCGCCGCGACTGGTTCAGGTAGGTGACCTCGGCGCCGAACGTGTCCTCGAAGTCGAGCGCGCCGGACGTGCTCGCGCCGCGCGCGGTTGCGACGATCTGATGGCGGTTCAACGGATCGCTGAAGTATGCGCTGATCCCTCCGCCGAGCGACGTGCCCCGGCCGCTGAACGACGTGACGCCGATCGTCGCGGGCGACAGCGCCGTGAGGCCGATGCGCGGCACGTAGCCTTGCGTCTCGTATTCGGCCGACGGCGGCGGCAGGCCGGTGTCGGGATCGCCGAGATACCGCTCGACGAGACCCGGCGGCGCGTCCGGCGGCGGCAGCACGGCCGCGGCGAAGCCCGGGCGGGCTTCGGCGGGCCGTCCGTCCGGCGTCGGCATCCGATAGACGCTGAAGTTGCCGTCCTCGATCACCGAGAACGCGAGCACGCCGTTCGCGACCGTGAGCGCCGGCGACGTCGCCGTGATGCCGGATACGCCGGTCTCGACCGACGTGAGCTGCGAGATCCGGCCGGTTCCCAGCTCGTAGCGGAAGACGTCGGGCACGCCGTCGGGTTCGGCGATGAAGTAGAGCGACGCGCCGTCGGGCGAGAAGTGCGGATCGATATGCTTGCCGCGCTCGAACAGCGGCAGCACGTCGATCTCGCCGGTCGGCAGATCGAGGAGCGCGATGCGCAGATTCCCGAACGCGAGGCGGCCGATATCCGTGCCCGGGCCTCGATCGGTCACGAACGCGATGCGGCGTCCATCCGGCGAGACCGCGGGCTGTATCGCCGTGTACGGGTCGTCGGTCAGGCGGACGAGCTCGCCGGTTTCGATGTCGACGCGATAAAGGTCGCTCGCCGGGCCCGCGGTCGCCGAGAATACGATCGAGCGGCCGTCGGGGAAGTACGCCGGATGACGCATGTCGTCGATGCCGGGCAAGTCCAGACGGCGAACGACTCGCCGCCGGTCGAGGTCGTAGAGTGCGATCGACCGCTGCCCGCGCGCGAACACGGCGAACGCGAATTGCCGTCCGTCCGGCGACCACGCGACGCTCGTCTCGATGAAGCTCAGGCTCTCGAAGTGCGGGTCGGCTTCGGCCCGAACGAGACGCTCGATGATTTCTCCGGTTTCGCCGTCCGCGAGATAGAGCTCGAGGTCGAGCGCCCGCGTCGACAGAAACGCGATCCGGCGGCCGTCCGGGGCGAGCGACGGCGCGATGTTCACCGACGCGCCGGTCGTCGCGCGATGGAGCAACGGCCGGGCGAAGTCGCCGGCCGGGCGGCGCGACGCGAGCACGGGCTCCGCCGCGCTCGCGAGCGCCGCATGAGCCTCGTCGAGGAACGCGTCGGGCTCGAGGCCGAGCACGGTGCGAATCGCCGCGGCCGCGCCCACGCGGTTCGCCTCGACGTAGAGCCGCCGCACCGTGTCGTCGTCCCAGCGGCCGGCGACATAGGCCCAGATCGCCTGCCCGTACTGATACGGCGAAGGCTGCCGCTGGATCAGCCGGTCCGGCTGCGGAAGCGCCTCGTGCCGCACCGCATCGCGCATCCACATCG
>CAYMAF010000445.1:0-2137 GCA_964388365.1 uncultured Gammaproteobacteria bacterium | reverse complement strand
GAACTATGCTTGCAAACTATCTGCCGATCCTGATCTTCCTGGTCGTGGCCGGCGCATTTGGCGTCATCCTGTACGGTATCGGCTTCGCGCTCGGACGCGGACGTAAGGACAAGGAAAAGCTGTCGGCCTACGAATGCGGCTTCGAGGCGTTCGAGGACACGCGTAATCGTTTCGACGTGCGCTACTACCTCGTCGCCATTCTCTTCATCCTCTTCGATCTGGAGCTTGCGTTCTTCGTCCCGTGGGCGATATCGCTGGATGCGATCGGCCTGTTCGGGCTCGGCGCCATGGGCGTGTTCCTCGCGCTGCTGGTCGTCGGCTTCATCTACGAATGGAAGAAAGGGGCGCTGGAATGGGATTGAGCGGAGAAGCGGCCCGGACGGCCCTCGGCAAGGATTTGCCGTTCGACGTGCCCGAGGTCATGCACCGAGGCTTCGTCGTCACGAAAGTCGACAATCTCATCAACTGGGCGCGGACCGGCTCTCTGTGGCCGATGACCTTCGGCCTCGCCTGCTGCGCCGTCGAGATGATGCACGCGGGCGCGGCTCGATACGACCTCGATCGCTTCGGCATCATCTTCAGGCCGAGCCCCCGCCAGTCGGACGTGATGATCGTCGCCGGCACGCTCGTCAACAAGATGGCGCCGGCGCTGCGCAAGGTTTACGACCAGATGCCCGAGCCGCGCTGGGTCATCTCGATGGGCTCGTGCGCGAATGGCGGCGGCTATTACCACTACTCGTACTCGGTGGTCCGCGGATGCGACCGCATCGTTCCGGTCGACGTCTACGTGCCCGGCTGCCCGCCGACCGCGGAGGCGCTTCTGTTCGGCATCATTCAGCTGCAGCAGAAGATCCGGCGTACTCACTCGATCGCCCGCTAAAGGCATCGACGATCGCGGCCGAGGCGCCGCTTGGTCATCCGCTCATGCGGAGCAACGTTGTGACGAGACGAAATGCGAACTGAACAGCTTTCGCCGAAGCTCGCCGCGCTCGCCGAAGCGGTGGAAGAGAAGCTCGCCGGACGCGTCGAGCGAGTGTCGCCGGGGCTGAACGCGGGGCAGCTGGTTTACGAGGTAGAGCCCGGCGCGCTGCTGGATGTCTGCCGAACGTTGCGCGACGAGGACGCGCTGCGCTTCGAGATGCTGATCGACCTCGCCGGCGTCGACTATCTCGTGTACGGACGGGACGAGTGGCAGACTGCGAGCGCGACCGGCAAGGGTTTCAGCCGCGGCGTCTTCCGCGAGCAGCACCTGCTCCCGGCCGAAAGCGACGATCGGGACGAGACCCGTTACCGCCCGAAGCACCGCTTCGCGGTCGTCTATCAGCTGCTGTCGATTACGCACAATTGGCGTCTGCGTCTGCGCACGTTCTGCCCGAACGACGCACAGCCGATCTTGGATTCGGTCACCGGCATCTGGAGCTCGGCGGATTGGTACGAGCGCGAGGCGTTCGACCTGTTCGGCATCCTGTTCCGCGGCCACCCGGATCTGCGCCGGATCCTGACCGACTACGGCTTCATCGGGCACCCGTTCCGCAAGGATTTCCCGATCACCGGCCACGTCGAGATGCGCTACGACCCGGACAAGGGCCGAGTCGTCTACGAGCCGGTGAGCATCGAGCCCCGCACGCTCGTGCCGAAGGTGATTCGCGACGACCACCGCTACGAGCCCGAGCTCAAGGATTCGAGCGATGCCTGAGATCGAAAGCTTTACCGTCAACTTCGGCCCTCAGCATCCCGCCGCGCACGGTGTGCTGCGCCTCGTGCTCGAGATGGAGGGCGAAGTCATCCATAGGGCGGACCCGCACGTCGGGCTGCTTCACCGCGCGACCGAGAAGCTCGCCGAGACGAAGCCGTACAACCAGTCGATCGGCTACATGGATCGGCTCGATTACGTCTCGATGATGTGCAACGAGCACGGCTACGTGCTCGCGATCGAGAAGCTGCTCGGCATCACGCCGCCGCTCCGCGCGCAGTACATCCGCGTGATGTTCGACGAGATCACGCGGATCCTGAATCACCTGATGTGGCTCGGCGCGCACGGCATGGACATCGGCGCGATGACGGTGTTCCTGTACTGCTTCCGCGAGCGCGAGGACCTGATGGACTGCTACGAGGCGGTCTCGGGCACGCGGATGCA
>CAYMAF010000444.1:0-2142 GCA_964388365.1 uncultured Gammaproteobacteria bacterium | reverse complement strand
GCTCGCGCATTTCGACGGCGACAAGCGCGCCGCGGCCGAGATCCTCGGCATCAGCTTGAACACGCTGTACAACCGGCTGCACGTCTACGAGCAGGAGAAGGAGAAGGCGTCCTGATCGGGGGCTGACCCGGAGCGTCGCGCGCCGGCACTCCGGGATCGCCGAGCCGGCCGCTCCTCGTCGTCGACGGCTGTACACGCGCGTCCCGCGTCGCCGCCCGCTGTCGATGGACGAAGACGAATCGGCGGCCGCGCCGCCTACCGAGAGCGGACGATGGAGCTCGAGCTCTACGACAGCAATTGGATCGCGCAGCTCGAAGTTGCGCTCAAGGTCGTCATCGCCGGGTTCCTGGGCGGCATCGTCGGCCTCGAACGCGAGCTCGCGAACCGTCCGGCGGGCCTACGAACCCACGCGCTCCTCGCGTCCGCGGCGGCGCTTCTCGTCGGGCTCGGCGACGTGCTCGTCGATCGCTTCGCCGAAGAGGCTCTGCCCGGCGTGCTACGCGCCGACCCGCTGCGCATCGTCGAAGCGATCGTGACCGGCGTGGCATTCCTCGGCGCCGGAACGATTTTCAGGCACCGCGAGGAACGCATCATCGAAGGCCTCACCACCGGGGCATCATTGCTGCTCGTCGCAGCCGTCGGTATCGCGGTGGGGCTCGGTCAGCTCCTGCTCGCCGTGCTCGTGACCGTGGTGAGCCTGCTGCTGCTGCGTTTCGTCGGCCGGCTCCTCACGAAGCCGCGTCATTGATCCGTCGAATCGTCGCCCGTCGCCTCTGCTGTCGAAGCGGAAGAGGATCGACCGGCGAGCGGCCCGACGAGCTCGGCCGCGCGGCGGATCTCCTCGACGAGCCGCGCTCCCGCGATCGCGGCCGCCGCGACCTCGGCGAGCCGCCCCGCGCCGGGCGCGGGCTTGCCTTCCGTGTCCGTGCGGCGAGCGCGTGCCCCGCCGCGAAGCCAGCCGAAACCGAGCCCCGCGGCGAAGATCACGAGCAGCACCTGCGGCCGGCCGAGCTCGGCACGCACCCGATCGGCGACACGGCGACCCGCCTCGCCGAGCCCCGCGAAATCGGCGCGGACGGCCTGCCCGAGCTGCTCGACTTGCCGCTTCGCCGACTTGAGCCCACCGATCATTTCGGCTCCTCGGTGTCGAGCACGGCCTTGCGCAGCTCGGGCAAAGTCAGCGAACGGCTCAAGCGCGTGACGGCCCGCAACAGGAGATACGCGGCGAGAAGATGGACCGCCGCAATGGTCAGCCCCGCCATCGGCCATGACCATCCGAGGGCGACGAGCCCGTATGCGGCGACCGCCGCGAGGCAACCCCATGCGATGACGACCAGGAGCGCCGCGACGATGACGAGCATCAGCATCGTCACGCCGCTCAGCGCGGCGAGCCTGATCTCTGCGGCGGCGAGTTGAGTGACGTCGCGGACGAGGCGGAGCACCGCGGACAGGACGGCCGTGGCCGCGGCGGCGGGCCCTCCGGCCGGGTCGTCGGAAATGCGGTCTTCCTCGGCCGAGTCGCGCGGCTCCGCGCTCACCGTCGCAGCAGACTGCTGAGCAAAACGCCCGCCGCGAACGCGATGCCGGCGCTCCGCAGCGGATTCTTCTCGATGTACTCGCGAACTTTGCGTACGTTCTGCTCGATCAGCTCTGCGAGCTCCTCCTCGGAGCGGCGGATCCGCTCCGCCGTCTCTTCGGCCGCACGCCGAATTTCTCGCTCCGCTTGCGCCACACCCGCCGCCGCCTGGTCCACCTTGTCGTGAGCCTTCTCCGCCAGTCGCTCCACGGTGGGCGCGTCGATGCGTTCGGCTTCTGTGCCGGCGTCAGCCGCAGTCGTCGTCACGGCCTTCTCCTTCATCGTCCTCGGATCAACCTTGGAAAGCCTGCCACGCCGCCTGTCGGCCGGCAACCGGCACGCAACTTGCTGTATCGAGTCGGTCCGATCGCGGAGCGCAACATGCTTTCGATGGTGTCGGCGAGAAGTCTCGAGGACTACCAGGTCCTCGATTCGAACGGTGAGACGCTCGGCCGTATCGACGACGTGATTCTCGACGCGACGCTCGACCATGCCCGCTTTCTCGTCGTCGCGGCGGCGAGAGCGCGCCTGGGCGCGCGCAAAGAGCGCTACGCCGTGCCCGCGTC
>CAYMAF010000443.1:0-2143 GCA_964388365.1 uncultured Gammaproteobacteria bacterium | reverse complement strand
TGGCGGCCGTGGGGCTCGCGCAGAACTTCGCCGCGATCCGCGCGCTCGCGACCGAAGGGATCCAGAAGGGCCACATGACGCTCCATGCGCGCAGCGTCGTGACCGCGGCCGGTGCGTCGAAGGAAATCTTCGACGAGGTTCTCGACCGGGTCATCCAGAGCGGCGTGATCAAAGTGTGGAAGGCGCAGGAGATCATCGCGGAGATCGAGACCGAGCGGCAGCGCGCGTCGACCGGGCGCTCGGTCAAGCGCCGGCAGTCGCCGGCGATGGGCGTCGGCTACGGGAAGGTCGTGCTGCTCGGCGAGCATGCGGTCGTCTATGGCCGTCATGCGATCGCCGCGCCGATTCCGCTGACGATCAAGGCGCTCGTCGAGGATTGCGACGAAGGGATCCACTTGATGATCCCGCGCTGGGGCGTCGAGTACCAGCTCGCGAAGAATCCCGCGGATCGCCGCTCGTTCGAGCGGCCGGCCGGCGTGATGCTCGACAAGCTCGGGCTGTCCGGCCGCGGCATGCGGATCGAGGTCTTCCCCGAGGTGCCGCGCGGCATGGGCCTCGGCGGCTCGGCCGCGATGGCCGTCGCGATCGTGCGCGCGCTCGACAAGCACTTCAAGCTCGGGCTCTCGGACGACGAGGTGAACCGCCTTGCGTTCGAGTCGGAGAAGGTCGCGCATGGCAACCCCAGCGGGATCGACAATACGCTCGCGACCTACAACCGGGCGCTCGTGTTCCGTTCCGGCGAGCCGCCGCTCGTCGAGCCCCTCGCCATCGCGAAGCCGATCCCGGCCGTGATCGGCATGTCGGGCTACGAAGGGCTCACCGCGAAAACTGTCGGCCGCGTTCGCGAGGCATGGGAGCAGGACCGGCGTCTCTACGAGCGGATCTTCGATCAGATCGACGCGCTCACGTTGCGCGCGGTGCAGGCGATTTCCGACAATGATCTGCCGCTGCTCGGAGAGCTGATGAATATCTGCCACGGTATGCTGAACGCGCTGCAGGTATCGACACCCGAGCTCGAGCAGCTCGTGACGATCGCGCGCGAGAACGGCGCGCTCGGCGCGAAGCTGACCGGCGGCGGAGGCGGCGGCTCGATCATTGCGATCTGTGCGACGGAGAGCGAGACCGAGCCGGTCGTTGCCGCGATGCGCGCGGCGGGATATCAGGCGATTGCCTTGAATTTAGGAGCTCAATCGGATGGCTCGTGACGAAATCGTATCTTATGACGGCGAGGAGCTGATCCTCGTCGACGAGCTCGACAGGGAAGTCGGCAGCAAGCTGAAGAGCGAATGCCATATCGGCACCGGCGTGCTGCATCGAGCGTTCTCGATTTTCATCTTCAATAGCAACGACGAGCTGCTGCTGCAGCAGCGGGCGCCTTCGAAGCCGCTCTGGCCGAGCTATTGGTCGAACACGTGCTGCTCGCATCCGCGCTTCGGCGAGACGATGGAGCAAGCGACGTCTCGGCGCCTCGAGGAGGAGCTCGGCTTCAGTTGTCCGCTCGAGTTTCTCTACAAGTTCAAGTATCACGCGCAGTACGGCTCGATCGGCGCCGAGCACGAATACTGCTGGGTCTACCATGGGCGCTACGATGGGCCCGTCGACGTGAACGTGAGCGAGATCGCGGATTGGCGCTGGATCGGCGTCGACGCGCTGGAGCGGGAGCTCGCCGAGCATCCCGAGCGATTCACGCCGTGGTTCAAGCTCGAATGGGCGCACATCCGGGGCAATTTCCTGGATGCGCTGCTCGTTCGTACCGGCACGGACGGGTGAGACGGGCGCCGAGCGCTGACGACGGTCGGGAGGCTATTGGCGGCGCGGCGAAGAGATCGAGCGGCTGAGCGGGGCCAGTCGGCACCGGCCGCGGCAACGCGCCCGGACGGGCGCAGCAACAAGGAGAACGCATGGGCATTCCACTCGTACAAAAGTACCGGATAGCGCGCTACATCCTCGAGCAGAAGCTCAAGGGCAACAAGCGCTATCCGCTCGTGCTGATGCTCGAGCCGCTCTTCCAATGTAATCTCGCGTGCGCCGGCTGCGGAAAGATCGACTATCCGGACCCCATTCTGCGCAAGCGCATGAGCGTCGAGGACGCCCTTCGCGCGGTCGACGAGTGCGGCGCGCCCGTCGTCTCGATCCCGGGCGG
>CAYMAF010000442.1:0-2157 GCA_964388365.1 uncultured Gammaproteobacteria bacterium | reverse complement strand
TCGGGCCCGTCTGGCTCAGCCTGAAGCTGGCAAGCGTCACCGTCCTCGCGCTGCTTGCGATCGCGACTCCGCTCGCCTGGTGGCTAGCCTATACGGAGAAGCGATGGCGAGTCGCCGTCGAGGCGATCGCCGCGCTGCCGCTCGTGCTGCCGCCGACGGTCCTCGGCTTTTACCTGCTGGTTCTCCTCGGACCGGCGGGACCGATCGGCCGGCACTGGGTCGCGCTGACCGACTCGGCGTTGACGTTCTCGTTCTCGGGGCTCGTGATCGCGTCGATCGTCTATTCGTTCCCGTTCGCGGTGCAGCCGCTGCAAGGCGCCTTCGAGCGGATCGGCCGCAAGCCCCTCGAGGCCGCGGCGACGCTCGGCGCGTCGCCGCTCGCGGCGTTCTTCCGCGTCGCGTCGCCGATGGCGTTACGCGGCTACGTCTCCGCGATCGTGCTCGTCTTCGCGCACACGCTCGGCGAGTTCGGCGTCGTGCTGATGGTCGGCGGCAGCATCCCCGGCGAGACGCGCGTCGTCTCGATCGCGATCTACGAGCACGTCGAGACGCTCGAGTACGGGCAGGCGCACGCGTTGTCGGCGGGCCTGCTCGGGTTCTCGTTCGTCGTGCTGCTCGCCGTCTACGTGATCAATCGCCGCGCGCGGCTCGGCGTCGGCTACGCCGTTGGCTGAGCTCTCCCTCGACATCGCGCTCGAGCGCGGCAGCTTCGCGCTGGAGGTGCGCGAACGGCTCGAGCTCGCCGGCATCACTGCGCTGTTCGGCCCGAGCGGATCGGGCAAGACGACGCTGCTGCGTATCGTCAGCGGTCTCGAGACGCGTGCGGCAGGCACCGTGACGTTCGACGGCGAGGACTGGCAGCGTCCAGGGCGGCGCGTGCCGACCCATCGCCGCCGGATCGGCTACGTGTTTCAGGACGGACGGCTCTTCCCGCACCTCGACGTCGAGCGCAACCTGCGCTTCGGTGCGCGGGCGGCCGACGGCCGCGCGGCGATTCGGTTCGAAAGCGTCGTCGACGCGCTCGATCTCGAGCCGTTGCTCGGGCGCCGGCCAACGTCGCTGTCCGGCGGCGAGCAGCAGCGCGTCGCGATCGGCCGTGCGCTGCTCGCGAATCCTCGTCTGCTCTTGATGGACGAGCCGATGTCGTCGCTCGACGTCCGCCGCAAAGCGGAAATCCTGCCGTATATCGAGCGGCTGCCGGACGCGTTCGGGCTGCCGGTGCTCTACGTCACGCACAGCATCGACGAGGTCGCTCGGCTCGCGTCGGAGGTCTTGCTGCTGTCCGGCGGACGCGTCGTCGGACGCGGCGCGGTCGCCGACGTGCTCGAGCGCATCGACCTCTGGCCAGTGACCGGGCATGCCGATGCGGGCACGCTCGTCGCCGGCACCGTCGAGGACGCGGCGGACGGCATGGCATCGATTCGGCTCGAGAGACAGCGGCTGCGCGTTCCTCTTCGCGCGATGTCGGTTGGCGAGAACGTGCGCCTGAGGATCCTGGCGCGCGACGTCGCGATCGCCGCCGAGCGTCCGCGAAGCCTCAGCATTCGGAACGTGCTCGACGCGCGGATTCTCGAGATCGTGCCGACCGAGCCGGTGCACGTCGAGCTGCTGCTCGACGTCGACGGCCGCCACGTGCGCTCGCGCATCACGCGCGAAGCGCTCGGCGAGCTCGGGCTTGCGCCTGGGCAGGATGTCTACGCGCTGATCAAGAGCGTTGCGCTCGAGGAGCGTCCGCTCGGCGCCGAGCACGGCTAGCCGGCACGACGCGCGTGCCGGCCGACGCCGCCCCCGACGCAGCGGGAGACTTCACCGCTAGCCCGTGAAGCCGTAGAGCCGGTGCGGGTTGTCGACGAGCACGCGCTTCTGAAGCTCGGGGTCCGGCATCATCAGCGGGATCAGGTCGACGAGATCGCCGTCGTTCGGCATGTGCTTCTTGATGTTCGGATGCGGCCAGTCGGTTCCCCACAGGATCCGGTCCGGCGCGACCTCGAGCAGCGCCTGCGCGAACGGCACGGCGTCGTGAAACGGCGGCCCCTCGGCGGAGATACGCTCCGCGCCGCAGATCTTGACCCAGCAGTTCTCCATCCGCGCGGTCTCGAGCAGAATCTTGAACGGTTTCTGCTCGAGACCGTCCTTCGCAGGCACGCGGCCCATGTG
>CAYMAF010000441.1:0-2161 GCA_964388365.1 uncultured Gammaproteobacteria bacterium | reverse complement strand
CGCGAGCTCTTCGCCGCGACGCAGGAAGCGCGCTCGCGCGGCTACTCCCCCGGCCGCTTCAGCTTCAACGTCAGGGGCGGACGCTGCGAGGCGTGTCAGGGCGACGGCGTGATCAAGGTCGAGATGCACTTCCTGCCGGACATCTTCGTGCCGTGCGACGCGTGCAACGGCCGCCGCTACAACCGCGAGACGCTCGACATCCGCTACAAGGGCAAGAATATCCACGAGGTCCTCGAGATGACGGTCGAGGACGCGCTGGCGTTCTTCCGTAACGTGCCCGCGATCGCGTCGAAGCTCGAGACGTTGGCCGCGGTCGGGCTCTCGTACATCAAGCTCGGGCAGAACGCGACGACGTTGTCCGGCGGCGAGGCGCAGCGCGTGAAGCTCGCGAAGGAGCTGTCGAAGCGCAGCACCGGCTCGACGTTGTACGTGCTCGACGAGCCGACGACGGGGCTCCACTTCCAGGACGTCGCGCAGCTGCTCGAGGTGCTCTACCAGCTCCGCGACCAGGGCAATACGATTGTCGTCATCGAGCACAATCTCGACGTCATCAAGACGGCGGATTGGATCATCGACCTCGGACCCGAAGGCGGCTCCGGCGGCGGCGAGATCATCGCCTGCGGCACGCCGGAGGAGATCGCCGCGTGCGAGCGTTCGCATACTGGCCGCTGGCTGCGAACGGTGCTGACCGGATCCTTGCCCGAGGCGGCCGCGCCGGCGAACGGGCGGCGCGCGCGGGCGAAAGCCTGAGGGCCGAGAATGGGGGGAGGGTCATGCCGAGGAACGCCGCGCTTCGCTCATCGCTCGCGGCAGCGTTCGCCGCGGCCGTGCTCACCGTGGCCGGTCCGACGCGTGCGCAGCGCGCCGCCGAGCATCTCGAGCCCATCGCCGCCGCGCTCGGGCTCGACCGCGTCGCCGCGCTCACGGTCGTCGGGTCCGGCTCGGGCTACGAACCGATACCCGAAGACGCACGCGAGGATTACGCGGCCGCCGTGTGGGTGAGCTCGACGAAGGACGACGCGCTGTATGTCCCGCCGCCTCCGCCGCCGACCCGCCGCCATTACCGCGTTCCGCGCGAGACGCACGCGCTCGATCTGACGAGCCAGACCCTCACGATCGAGCGAGAGCGCGGCGAGGCGGTCGAGCGGCGAACGGTCGGTCCCGACGCGCCCTGGAACGAGCGGCACCGCTACTGGCTGACGCCGCACGCGTTCGTGCGCGGCGCGCTCGCGGGACCCGCCGAGGTCTCGACGGGAGAGATCGACGGCAAGCCGCACCGCGTCGTGACCTTCACGCCCGAGGGCGGGGCCGAGATCCGCGGCTTCATCGACGACGGCAATCGCCTCGTCCGCTTGCAAACGACGATCGACGACGGCGGCTCGATCGGCGTCGAAGCGAGCTTCCTCCACTGGGAGCCGCTCGGCGGGATCGAGTTTCCGACGACATGGATTCGACGCGAGAACGGCGAGCTCGCCGGAATCTCGATCGTGCGCGAGATCGACGTTCGCGCGTCGCGCTGAGCGTCGTCAGCCCAACGGCCGCACGCCGACCGCGTGCCGGATCTCGTCGAGGAACGGACGGCTCACGGCGCGGGCCTTCTCCGCGCCCTTGCGCAGGATCCGCTCGACCTCCCCGGGCGACGCGATGAGCCGCTCGTACTCCGCGCGCGCGTCGGAGAGATGCGCGTCGATGTACTCGAAGAGGATCTGCTTCATCTCGCCCCACCCGATGCCCTCGGCATACCGAATGCGCATGGCTTCCGTTTCCTCCGGTTTCGCGAACGCGCGATAGATCGCGAAGAGCGCGCTTTCTTCCGGATTCTTCGGCTCGCCGGGCGGCTGCGAGTTCGTCTTGATCTTCATGATCAGCTTGCGAAGCTCGTCACGCGGCGCGAAGAGCGGAATCGTGTTGTTGTAGCTCTTCGACATCTTGCGTCCGTCGAGGCCGGGCAGGATCGCCGTGTGCTCCTCGACGACCGCCTCCGGCAGCACGAAGAGCTCTCCGTAGTGGTGATTGAATCGCTGCGCGATGTCGCGCGCCATCTCGACGTGCTGGATCTGATCGCTGCCGACCGGGACCTTGTTCGTCTTGAACATGAGAATATCTGCCGCCATCAGGATCGGATAGCAGAAGAGCCCCATCGTCACGCCCTTGTCGGGAT
>CAYMAF010000440.1:0-2161 GCA_964388365.1 uncultured Gammaproteobacteria bacterium | reverse complement strand
GCAGGTGCGTCGGGTCCATCTCGACCTCGACGTCGACCGAGTCCGGCGTCAGCGACAGCGCGCCCTCGTAAAGCTCCTGCGTCTCGATGAACTCGCGTGCGAAGCTCCGCGTCCATTCGGCGATGCGCAGCCGCTCCGGGTGCGTCCGGTCCTTCCGCGACAGCGACAGCACGCTCTCGACGATCTGGCTGACCCGGGTCGCGTTCATCCGAATGATGTCCGTCAGGCGCCGATCGGCCTCGGAGATGTTCTCGGATTCGGCGAGGAGCTGGCCGGCGTGGCTCATCGCGCCGACCGGGTTGCGGATCTCGTGCGCGATGCTCGCCGAAAGCCGCCCGAGGGCGGCGAGCTTCGTCTGCTGCACGCGCTCGGCGATCAGCGACGTGTCCTCGAGGAAGATCGCGACGCCGCCGGCGCGGCCGGCGCCGAGCGTCGCGAAGTGCGCTTGCACGAGCGTCGCGCCGTCCGCGGAGTGGAACGGCTTGTCCGCTTGCGCCGGAGACTCGTAGTTTCGCCACGCGAGGAGCCGCTCGGCGAGGTCGAACGACAGGCTCCGAAGCGGCATGCCTTCGGTGCGGCCCGCAGCGCCGAGATGCTTCAGCGCCGATTCGTTGATCAGCCGCACGCGGTCGTCGCCGTCGACGACGACGATGCTCTCGCGCAGGTGCTGAATGATGTAGTCGTTGAGCTCGACGAGGTTCTTGAGGTCGACGCCGCGCTGCTCGGCGAGCGCCTCCGTCTCGACGATCCGCCGGCGCACGAGCTGCACGACCGCGCTGATCAGGAACAGCACGATGCCGAGCAGCGCCGCGTCGACGTACTGGTCGGTTCCCCCCGCTCCCGCGAGATGCGAGTAGCCCCGCTCGCCGAGCAGCGCGAGCGTCGCGACGGCGGGGAACAGGAACGCCTGCCGCGCGGGCACGAGCAGGCCGAGCGCGCCGACGGAGACGATCAGCAGCCCGCCGAGACCGTTCGACAGCCCGCCGCTCGCATGGATCAGCGCGACGACGACGGCGAGATCGGCGGCGAACAGGAACGGCGCCTGGCGCTCGACCGACGGCTTGCGGCGGTGCAGGCACCACATCCCGATGCAGCCGGCCGCGAACATCACGATCAGCGCGCGCCACGCGAGCTCGGGATGGATCTCGCCGACGAGCTTCGCCTCGTCGAGCGCGAAAACGCCGATCAGCAGCACCGCCGCGAGCGTGAGGCGGAACAGGTTCAGCAGGCCGAGGACGCGCCAGCCGAAATCCGCATCGGCGGTCAGAAGCTCCTTGCGGAGCTGGGCGGCCCTCGAGGAATTGTCGGCGGCGGCGGACATGCTGCGCGCATCTTAACCGAACGATGCGGTTTTCTTTCGTGAAGTCGACAGGAGCCGAGCCGGCTCGCGGCGCGTTCGACCGGCTTCGGATCCGCCGCCGCGCCGTGCCGCGCGCCGCGGCTCCCAAGCCGGCCGAGCCGGCTCGCCTTTACGAGTTCGAGGGCTTTCGTGGACAATAGCCGTCCCTCATGCGCGCCGTGGTCCTTCGGCTGCGCCCAAGGAAGAGATCGAAAGACGGCAATTTCATGAATCTCCACGAATATCAATCCAAGGCGCTGTTCGCCGAGTACGGCATCCCGATCCCGAAGGGGCTGGTCGCGGCGAGCGAGAAGGAGGCCTGCGAGGCGGCCGAGGCGCTCGGCGGTCCTTTGTGGGTCGTGAAGGCCCAGGTCCACGCGGGCGGGCGCGGCAAGGCGGGCGGCGTGAAGCTCGCGAAGTCGGTCGAGGAGGTCGCGCAGCACGCGAAGGCGATGCTCGGCACCCGGCTCGTCACGCACCAGAGCGGGCCCGAGGGCCTGCCGATCGACCGCGTATATATCGAATCCGGCTCGGATATCGCGCGCGAGCTATACCTCAGCCTCCTCGTCGACCGTGCGGCCGAGCGGGTCGCGATCATGGCTTCGGCCGCCGGCGGCATGGATATCGAGGAGGTCGCGGCGAAGACGCCGGAGCAGATCTTCACGGTTCACCTGCATCCGGCCGCGGGGCTTCAGCCGTATCAGACGCGGCGGATCGGCTTCGGTCTCGGCCTCGATGCGAATCAGCAGAAGGAGCTGCATCAGATCCTGACGAAGCTCGTGAAGCTCTTTCACGAGTGCGACGCGAGCCTCGTCGAGATCA
>CAYMAF010000439.1:0-2165 GCA_964388365.1 uncultured Gammaproteobacteria bacterium | reverse complement strand
TCTGGCTCAGCACGTCGTACGGGATCGACGGGCTGTTCGCGCTCGTCGGCGGCATTGCGATCACTGCGACCGCGGGCCTCTTGATGATGTCGCGCTTCAGCTATTTCAGCTTCAAGGAGATCGAGCCGGGACAGCGCGTCCGATTCGGTAAGCTGTTGCTGATTCCGCTCGTGATCATCGTGATCGCGATCGAGCCCGAGCTCATGGTGTTCGCGCTGTTCGTCGTCTATGCATCGTCGGGCCCGGTGATGTGGCTGCTGCGCAGGCGCCGTCCGCGGCCGGATGTTTCCGCCGCGTCATGAGTCTGCGCATCGCATATCTCGCGGAGATCGGCGTCCCGGCGTATCGGCTGCGCCGGCGGCCCAGCCATGCGGCGCGGCAGGACGAGCGTGCCGACCCGGGGCTCGTCGATCCCGGATCCGTCGATCCCGGAGCGGACGCATCGATCGCGGAATCGAGCGCTGCGCGTCCGGCGCGGCCCGAAGACGGCGGCTTCGGGGAGGTGCACGCTCCGGCCGCGGCGCGCTCCTCTGCGGCCGACGCGCTTTCGGCCTGCGGCGCGGCCGTGCCGGAGCCCGGGCACGACGACGCGTGGCGTGCGCTCGCCGCCGAGGTCAAGGACTGCCGCAAGTGCGCGCTGCACCGCGGCCGAACGCAAACGGTCTTCGGCGTCGGTCGCCGGGACGCGCCGCTGCTCGTCGTCGGCGAGGCGCCGGGTCAGGAGGAGGACCGTCAGGGCGAGCCGTTCGTCGGCCCGGCCGGCCGGCTGCTGAACGCGATGCTGAAGTCGATCGGCTTTCCGCGGGAGCAAGTCTATATCGCGAATATCGTGAAATGCCGCCCGCCGCGGAACCGCGATCCGCGGCCCGAGGAAGCCGACGCGTGTGCCGATTTCCTGAACCGGCAGATCTCGCTGATCCGGCCGAAGGCGATGCTCGCCGTCGGGCGCGTCTCGGCGCAGCGGCTGCTCGATACGGACCTGCCGGTCGGCCAGCTCCGAGGCGTCGTGCACCGCTACGGGGACTCGGCGATTCCGCTCCTCGTGACGTATCATCCGGCTTATCTGCTGCGGAGCCCGAGCGAGAAGGCGAAGAGCTGGCAGGACCTTTGCATGCTCTTACCGTTACTTCGATCGTCGTAGGCCCGCGCCGCGCAGCGGAGCGACGATGAGCGCAGCCGTCGAACAACCGGAGGTTCGGATTCGCTTGATGCAGCCGGCCGACCTCAAGGCGGTCGCCGAGGTCGAGCGGGCGGCTTACGACTATCCGTGGAGCCTCGGCATCTTTCGCGACTGCCTGCTCGCAGGCTACTACGCGATCGTGCTCGAGATCGACGGCATCGTCTCGGGCTACAGCATCATGTCGATCGCGGCCGCCGAGGCCCATGTGCTGAACCTCTGCGTGCACCCGCGGGTGCAGCACCGCGGCTACGGCCGGAGGCTGCTGAACGCTCAGCTCGCGAAGGCGCGTGATGCCCAGGCCGACAAAGTGCTCCTCGAGGTGCGCCCGTCGAATACGAATGCGCTCGCGCTATACCGCTCCGTCGGCTTCGAGGAGATCGGCATCCGGCCCGCATACTATCAGGCGCGCTGGGGGCGGGAAGACGCGGTGATCCTCGCCGCGTCGCTGAGGCCGAAGACGCCCCCGTCAATCGCCGAGTCTTGACGGCGATCCCTCTGCGAGCGGCCCGCTTCCGGTAGAATGCGGCGCCTTCCGCCCGCGCCGAGCGGCGGAGCCGGGTGCCGCCCCGGATTCATTCATTGTCGAGACCGACTCGAGCGCCGGCGCGTATGCGCGCCGAATGCAACGTAGAGAGCACGATGACCGATTCCCTCGAGCACGAAATCCAAAGGCGCCGGACGTTCGCGATCATCTCGCACCCGGACGCCGGTAAGACGACGCTGACCGAGAAGTTCCTGCTTTTCGGCGGAGCGATCCAGATGGCCGGCGCGGTCAAGGGCCGCAAGGCGCGCCGTCACGCGACGTCGGATTGGATGCAGCTCGAGCAGGAGAGGGGTATCTCGGTGACGTCGTCGGTGATGCAGTTCCCGTACGGCGGGCGGATCGTGAATCTGCTCGACACGCCGGGCCACGAGGACTTCTCCGAGGACACGTATCGCACGCTGACCGCGGTCGACAGCGCGCTGATGGTCATCGACGCCGCGA
>CAYMAF010000438.1:0-2169 GCA_964388365.1 uncultured Gammaproteobacteria bacterium | reverse complement strand
GAGCAGGCGCGCGGCAGGCGAGCCTGAGCTCGCCCGCGCCTCGGCGCTGGTCAAGCCGGCGCGCGGGTCGCCGGACGACGCTGCCGGTTAATCGGCCTCTTTGCGACGCGCTGGACGATAGCGCGCCTCACCGCGCGCTCCGTGCGAGCCGCAGCCTATACTTCGGCGCATGATCCACCTCAGCTATTCGATGCTGGTTGCCGTCGCATTCGTCGCCGCGGTCCTGGGCTACTGGTACGATGGCGCGCGCGCCAGAGAGGCGGCGAACCGGATCGCAGCCGACGCGTGCCGGCGGCGATCGCTGCAGCTTCTCGACGGCACGGTCGCGCTTACCGCGCTTCGGCCTCGCTTCGACCGCCGGGGCTTCCGCTTCGAGCGCACGTATGTTTTCGATTACGCCGTCGACGGCGTGCGGCGCGCGAGCGGATTCGTGATCATGCTCGGTCAGGACATGCTGCACGTCGGGTTCGAAGGCGGCGTCGCGTGATGCGCGCCGAAGGTGCGGACGCGCGGGTATTCGGGCGGCCGGCCGCGTGTAACGGAGGCACGTCGAAATCGGAAACAGTCAGGAGGCCGGCGTCGCCCGTCGCTCAGCGACCTCGAGCACGCCGTCGCGGACGGCAGTGACCTCGACTTCGGTCCCGATCGGCAGCGACGCGCGGCCGCCGGCGTCTCGCGCTCGCCAGCTCTCCATGCCGACGCGTACGCGCATCGTGCCGTTGCCGGCTCCGTCGTCGACGACGCGACCGCGTTGGCCGACGAGATGATCGTTCGTTCCGCGCGGCGGCGCCGCACGGCGCTCCGCGACGAACGCGGTGATCGAGTCCCAGTAAAGTGTCTTCACGACATAAGCGGCGCCTGCGAGCAGCACCGCGACGAGCAATAGCCCGCTGATGAGATCTGCGCTCATGTGCTTCGGTTGCCGAGAATGAATCGGACGCCGCCGCCGAGGCGGCCAGCGTGGCGATTATACGCAGGGTCGCATCGCCGCTGGCTCGATCGTCTGCTCGGGCGAATCGCCGCTGGCCGATTCTTCCTGGAAATGCGTGAATGTCTTCCGACAGTCCCACAGTGCAAAAGGAGCGTCCGATGAGCGGCAATCCCTTTACCGCGAGCGTGACCTATCAGGACCCGAAGGCCGCGCTCGATTGGCTCGCACGAGCCTTCGGCTTCGAGCTGACGATGCTGATCGCGTCTCCAGACGACGAGCACGTCTTGCACGCCGAGATGAGCCTCGGCGGCCGCGGCCGCGTGATGATCGGCGGCGAATGGAGCGAACGGACGCGCAGCCCCAAGGCCACCGGCTTCAATACGCAGTCGCTCCACGTCGAGCTCGATCGGGATATCGACGCGCACTGCGACGGAGCCCGCGAGGCGGGCGGCATCATCGTGCAAGAGCCCGAGGACCAGTTCTACGGCGCGCGCACGTACCGTGTGCTCGATCCCGAAGGTCACCTTTGGACGTTCTCGCAGACCGTGCGCAAAGTGTCGCGCGCCGATGCAGAGAAGGCGATCGGCGCGAAGATCCATGCGAAGGACTGGGCGTAGCGCGCGAGAGCAGCGACGCGATAAGCACGAGTTCGTGCTCGCCTACGGAGGCGTCTCGCGCGTTGCTTAGCTTATGCGCCCCGTAATCGTCCGCGAGGGAACAGTTAAGCTCTTATGCATGCCCAAGGGGCACAATGTATCGTCTCGTCCACATGTGTTTGCGATGTGTCCAGATGGATGCGTGCGAGTCTGGCTGACACCTAAAGTCGAGGTGGATAGAAGTCTTCGAACTAGGCTCAGCGAGCAACAACTTCTCGATATTTTGCGCTTGGTTGAGAAGAATCTGGCGACGCTGCGTGCAGCATGGGAGTAGACGTTGCGGTGCTGATCGGAGACCAGACCGACCATCTTCGTGCAGCGGGTTCGGGCTTGAAACTGATGTCCGCAGCTATCCCCCCGCGACGGCGCCGATCACCATGAACGGCTCCGCGCCGGATGCGATCGCGTCGGGCAGCGGCGCGTCCGGCGAGTCGTGCGTCACGTCCTCGGCGCACGCGAAGAAGCGCACGAGCGGGCGGCGCTTCTTCGTCGCGTGATCGCGGATCGTGCCGCACAGCATCGGGTAGCGCGCCTCGAGCGCGTCGAGGATCGAACACTGCGTGACCGGCGCGTCGACGGCGA
>CAYMAF010000437.1:0-2175 GCA_964388365.1 uncultured Gammaproteobacteria bacterium | reverse complement strand
GCGCTTCCTCGACGAGCGTGAGAGCGACCCGAGCCTCGTGCCCGACGAGGATTGGGACGACTCCGTCGTCGCGCTGCTCAACTATCCCGAGGTGCTCCGGCTCATGGACGAGGACCTCGACTGGACGTGGGATCTCGGCGAGGCATTCCTGACACAGCGCGCCGACGTGCTCGACGCGATCCAGCGCTTTCGGCTCGCGGCGCACGATGCCGGCAGCCTGCGGAGCGACGATCGGCAGGTCGTCCGTGAGAGCGAAGGCGTGATCCGCATCCAGCCGGCCGATCCCGAGGTCATCTACGTGCCGTACTATGAGCCCCGGCACGTCATCGTTCATCACTACACGCCGATCTACTATCACCCGCGGCCGCGGCCGGTCTACTACTACCCGTATCCGCCCCATCACCATTTCCACGCGGGTTTCTTCTTCGGGGTGACGACGGCTTTCGTCGTCGGCTGGGACACGCATCACGTGCACGTGCACCACCATCGGCACGTCGGGCACCCGTTCTACGGTTACCGCTATCACGAGCCGTTCTACGTGCGCCGCTCGATCAACGTCAACTTCGTCCACGTCGAGCGCAACACGTACGTCTGGCACCCCCGGCATCGTCACGGCGCGCGCCCCGAGCGGATCACCGTGATTCGCGAGCGCGGCGGGATCGACCGCCGCGACGTACGCCGATACACGGCTCGAACGACTCGGGCCGCCGAAGCGAGGCCGGTCGCGCGCAGCGCGGAACGCGCGGCGGCAACTCGCAGCCCGAGTCAGCGCACGGTCTCGCGCAGCGCAGAAGGCCGAGCGGCCGGCCAGACCGGAAGAGCCGGCACCGTGCGCGGCACCGAGCGCCGGACGCCGACAGCTCGAGGCACGGACGGCGGCGCGCCGCGCGGCGAGGCGCGTCGCTCGCCGCGCAGCGGCGACGACCGTGCCAGCCGCACGTCGAGTGCCGAGCTCTCGCGCACCGTCCGGGAGCGGTTACGCGAACCCGCGCCGTCGACCCGCAGGCCGGTATCGGATCGACGCGGGTCCGTCGAGGACCGCAGCACGGCGACACGCTCGACGGCCACGTCCCGCCCGTCGGCGCCGACGCGCAGTGCGGCGCCGGCTCGGGGCGCGACGCAGCCGCGCACGGCGGCGCCCACTCGTTCCACGGGTTCGGCTCGTTCCACGGCTTCGGCTCGTTCCTCGGCGCCGGCTCGTTCCTCGGCACCGGCTCGTTCGACGGCGCCGAGCCGCGGCGCGGCCCCGACGCCCACGGCGTCGCCGAGGTCATCGGCACCGTCGAGATCGGCGTCTTCGCCACGGAGCAGAACCGGCACGCCGGCCGCGAGGAGCGGCGGCTCGCGGCGGGCGCCGACCCGTTGACGTTGCGGCTTCGGCCGAACGTCGCGGCCGATTCCGAGGGCCGCGCTAAGAGGCGTACGGGGTCGCGAGCCGATACCGCGGATTCTTCTCGAGCCAGGCTTCGAGCCGGTCGGTTCGGGACAGCGCGACCGGGATGAAGTCGAGCGCCTGCTGAAGCCGGTCGTTCGGCTCGGCGCACGAGAACCTCAGGAACCCGGCGCCCGCCTCGCCGAAGCATTCCCCGCCGAGGCTCGCGATACCGAACTCGTCGTCGGCCGCCTCGAGCATGAACAACGCAAGCCCGTGGCTCGTCACGCCAAGACGATTACAGACGGCCGAGACGTTCGGAAACACATAGAACGTCGCCGTCGGATCGAGCGTGTGAAAGCCGTCGATCCGGTTCAGGCCCTCGGTCAGCATCACGACCTTGTCGCGAAACTCGCGCATCGCGGCATCGCGCTCTGCGGCGTCGTGCTCGAGAGCCGCGACGCCGGCAAGCTGAACGATCGGCGGCGTGCACGACAGCGTCGTGTTCACCATCTTGCCGATCACGTCCGCGACCTCCTTCGACGCGACCGCGAAGCCGAGGCGCCAGCCGCTCATGCTGTATGACTTGCTGAACGTGTATGCGGCGACGCACTGGTCGAGCATTCCGGGTTGGCTCAGCAGCGAGCGGTGCACGCCGCGCCAGACCATGTGACAGTACGGCTCGTCGCTGAAGACCGCGATATCGCGGCCGCGCACGAGATCGGCGATGCCGCGAAGGTCGTCCTCCGTCGTCACGCCGCCCGTCGGATTGTGAGGGGAGTTCAGGAAGATCGCGCGCGGCG
>CAYMAF010000436.1:0-2175 GCA_964388365.1 uncultured Gammaproteobacteria bacterium | reverse complement strand
CCGACGTCGGCTCCGCGACGCCGATCGCGTAGGACACCTGCACCTCGCAGCGCTCCGCGAGACCCGCGGCGACGACGTTCTTCGCGACGTAGCGGCATGCGTATGCGGCCGACCGATCCACCTTCGACGGATCCTTGCCGGAGAACGCGCCGCCGCCGTGCCGGGCCATGCCGCCGTACGTGTCGACGATGATCTTGCGGCCGGTCAGACCGCAGTCGCCCATCGGACCGCCGATCACGAACCGGCCGGTCGGGTTGATGTGATACTTCGTATCTTTCGAGAGCCACTTCGCCGGCAGCACGGGCTTGATGATCTCCTCCATCACGGCCTCGTGCAGATCCTTCTGCGAGATGTCCGGGCTGTGCTGCGTCGACAGCACGACGGCGACGATGCCGACGGGCTTGTTGTCCTCGTAGCGGAACGTGAGCTGGCTCTTCGCGTCGGGCCGCGCCCAGTCCGCGCCGCCGGACTTGCGCAGCTCCGCATGGCGCTCGAGCAGCTTGTGCGAGTAGATGATCGGCGCCGGCATGAATGTATCGGTCTCGTTCGTCGCGTAGCCGAACATCAGGCCCTGGTCGCCGGCGCCCTGCTCCTCCGGAGCCGCCCGGTCGACGCCCTGCGCGATATCCCGAGACTGCTTGCCGAGGGCGTTGATCACGGCGCAGGTGTTGCCGTCGAACCCCTTGTCGGAGTGGTCGTAGCCGATGTCGAGGATCACGTTGCGGATGATCTCCTCCGCCTCGATCACGGCGTTGCTGGTGATCTCGCCCGCAACCATCACTAGGCCGGTTTTCGTCAGGGTCTCGCAGGCGACACGGCTCCTCGGATCCTGTGCGATATAAGCGTCGAGAATCGCGTCCGACACCTGGTCGGCCATCTTATCCGGATGCCCTTCCGAGACGGACTCGGACGTAAACAAATATGACTTGCTCATCGTGCTCCACCCACTCTTTGCTTGATTTCCCTTAGACGAAACCGAACTCTCGCCCCGGCCGCATCCGGTCAGGAGACCTCGAAGCCAGTCCCTCGGCTGTTCATCTGGAAACGTCCGGCCAGCACCGAATTCACCCACTCGGCCGTCTTCAGCACGCCGCCGAAGCAGAAGAAGTGAGCATGCTTCAGCCGGGAATCGGGGTTCTCGGCGCGGTGGCGGGCGAAATGCGTGATGAGGTCGTCCGGCGCGTGCTGACGCAGCAGGCCCGCCACGGCGCCCGCGCGATTCGACATGAACCTCGCCGACGAGCCGATGCCGCAGCGCATCGCGAAGCCCACGAGCCTCTTGAGCGACGTCGGCCCGGCGACCCCTACGTGGATCGGCAGCGTAATGCCGGCGGCCTCCGTCGCCGCTTCCCAGTCCGTGACCGCCTCGGCATCGAAGCCGAACTGAGTGACGATGCGCACGTTGAACGGCGCGTCCTTCGCGAAATCAGCCTTGTCCTTAAGGATTTCCATCGTGTGCGGGCCGATGGCCTTGCTGCCTTCCGGATGCCCGGCAACGCCGATCTCGCGGAAACCGTACTTGCCGAAGAGCCCCGTCTTCAGCACTTCGAGACTTCCGTCGAACGCCGCGTTCGGAATCGCCTCGTCGCCGCCGATCACGAGCGCCTCGACGACGCCGCCCTGCGCTAGGGTATCGAGCGCCCGCTCGAGCTGCGCCGCGCTCTCGAGCTTGCGCGAGACGATATGCGGCACGGCGGTGAATCCGCTCGATTGCAGCTTCACGCCGATCCGCGCGATATCGTCGAGCGTGAAGCCCGGCAGGTGCGCCAAATAGACCCGGGTGCCCGCAGGAATCGTCTCTTTGAAGGCGTCGATCTTGTCCTCGTCATGCGGGGTCGCCTCGATCGTATACCCTTGCAGGAACGAGACGATGTGCTGCTTCAACTCTTCTGTCGACGGCATTAGCCGCTCCCTCGTTAGCCGTTAATGTTTCCGCGACACGACGAAGCTTTCGTCGTTGAACCACAGACCCTTGTATTTCTTCAGCACGTCGGCGGTGTGTTTCAGATAGTCTCCGGACGAGACCACCGGCTCGAGCCGCTCGTCCTCGATCTGCGCGACGTAGATCGAGTCGTTCCAGGCCGCGAACAATGTCGACGTGCCGATGCTCTGCTGTACCTCGCTCGGCAGCGTATGCATCTCGTAGCGGAACACGGCCTTCGCGTCCGAGCCCGC
>CAYMAF010000435.1:0-2178 GCA_964388365.1 uncultured Gammaproteobacteria bacterium | reverse complement strand
GTGCGCGCCGAGGAGATCCGCCAGAGCCTGCGCATCATCGAGCAATGCGTCGAGAACATGCCGCCCGGCGACTACAAGTCGCGGCATCCGCTCGCGACGCCGCCGATCAAGGACCGGACGATGCACGACATCGAGACGCTGATCCATCACTTCATCAACGTCAGCTGGGGGCCCGTCGTGCCTCCCGGCGAAAGCCATTTCAACATCGAGGGCACGAAGGGCGCTTACGGCTACTACGCGATCAGCGACGGCGGCACGATCCCGTACCGGCTCAGGATTCGCACGCCGTCTTTCCCGCACCTGCAAATGCTGCCGCTGATCTCGCGGGGCCTCCTGATCGCCGATCTGATCGCGATCCTCGGCAGCATCGATTTCGTGATGGCGGACGTCGACCGATGACCGGTCTCGCGTCGAATGACCGCGACGGCTCGATGCTCACGCCGCAAGAGATCGACGAGATCGAGCGGGAGATCGCGCACTACGAGCGCAAGCGCGCCGCATGCATCGATGCGCTGAAGATCGTGCAGCGGCGCCGCGGCTGGGTCTCCGACGACGCGCTTCGCGGCATCGCCGCGCTGCTCGGGATGTCGGTCGACGAGCTCGATGCCGTCGCGACGTTCTACAACCTGATCTACCGGCGACCCGTCGGCCGGCACGTCGTGCACCTCTGCGACAGCGTGAGCTGCTGGCTCGCCGGGACGGAAGCGCTCACCGCGCGGCTCGGCGAGCGCTTCGGCGTAGGACTCGGCGAAACGGACCCCGAAGGGCGCTTCACCGTGCTGCCGATCCCGTGCCTCGGCTGCTGCGACCGCGCGCCGGCGATGCTCGTGGACGGAAATTTGCATACCGATCTCGATCCGGACCGTCTCGACGACACGCTGGAACGCTACGGCTGATGGAACGTCCGCTGACCGCCAATATCCGCCTCGGCGAGCCGCCGCTCGACATCGACGGCTACGAGCGCGCCGGGGGCTATCGGGCCGTGAGCCGGGCGCTCGCGGAGCTGTCGCCCGACGACGTGCTGCAGCTCGTGATCGACTCCGGGCTGCGCGGACGCGGCGGCGCCGGTTTCCCGACTGGCCAGAAATGGCGATTCATGCCGCGCGGCGACGACGCGCCGCGCCCCCGGTACCTGATCGCCAACGCCGACGAGATGGAGCCCGGCACGTTCAAGGATCGGCTCCTGCTCGAGGGCGATCCGCACCAGCTGATCGAGGGGATGATCCTCGCCGCGTACGCGCTCGGCGCGAGCGTCGCGTATATCTTTCTCCGCGACGAGTATCGGCTCGCTGCCGAGCGGATCGCGCGCGCAATCGCCGAGGCGACCGAGCGCGGCTGGCTCGGCGAACGCATTCGCGGCAGCGAGCTCGACCTGTCGCTGCACCTGCACACGAGCGCCGGCCGCTACATCTGCGGCGAGGAAACCGCGCTGATCAGCGCGCTCGAGGGCCGCCGCGCGATTCCGCGCACGAAGCCGCCGTTCCCGCAGCTCGTCGGCCTCTGGGGCCGCCCCACGGTCGTGAACAACGTCGAGACGCTGTGCAACGTTCCGCACATCGTGAACCGCGGCGCCGAGTGGTTCAGGTCGCTCGGGTTAACGAACGATGCGGGCACGAAGCTCTACGGCGCAAGCGGCAAGGTGAAACGTCCCGGTCTCTGGGAGCTGCCGATGGGCACGCCCCTTCGCGAGCTGCTCGAGGAGCATGCGGGCGGCATGCGCGAAGGTTTTCGTTTCCGCGGCCTGCTGCCCGGCGGCGCATCGACCGACTTTCTCGTCGAGGAGCATCTCGATGCGCCGATGGATTTCGACTCGATCGAGAAGCTCGGCAGCCGGCTCGGCACCGGCACGATGATCGTGCTCGACGACCGGACCTGTCCGGTCGCGATGCTGCACAACCTCGAGCATTTCTTCGCACAGGAGTCGTGCGGCTGGTGCACGCCGTGCCGCGACGGGCTGCCCTATGTCGAGCATCTGCTCGCGGTGATCGACGGCGGCGACGGCCGTCCCGAGGATCTCGCGCTGCTCGAGATGCACACGCGCCACCTCGGACCGGGCCGCACGTTCTGCGCGCATGCGCCGGGCGCGATGGAGCCGCTGCAGTCGGGGCTGCGCTATTTCCGCGACGACTTCGAGCGGCATATCGCGGAGCGGAGGTGCCCTTACCGATGATCGCGCTT
>CAYMAF010000434.1:0-2187 GCA_964388365.1 uncultured Gammaproteobacteria bacterium | reverse complement strand
GACTCGAACCGGCACGGCCTTGCGGCCAGCGGATTTTAAGTCCGCTGCGTCTACCATTCCGCCACCCGGGCTTGAGGCGCCTGCGCGAGCCGCCGGGCACACACGCTCCTCGACGGCTCAGCGCTTACGGATTCTACCGCACCGACGCATCGGGACCTCATTCCGAGTAGCCGAGACGCAACGGGGCAACCGCGGTGCGGCTGCCCCATCTTCGTAGGCTTCTTCGAGCGGAGGGGCTCAGTTGCCGAACGGATCGTTCGAAAGGTCCGATTCGCTACCCTGCTCGCTCTCGGAGCCGAACGGCGAATCTCGATCGGAGCCGAGCTCACTCTCGCGCTCGGAGCCGAGCCCACTCTCGCGGTCTGAGTCGAGCCCGCTTTCGCGCTCGGAGCCGAACGGCGAATCGCTATCCGAGCCGAAGCCCGTTTCGCTCTCGGTGTCGAGCTGGCTGCCACGCTGATCGTCCTGCCCGCCGCCGATGTCGTCGGCCCGTGCGAGCGCCGTCGGCTCGAGCACGCCGTCGATCGCGTAGACGCGCAAATTTCCCTGTTGGATGCCGGACTGCACGACCTCGGCATTGCCAACCCGAATGCTGTCGCCGCTCGCACTGAGGTCGACCGCACCTCCGTCGATCGTCTGTGCCTGCTGCAAGCTGCGCGCCATCTGCTCGTCGACGTCGTCGGCGACGATATGTGCACGCAGCAAGCTGATCAGCTGCTCGCGGTTCTCCGGCTGCATCAGCTCGTCCTTGCTGAGACCGGACATTTGCTCCCACGCATCGTTCGTCGGTGCGAACACGGTGTACTCGGTGCTGCCGGTCAGCGACTCTTCCATCCCTGCCGCCTTCACGGCTTCGATGAAGGTGCTGAGGTCGTCGTGCTCCTGCGCGATCTGGTCGAGCACGCTCGATCCGGATTCGCTCTCCGCAGCCGACGTTTGCAGCTCGCTCTCCTGCTGCTGAGACGGCTGCTCTTGCTGATCTTGCTGCGACAGCGCGCCCGGCTGATCCTGGCTCAGCTCGCCGCCCGGCTCCTGCGCGGCAGCGGTCGAGCCGAGTGCCGCCAACACCGCGGCCGCAAGCACGTGCTTAAGATGCCGGCGGTCAATCATTCCCTGGTTCATCGATACCTCTCCTCGAGTGCTTCTGGTCGATCTTCACGGCGAAGTGCCGGGAATCTCGCCGGTGCAATCCCTGTGCCAGCCCATGAAGCGCTCGGCATAGGGATGCCCCCCTTGAGGAGTCGGCGCGAAGTCGCGACGACGGAAGCGCGCCGCGGCGTATACGCTAGATCGGACAGAGAAAGAAAACCGGGGCGGCGCCGTATCAGCGCCGCAGGCGCCTCCTATGGATTTTCCGCATCCTCGGGAGCAACGCGTTCGCCTGCCCAGAGCAGCGCGTGGTGCACGCGTTGCTTGAACCGCCATCCGTTTGGCGTTCGAACGTATAGGTCTTCGTAGTATCCGTCGTACTCGATCTTGTTGGGGTCGCCGCCGAGCCCGATCATCAGCATGTCTACGACGCCGGTCGCGCCTTCGGCAGTCGGCGTGATCACGTGGTTCGTATAGATGTGTCGAAGGCCCTGCTCGATCCACGGCACGTCCTTGCAGCCGCGGCTCCCGCCGCCCGAAGCCTCGGCAAGTCGTTCGCGGCCTCGGATCTCGGCGATCGGCTTGCCGTTGAACATCGGGATGAAGACGCCGTCCGGAGTGAACAAGTCCGCGTAGTCGTAGCCGTTGTTCGAGCAAGTGTCGATCGCGCGCGCGTAACGGGCGACGAGCTGCTGAATCTGGATATAGTCGAGCGCACTCAACTCTTCATCCGCTGCGTGCGCGGAGCCGGCGGTCGCCCCGGCACACGCGGCAATCAGAAGCGCCGACAAGACGCTGTTTCGCATCGCAGATCTCCTCCCGGTGCTGCTGACGCGATGGTACAGCGGCGGGAAACCGTGCGCCACGGGACCGCCGACGATGCATGCCGCGTCATCGTCGTTCGCCGAGCCCCGCCGAATCGTCCAGCCAGTCCGCAAGCGCGGTGAGTGTCGAGAATTCGAGGTCCGGCGCCACGTCGTCGTGCGGCCACGGCAGGGGCTCCCGAACCCCGACGGATCGATTCAGCCAACAGCTGAGCAAGCCGGCGCGAGCTGCACCGATCACGTCCATCTCCGGATCATCGCCGACGTGAAGCAC
>CAYMAF010000433.1:0-2191 GCA_964388365.1 uncultured Gammaproteobacteria bacterium | reverse complement strand
CTGATCAGCGGCTTCCGCTGGAGCTTCTACGAGATCTCCGACGTGCACGTCGCGGTCAGCATCGCGATGACGCTCGCCTTCCTGTCGATCGGCCTTGCGGTCGTCGCTTGGATCTTCAGAACCGGCTACCGGCTCAAGGCGTGACGTGACGGTTTTGTGATCAAGTCGACGGAAAGTCAGCGTTCAAGCCGCTCGCCCGACGATACGCGCCGCGTTTCCACAACCTTATCCACAGATTTTGTGGATATTCTCCGCGTGCGAACGAGCCCGGCCGCATTCGCCGCTACTCGAGGCGGCCGCGGACGAAGACGAGCGCGCCCGTGAGCGTGACCGCCGCGATCAGGACGATCGGCACGAGGGTCTCGAGGATCACGCCGGGCGGCAGCGACTTCAAGAACGACCCTTGCACGATCACGAGGAAGTGCTTCAGCGGATCGGCTTGCGCGAGCGTCTGGAGCGCGGGCGGCATGTTCTCGACGGGCGTCGCGAAACCGGACAGCAGCACGAGCGGCACGCCGGCCGCGAACGCGCCGAGAATCGCCTGCTGCTGCGTGCGGCTGATCGACGAGATCATCAGCCCGACGCCGACGATGGACAGGATGAACAGCACGAGCGCGCCGTAGACCCAGAGCAACGAGCCCGTGAACGGAATCCGATAGAAGAAGATTCCGGCAGCGATCATCACCGATCCGAGCACCGTGCCGAAGATGAGCGCCGGGATGCATTTCCCGGCGATGATCTCGAGCGGCGAGGCGGGCGAGACGAGCAGCTGATCGAACGTGCCGAGCTCGCGCTCCCGTGCGATCGAAAGCGCGGTGATGATCAGCGCGGAGAACATCGACAGGATGCCGACGAGCGACGGCACCGTGAACCACAGGTACTCGAGGTTCGGATTGAACGCATGACGCACGTCGATCTCGACCTTCGACGGCTCGTTCCGGCCGCGCCGCGCGGCGAGATCGGCATTCAGATCGCCGACATTCAGATCGCCGACGATCGTCGTGAGATAACCGAGCGCGATCTGAGCTGAATTGCCGCGCCGGCCGTCGAGCACGATCTGCACGTCGGCCGGCACCCCCGCGTCGATCCGCCGCGAGAAATCGGGCTGGAACGCGATCGCCGCGAGCGCACGCCGCGCGTCGACGGCCTTGGCGAGCGCCTCGTGCGAGTCGACGAGCAGCACGTCTCCGGCCATCCGCGTCGCGCGCACCCGCTCGATCAGCTCGTGCGACCATCGGCCGCCGTCGCGATCGAGCACGGCAAGCGACACGTTCTCGACCTCGAGCGTCGCGGCGAATGCGAAGACAAAAAGCTGGATGAGCGGCGGGCCGATCAGCACGACGCGCGTGCGCGGATCCCGCAGCACGCTCAGCATTTCCTTACGGATTTGCGCAATGAGTCTTCGGAGCCGCATCGAGCGCTCACTCGAGCCGTTTGCGCGTGCTGCGCGCAGCCAACGCGAAGAGCACCGCGCCGATCGCGCCGAGCGCCGCGATCGAGCGCCCGACTTCGGACCAGACGTCCCCGGTCAAGAACAGGGCCTGCAGGCCCTCGACGAAGTAGCGAGCCGCGACGATACGCGTCAGCCACTGCAGCGGCACCGGCATGCTCTCGATCTCGAACAGAAACCCGGACAACAGGAGCGCGGGCAAGAAGCCGGAGAACAGCGCGAGCTGCGATGCGACGAACTGGTTCTTCGTCGCGGCCGAGATCAGAAGCCCCTGCCCCAACGCCGGCACGAGAAAAGCCGCAGCCAGCGCGAGCAGCGCCGCGACCGAGCCGCGCATCGGCACGCCGAGGACGTGCTCGGCCGTGAGCGTGCATGCGAGCGTCGCGGCCAGCCCGAGCAGGAAGTACGGCAACAGCTTACCGACGAGGAACTCGCCGATGCCGATCGGCGTTGCGATGATCGCCTCCATCGTCCCGCGCTCCCACTCGCGTGCGACGACGAGCGCGGTCAGCATCGTGCCGATCATCGTCATCACGATAGCGATCGCGCCGGGTGCGATGAACGCTCGGCTCTCGAGCTCGGGGTTGTACCAGAAGCGCGGCGCGACGCCGATCCGCGCCTCGGGCTCGCCCGCCGCGGACTCGGCGCGGCGCGACGCGAGCCACGAGTCCACGATGCCGCGCGCGTAGTTCGCGACGAAACCCGCGGTATTCGGCGCGGAGCCGTCGGTCACGACCTGCA
>CAYMAF010000432.1:0-2193 GCA_964388365.1 uncultured Gammaproteobacteria bacterium | reverse complement strand
TCCTCGAGGTAGATCGCGGTCGCGACGCCGAGCGGGAACGAGAGCACGAGCGTCACGAGCAGCATGAAGAACGAGCCGACGGTCGCGCTCCAGATCCCTGCGAGCTCGGGATCCCTGGAATCACCCGACGTGAAGAAGTAGCGGTTGAACCGCCGCTCGACGCGGCCGTCGTCGGCGAGCGCGTCGATCCAGCGGATCTGCGCATCCGAAAGCCGCCGCTCGGCCTCCGGAACGCCGCGGTCGATATAGCCCTTCATTAGCATGTCCACGTCGTCGTCGGCGAGGAGCCAAAGACGGAGCGTCTCGCCGATGACGTCGGGATTCTCGAGCACGATCTCGCGAACCTCGAGGTCCGCGGCCGGGCTCAGCAGCCGATAGAGCGCGCGCCGCTCGGCCCGGTCCGTGACGTCCGGGAACACGCGGTTCAGCGCGTCCCGAATCAGCTGCTGGTAGTTTGCCGTCTCGAGCACGACCGGGTCCCGGCCGCCTTCCGGGTCGACGACGTCGGGATCGAGCTCGACGTCGAGCAGGATGCGCGTCTGCAGCAGCGCGCTCGCGCCGTTCGCCGCGAGCGTGACGAAGAAGATAGCGAGAAAGCCGAGGCCGAACAGCAGCGCGCACAGCCCGAGCAAGCGAAACGCCCGCTCTCGGGCATAACGTCGCCGCAAGCCCGCGGCGACGAGGTCGCGCGTCCGCGGCGGCTCCTCGGCGGTCATCGGGCCCTGCTCACTCATATTGTTCCCTGTAACGGCGCACGACGCGGAGCGCGACGACGTTCAGCAGCAGCGTCACGACGAAGAGCACGAGACCGAGCGCGAACGCGGCGAGTGTCTTCGCGCTGTCGAACTCCTGATCGCCGACGAGCAGCGTGACGATCTGCACCGTCACCGTCGTCACGGCGTCGAGCGGATTTAGCGTCAGATTCGCCGCGAGTCCCGCGGCCATGACGACGATCATCGTCTCGCCGATCGCGCGGGAGACTGCAAGCAGCACGGCGCCGACGATCCCCGGCAGCGCGGCCGGCAGCACGACTTGCCGGATCGTCTCCGAGCGCGTCGCGCCGAGCCCGTACGAGCCGTCGCGCAGCGCCTGCGGCACGGCGTTGATCACGTCGTCGGACAGTGACGAGACGAACGGGATGATCATGATGCCCATCACGAGACCGGCGCCGAGCGCGGATTCGGACGCGATGCCGAGGCCGAGCGCGTCGCCGAGCCCGCGCAAATAAGGCCCGACCCAAAGCGCCGCGAAATAGCCGTAGACGACGGTCGGGATACCGGCGAGAAGCTCGAGCAGCGGCTTCGCCCAGCTGCGCATCCGCGGCTTCGCGTACTCCGAAAGATAGATCGCCGACATCAGACCGACCGGCACCGCGACGACCATCGCGATCCCCGAGATCAGCAGCGTGCCGACGAACAGCGGAATCGCGCCGAACGCGCCCGACGAGCCGACCTGATCCTCGCGGATCGCCGTCTGCGGGCTCCACTCGAGCCCGAACAGGAATTCGATCGGCGAGACCTGCCGAAAGAACCGCAGCGCCTCGAACAGCACGGAGAGGAAGATGCCGACCGTCGTGAGAATCGCGACGAGCGAAGCGCCGATCAGGAGATACTCGATCGCTTTCTCGACCCGGATCCGGGCCCGCATCTCCGGCTGCACGCGGCGGAACGCGAACGTCAGCGACGCAAGCCCGACGACGAGCATCGTGCCGAACAGCACATGGCGGCTCGTCTCGCGCAGCTCTGCGTAGCGCTCGGCCGCCGCCCGCACGGCCGGGTCCGGCGTGCCGAACACGAAGTCGCTGTCGACGAGGTTGCGGACGTCGTTGTAGAGCAGCCCGAGCCGGTCGTCCGGCAGCGCCGCGAGCTCCGCCGGAAGCGAATCGATCACGGCCGCGCGCAGCACGATCGGCTCGACGGTGAGCCAGATCGCGAGCAGCGCGAGCGCGGGCAGCAGGCACCAGAGCGCGACATAGCCGCCGTAGTACCCGGGCAGCGAATGGAACGCGCGCGCCGGCGCGCTCGCCGAGCCCGCGACCGCGCGCCGGCGTCCCGCGATGTACGCGGCCGACGTCAGCGCGAGCAGCGCGGCGAGAATCGAAGAGATGCCCATGGATCGGATCCGGCCGCGCCGTCAACGCGCGACCGCGGACAGCGTCAGCGGCTCGAGCGATTCGACGCGCTCGGCCATGCG
>CAYMAF010000431.1:0-2195 GCA_964388365.1 uncultured Gammaproteobacteria bacterium | reverse complement strand
TGCTCGTCGCGGGAATCCTCGAGATCGCGTGGGCGATCGGCCTCAAGGTCAGCGACGGGCTGACGCGGCCGCTGCCCGCGATGCTGACGATCGCCGCGATGATCGCGAGCATGGGGCTCCTCGCGCTCGCGGTGCGCTCGCTGCCGATCGGCACCGCGTACGCGATCTGGACCGGCATCGGCGCGGCCGGGACCGTGATCCTCGGCATCGTGCTGCTCGGCGAGTCGACGTCGGCGGTACGCCTCGGCTGCATCGCGCTGATCGTCGTCGGCATCGTCGGGCTCAAGCTGAGCGAGCCCGTCTGACGGCGGCCCTCACGCCGCACGCACGGCGGTGCTGCCGCCGGCGAGCAGAACGGAGCGTATCTCGTCGGTGATCTCGTCCGCGCGAAAGAGATCCGCGAGCGCGTCGCGGTCGACGCGGATCGGCTCGGCCGCGACATAGAGGCACGCGACCAGCCGCCGGCGCTCGAGCACCGCGGCCCGGTAGCGCCGCCCGCCGGGGTCGCGAAGCTCGATCCAGTCGCCGCGCTCGCCGAGCACGTCGCGCGCCCACTCGGGCCACGGCCGGTCGCCGTCGTCGCCGGCGAACTCGGTTCGCCAGCAGCCGCGCAGCTTCGCGCGCGCGAGATAAGCACTGCCCGGAATCTCGACGGGCTCGCGCGCGAGCACGAAGCCGTGCCGCGCGGCCGCGAAGCGCTCGACGCGGACCGCGCCGTGCTTGAGCTCCGGCTGGCCGGAGATCGGATCGACCTCCGGCGCGACGAGCGCGTTCACGCGCGCGAGGCTCGCGAACTCGGCGTTCCAGTGCATCGGCGCGAAGACCTCGCCTCGACGGATGTCGGTCGTGATCCGGACCCGCGCGATCATCCGGCCGCGCTCGTTCCCGACCGTCGCGAGGTCGCCGTCCTCGAGCGCGAGCACGGCGGCATCGTCCGGATGCACCTCGACGAACGGCTCGGCGCGATGCGCGCCGAGGCGCCCGGCTCGGCCGGTGCGCGTCATCGTATGCCAGTGGTCACGCGTCCTGCCGGTATTCAGCACGAGCGGCACCGCGGCCGACGGCGACGTCCGCGGCGCACGCGGCGCGAGCGCGACCAGCCGCGCCTTGCCGCTCGGCGTGAAGAAGCGGCCGTCGGCGAACGGACGGACGGGCGCCAGCGCGGCGCCGCCGTTCGCCGCGACGGGTCTCGCGCCGGCCGGCAGCGGCCATTGCACCGGCTCGAGCGCGTCGTAAGCGTCGTCGGTCAGGTCCGCTAGCGCGCCGATATCGAACGCGCGCGTGCCGCCGTTCTCGAACGCCGAAAGCCTCGCGTGCTCGCGGAAGATCTCGGCCGGCGAGCGGTACGCGAAAGCGCCGCCGAAGCCCATCCTGCGCGCGACCTCGGTGACGATCCACCAGTCCGGACGCGACTCGCCCGGCATCTCGAGAAAGGCGCGCTGCCGCGAGATCCGCCGCTCGGAGTTCGTCACCGTTCCGGATTTCTCGCCCCAGGCCGCGGCCGGCAACAGCACGTCCGCATAGCGCGTCGTGTCGGTCGCCCGGATGCAATCCGAGACGACGACGAGCGGACAGCGCGCGAGCGCATCCGCGACGCGATCGGCGTCGGGCATGCTGACGACCGGATTCGTCGACACGATCCATACCGCCTTGATGCGCCCGGTGCCGATCGCGTCGAACATCTCGACGGCCTTGAGCCCCGGCCGTTGCGCGATACGCGGTGCATTCCAGAAGCGCGCGACGCGTTCGATATGCTCCGGCGCGAAATCCATGTGCGCGGCGAGCTGATTCGCGAGCCCGCCGACCTCGCGGCCGCCCATCGCGTTCGGCTGCCCGGTCACCGAGAACGGGCCCATCCCGGGCCGGCCGATACGCCCCGTCGCGAGATGCACGTTCAGGATCGCATTCACCTTGTCGGTGCCGCACGACGACTGGTTCACGCCCTGAGAGAACAGCGTCACGGTCCGCTCCGTCCTCGCGAAGAGCGTATAGAACGCCGCGACGTCGCGCTCCGGCAAGCCGCACGCGTCCGCGACGCGCCGTATCGACGGCGCGGCGGCATCGGCCGCGTGCAATGCCTCGTCCGCGCCTTCCACGTGCGCATCGAGAAATGGCCGATCGAGCGCATCGCTCCGCGCCAGATGCGCGAGCAGCCCGTTGAAGAGCATCACGTCGGTGCCGGGACGGATCGGCAG
>CAYMAF010000430.1:0-2209 GCA_964388365.1 uncultured Gammaproteobacteria bacterium | reverse complement strand
CGTCGGTCGCGGTCGCCGGGTCGACGGGCTGCTCGCCCGTGCGCCGCGGTCCCTTCCCGGCCGCGACGAGCTCGCGCGCGAACGCGACCGCGCCCGCAGCGAGATCCCCTTCGACGATACGATCTATCACGCCGAGCTCGAGCGCCGCGGCGGCATCGATCGGGCGGGCGTTCAGCACGAGCTCGATCGTCTTCTCGACGCCGATCAGGCGCGGCATCCGCTGCGTGCCGCCGGCGCCGGGAATAATGCCGAGCGTAACCTCGGGCAGCCCCATCCGCGCACCGGGCGCCGCGACCCGGTAGTGGCAGGCGAGCGCGAACTCGAGGCCGCCGCCGAGCACCGTGCCGTGCAGCGCCGCGACGACCGGCACGTCGAGCTGCTCGTAGGCGTTGAACAGCCGCCGATATTCCTCCTCGCGCGGCGGGCCGTCGAACTCGCCGATGTCCGCGCCGGAAAGGAACGTCGACCCGGCGCAGCGCACGACGACGGCCTCGATATCGCCGCTCGAGCGGATGCGCCCGAGCGCTTTGTCGAGACCTTCGCGGACGGCCGCGTTGATCGTGTTGACCGGCGGATTGTCGATGACGACGACGGCGATGCCGTTGTCGACCGAGATGGAGACGACTTCGTTGCTCATCGTTTTCCCTTGCGTGAACGCGGGATCCCGACACGGTCCGCGGCCTCCGCGGGGGTCGAGAGCCGCTCGAGAAGCTCGAGAAGCTGGGTGCGGCCGTCGTCGCCGAGACGAGCGACGACCTTCGCTTCGTGTCTCGCCTGGGCTCGGGTCGCTCGCAGCAGCAGCGCCCGTCCTTCGGGCGTCAGGTGCAGCTCGACCGCGCGGCGATCCTCGGCCGCCGGGCTGCGCGTCACGAGCCCGCGCCGCTCGAGCGCGTCGAGCAGCGGCACGAAATTGGTCTTTCGGATATCGAGCGCGCGGCCGACCTCCGACGGGCGTGCGCCGGGGTTCTCGTGAATCACCGCGAGCACGCTGAACTTCGCGGGGCTCAGGTCGAACTCCGCGAGCGCGTCGATGACGTCGGCGAAGACGGCGAGCTGCGCGCGTCGCAGCGCGTAGCCGATCTGGGTCGCGAGGGATCCGACGCGAACCTCCCGGGCGCGCCGCGGCGCGGCGCGCGTTGCGCCGCGTGCCGGCTTGCGCTTCTCGCGCGGCAACGGCCGCCCACCCGGCTCGCCGGGCCCGGCGACGGGCCGGCTCGGGCGTGCATCGGCAGAATCTGGCATCGGATCGCTCGTCAGATCGTACAGCCCTTGTTATGGGAAGCGAACCAAAGAAGTTATACCATATAACCAATCGGGCGCGACAGCCGGATCGGAGAGGCCCGGGAAAGGGGTCGAGCCCCGACTGGAGTCCGATCCTTTTCTCGAGGCCCTTTACGCCCCGATTTGCCGGATGCGAACTTGACGGAGGTTTCTCGCATGAGCACGCAGCGTATCGACGTCGATTCGATCGTGGCCTTCGACGTGCACGCGCACGTCGAGGCTTCGGTTCGCGCTCCCCAGGACCCGACGGCGAAGAAGTTTCAGGAAGCCGCGCAGAAGTATTTCAAGCACGACACGCCGCGGCCGACGATCCCGGAGATCGCCGCGTATTACCGCGAGCGGCGGATGGCGTGCATCGTGTTCTCGGTCGACGGTGAGCGGGCGCGGGGACAAAAACCCGTGTCGAACGAGGAGATCGCGGAGCTCGCCGCCGAGCACGCGGACGTGATGATCCCATTCGCGAGCCTGGATCCGCTGCGCAAAGACGCGGTGAGCGAGGCGCGGCGGCTGATCGAGCACTACGGGGTGAAGGGGTTCAAGTTCCACCCGCAGTTCCAGGAGTTCTTCCCGGACGATCGTGCGGCGTATCCGCTGTACGAGGTGATCGCCGAGCACCGGCTGCCGGCGCTGTTCCATACCGGGCACTCGGGGATGGGCACGGGGCTGCCGGGCGGCGGCGGCGTGCGGCTGAAGTACGGCAACCCGATGCATATCGACGACGTCGCGGTGGACTTTCCGGACATGCCGATCGTGCTCGCGCACCCGTCTTGGCCGTGGCAGGACGAGGCGTTGTCGATGTGCCTGCACAAGGCTCAGGTGTACATCGATCTTTCGGGGTGGTCGCCGAAGTACTTTCCGCCGCAGCTCGTGCATTACGCGAACACGCTGCTGAAGCGCAAGGTGCTGTTCGGCTCGGACTATCCGCTGA
>CAYMAF010000429.1:0-2223 GCA_964388365.1 uncultured Gammaproteobacteria bacterium | reverse complement strand
CCCGCAGCCGCGTCAGCGAGTCGCGCACGCGCTCGACCGCGTCCGAGAACGCGCCGTCGAGCGAGCGCAGCGCGGCTTTCGCCGCGGCGCGCGAGCCGCTCTCGATCAGATCCGCGACGGCCTCGGCCTGTGCGAGATCGAGCTTGTCGTTCAGAAATGCGCGCAGCGTGAACTCGCCGGGCTCGGCCGGCCGCGCGCCGTACGCGTACAGGGTCTCGAGGAGCCAGTCGGCGACGATTGCGCTGCCGTGCCCGTGCAGCTCGACGACGTCTTCGCCGGTATACGAGCGGGGACCGGGAAAGTAAAGCACGAGGCCTTGGTCTATCGCCGCGCCGTCCGGCGCGATGAACGTCGCGAGCACGGCGCGGCGCGGCTCGAGCGCCTTGCCCGTCAGGCGCGTCGCGATGCGCGCGGCGTCGGGACCGGTCAGGCGCACGACGGCGATCGCGGCCGTGCCCGGCGCGGTCGAGAGGGCGGCTATCGTGTCGGACGGCTTGTCCATGCGCAGACGACGGCGCGGCCGCCTTCGCGGGCGCGGCCCGCAGCGGACGGCGCGCGAGGCGGCGTTATTTCGCGACGACCTTGTTGATGTGCCACTGCTGCACGATCGAGACGAGCGTGTTCGTCAGCCAGTAGAGCACGAGGCCCGCGGGAAAGAGCGCGAAGAAGACCGTGAAGACGATCGGCATGATCTGCATCACGCGCGCCTGCACCGGATCCGGCGGCGCCGGGTTGATACGGGTCTGCAGGAACATCGCAGCGCCCATCAGCAGCGGCAGCACGAAGAACGGGTCGCGCGAGCTCAAGTCGTCGATCCACAGCATGAAGGGCGCCTGCCGCATCTCGACGGTCTCGATCAGCACCCAATAGAACGCAAAGAAGAACGGCATCTGCACGAGGATCGGCAGACAGCCGGCCGCCGGGTTGATCTTCTCGCTCCGGTACAGCTCCATCATCGCGGTGCGGAGCTTTTGCGGGTCGTCCTTGTAGCGCTCCTGGAGCGCCTTCATCCGCGGAGCGACTTTGCGCATCTTCGCCATCGACCGCCCGCTCGTCTCCGTCAGCTTGTAAAAGACGGCCTTGATCAGCAGCGTGACGATGATGATCGACCAGCCCCAGTTGCCGACGAGATTGTGGATCCACGACAGCACCCAGAAGAGCGGCTGCGCGAGCGGCGTCAGCATGCCGTAATCGACGGTCAGCACGAGCCGGTCCGCGGTCTCGCGGAGCTGATCCTGGAGCTTCGGTCCGACGAACAGCGTGAACGAGAATGTCTGCTGCGCGGACGAGTCGACGTCTTCGACCGGCCCGAGCGCCCGGAGCAAGTAGCGGTTGTCGCGCGCGGTCGCCTCGAGCTCGAACGGCACGTCGGCCGGCGGGACGATCGCCGCGAGGAAGTGATGCTGAATGCCGGCGAGCCACCCGCCGGTCGCGGTCGCCGAGAGCGGCGCGCGGCGCAGATCGTCGACGTCGAGCTTGTCGGCGCTGCCGCCGTCGTAGAGCACCGGGCCCGTGAACGAATAGCTCGAGACCGACGTGAACGAGCGCTCCACCGGATTGTGCACGCGCTGCATCTGCGCGTACGGCGCGCCGCGCCAGGCCTCGCCGGCGCCGTTCTCGAGCACGATGTCGAGATCGATCGCGTAGCTGCCGCGGCGGAACGTATAGATCTTTCGCGCCGCGAGGCCGCCTTCACCGGCCCACTCGAGCGTCACGAAGAGCTCTTCCTCGCCCGGCGCGAGCTCGTAGCTCGAGCGCGCGGCCGAAAACGGCGCGAGGTGGTTCGGTGCGGCGCCGCCGGCCGCGGCGACGAGGCCGGACTGCAGCACCCAGCGGCTGCCGGGCGTGTAATCGAGCAGCCGGACGGGATCGTCGGGACGATTCTTCTCGACCGGAAACTCGAGCAGGTCCGCACGGATCAGATCGCCGCCGCGGGTATCGATCAGCAGGTCGAGCACATCGGTGCGCACCGAGATCGTGCGCTCCGGCGTCGCGTCGGCCGCGGCCGGGAGTGTCGGGGATCCGGCATCGGCGGCATCGGAGCGCAGCTCCGGCAGCAGCTCGTCGTCGGTCGGCGTCGGACGGATCTCGGCCGTCGTCTCGGCCGCGGGCCGCTGCGGTGCGCGATCGCGCATCCACGCGTCATAGTTCAGCCATAGCATCGCCGCGAGGGCGAGCCAGAGAAAAAGACGCGTGTTATCCATGGCGCGGAGACGCCGCGCG
>CAYMAF010000428.1:0-2233 GCA_964388365.1 uncultured Gammaproteobacteria bacterium | reverse complement strand
CGACTTCAGTTGGCGCCAAAGATTGTCGTCCGGAGATCTCGGCTATTTCGACTCGAGTTCGCGCGCGCGATCGTCGAGCTGATGCGCTCGCCCGGCCTCGCTCGGCGGATGGGAGAGAACGGACGGCGCTTCGTCGAGCAGAACCGGTCGTATGCGAGGATTGCCGACCTGGTCGAGCGCGATCTCGTCGCGCTCGCTGCGACGGCAACGCCGCGTGTCGGCAAGGCGTAGCCTTCGTAGCGGGGAGCACGCCCTTTCGTTGGTCCGATTGTTGCATCGTCGGCAACGACTCCGGCTGCGGGGACGACATGCAGCTTCGGCGGTGGATCGAGAGCGTCGCGTGGCTCGCGGGCATCACGCTCCTGATGCTCTACGGAAGCGCGCGGCTCCTCGCCGAGCACGAACGCTCGCGCGGCCTCGAGCTCGTCGCCGCCGGCGCATCGGTCCCGGCCGCGGAGATCGTATCGCCGTCGGCGGGAGATGCAGAGCCCGCTCGGTCGAGGAAGCCAAGGCCGGCCGAACCCCCGAACGTGGATCAGTCTCTCTGGTCCGATACGCGAGCGCGCGAATACGCCAAGGCCCTAACCCGGCCGGGCCGGCCGCTGGGCGCGCTAAGGATTCCCTCCGTAGGTCTTGCGGTGCCCGTCTATCCGGGCACTAGCGAGCTCAATCTGAACCGGGGCGCGGCCCACATCGAGGGCACGGCACCGCTCGGTTCCGGCGGTAACGTCGGCCTCGCGGCGCATCGAGATGGATTCTTCCGCAGCCTCGAGTCGCTTCGCGTCGATGCGGAGATGTTTCTCGACGTCGGCACGCGGCGGTTGCGTTACCGCGTCGTCGAGATCCGGATCGTCGAGCCTACGGAAACGCACGTGCTCGCGCCGACGACGAAACCGAGCATCACGCTCGTCACGTGCTACCCCTTCTACTTCGTCGGTAACGCGCCCTTGCGTTACATCGTCCGGGCCGAGCTCAGCGATCCCGCCGACGGTCTCGCGATAGCGGGCCGTGAAGTGTCACCGCGATCAACACCAACAGGAGGAGCGGAGCCATGACTAGATTCACCCTCGCCGGAGCGGCCCTTGCTCTCGTCTTCAGCGCCACCGCATCGGCGCAGCGCGGTGCCGAGCCCGCGTTCACCGCGACCGGAGAGAGCTGCGAGGACGTCACGTGGTCCGAGGAAGCGCTCGAGCGCTATCCGAACATCGAGAGTGCGTGCCGCGACGTGATGGAACGTGACGGCAACTACTACGTTCGTTTCGAGGGCGTCGTGCGTCGCGTCGCCGACCGCGGCAACCGCATCACGATCGACTTCGAAGGAGGCGACACGTTGACGCTCCGGCCGCCGGAGAACCTTTCTCTGACGATCGACGGCCGACAGCGATCGCCTCGCGATCTCTTGCCCGGCGACGAGCTGACGTTCTACGTTCCTCAGGATCAGCTCACGGCGACCTTCTTTGCCGGGCAGCCCGAAACGGCCGAGCCGCAGGAGGTCGAGATCGAGGAGGAGGAGATCACGCTCGCGCAGGCCGACGACATCGAAACGGAGGAGCCGGAGCTTCCGAGGACCGCCGGATTCTTGCCGCTCTTCGGCGTCGGCGGGATCGTGTTGACGAGCTTCGGCGCTCTGATGACGCTTCGGCGGAGACTACGCCTCTCGAACCGACGGTGACCCGAGCTCGATCGACGTTCCCTTCGCCGACGGCTCGCTCGGACGCATCCGGGCGGCGGGCAACGAAGTTGCACGCCGCTCCGAACGATCACTCCGTCCCCGTGGACGCGGCCCACGCGAGCAGCGGCGCGAGCCCGTCGAGCGGGCCCTGATGACCGAACGCGAGGTGCCTTATCTCGTCTCGTCGCGGCTCGAGCCGCGCGGCGAGCGCGCGTAGCGAGCGCACGGTTTGCCGGGCGTCGTCCGCGAGCAGCGTATTCGCATGAAACGTCCCGTCGTGCGTCGAGGCCGCGCTGTCGCCGAGAAAGAGCACGCCGTGAACGAGAATCGCGATGCTTCCGGGCGTGTGGCCCGGCACGTGAAAGATCTCGACCGGCGTCCCGAGAAGGTCGAGCGTATCGCCGTCGTCGACCGCATGCGTCGGGGTGAGATCGCGGCCGGACCGCTCTCGCGCGTTGCGGATGATGTCCGCGTACGAGCTGTGCATGTAGATCTCGGCCCGCGGAAAGAGCCGCCGCTTCCTGCCGCCGCGGCTTCTCGCTGCCGGTCCGTTCGTCTGGA
>CAYMAF010000427.1:0-2244 GCA_964388365.1 uncultured Gammaproteobacteria bacterium | reverse complement strand
TCGTGACGACGTAGTCGATCGTCGGCTCGAAGCTCGCCGGCGTCAGCCCGCCGGTAATCTCGTTGCGCAGCTCGTCGAGCGTGTAGCCGACGGCGAGCTTCGCCGCGACCTTCGCGATCGGGAAGCCGGTCGCCTTCGACGCGAGCGCGGACGAGCGCGACACGCGCGGGTTCATCTCGATCACGATCATCCGCCCGTCCTCGGGGTTGATCGCGAACTGCACGTTCGAGCCGCCCGTGTCGACGCCGATCTTGCGCAGCACGGCGATCGACGCGTCGCGCATGCGCTGGTATTCCTTGTCCGTGAGCGTCTGCGCGGGTGCGACGGTGATCGAGTCGCCGGTATGGATGCCCATCGGGTCGACGTTCTCGATCGAGCAAATGATGATGCAGTTGTCGTTCCGGTCGCGGACGACCTCCATCTCGAGCTCTTTCCAGCCGAGCACCGACTCCTCGAGCAGCACCTCGGTCGTCGGCGACTGATCGAGGCCGCGCGCGACGATCTCCTCGAACTCCTCGCGGTTGTACGCGATGCCGCCGCCGCTGCCGCCGAGCGTGAACGACGGGCGGATGATGATCGGGAAACCGATCTCCTCCTGCACTTCCCACGCTTCCTCGAGCGAGTGCGCGACGCCGGCGCGCGCGACCTGAAGGCCAATCTCCTGCATCGCGTTTCGGAAGAGCTCGCGGTCCTCGGCGACCTCGATCGCTTCGCGCGACGCGCCGATCAGCTCGACGCCGTGCTTCGCGAGAATTCCTTCCCGGTCGAGATCGAGCGCGCAGTTGAGCGCGGTCTGCCCGCCCATCGTCGGCAACAGCGCCGAAGGCTTTTCCTTCTCGATGACGCTCGCGATCGCGCGCCAATTGATCGGCTCGATGTACACCGCATCCGCGCTCGCGGGATCCGTCATGATCGTCGCGGGATTGGAGTTCACGAGGATCACCCGGTAGCCCTCCTCGCGAAGGGCCTTGCACGCCTGCGTGCCCGAGTAATCGAACTCGCAAGCCTGGCCGATGACGATCGGACCGGCTCCGATGATCAGAATGCTTTCGAGGTCTTGGCGGCGCGGCATACGGTTATTCCACTCTCCATGAGCGCTCGATCGGCCGATACGCGGCGATCGGCTCGATGAGTGCGGCAGCACGCCGCACTCGCTCCTTGCGGCCTGCAGGGCGCGCGGCATCTTGCGGGCGCTCGCGAGCGATGCGCCCCGAAAACGGTTGCGGTCGAATCATCGCGCGGCCGCAGCGACGTTCCGTTTACGGCGCTCCTTCATCAGCTCGATGAACCGCGCGAACAGCGGACGGACCTCCTGCGGGCCCGGGCTCGCCTCCGGATGCCCCTGGAACGAGAACGCAGGCGCGTCCTTGAGCTCGAGCCCCTGGACCGTCCCGTCGAACAGCGAGCGATGCGTGACGCGCACGCTCGGCGGCAGCGTCGCCTCGTCGACCGCAAAGCCGTGGTTCTGGCTCGTGATCAGCACTCGGCCCGTGTCGATCTCGAGCACAGGATGGTTCGCGCCGTGATGCCCGAACTTCATCTTCATCGTTTTCGCTCCGGCTGCGATCCCGAGGAGCTGGTGCCCGAGACAAATACCGAACTGCGGGATGCCGATCTCGAAGAATCTCCGGATCGCCTCGACCGCGTAGGTGCACGGCTCCGGGTCGCCGGGGCCGTTCGACAGGAAGATGCCGTCGGGGTTCAGCGCGAGCGCGTCCTCGGGCGGCGTCGTCGCGGGCACGACCGTGACGCGGCAGTCGAGGTCCGCGAGCAGCCGCAGCATGCTGCGCTTGACGCCGAAATCGTAGGCGACGACGTGAAAGCTCGCGATCCGCTTCGTGTAGACAGCGGGACGCTCCGGCCAGATGCTGCCCTGGTTCCACTGGTAGCTCTCGCTCGTCGTCACGAGGCGAGCGAGATCCATGCCGGCGATTCCCGGAAACTTCCGGGCCGCGCGCACCGCCTCCTCGGGCGTCGCGTCCGGTCCCGTCAAAATACAGCCCGCCTGCGCGCCCTTGTCGCGGATGATCCGAGTGAGCTGCCGCGTATCGATCTCGGCGATCGCGACGGTGTTGCCGCGGCGAAGGAACTCGCTGAGCTCGAGCTCGCTGCGGTAGTTGCTGACGATCCGGGACAGGTCCCGGATCACGAGCCCCGCGGCGTGGATCTTTCGCGACTCGAAGTCGTCGGAGTTCGTGCCGACGTTACCGATATGCGGATAGGTCAGCGTGACGATCTGCCGGT
>CAYMAF010000426.1:0-2245 GCA_964388365.1 uncultured Gammaproteobacteria bacterium | reverse complement strand
GGTGGTGCCGGGCCGGCTCCGGGTGGGCTATTGTGGCACTCTTTCGTCCCGGGTGGAGATCGGGTCACCTACGGCAGGCGGCAACGCCCAGTTGCCGGAGAGGCGTTTCGTCCGGATCGGCCGCGGATCGCCTTGCTGACCTCTGACTGACGAGCCTCCGGTCGGGTGAAATTGCACGCACTCTGGGTGCCGGAAGTCTCACGTCGCCGTTGAGAGTGCAGCGTGCGTGACGCGACGGGCCGCCGCTTCGGGAAAACCCGACAACGGAGTCTGCAGATCTGCAACAAGCCTGCAGGGAACAGGCCTGCGGTACCATGCGATGCGCGCCTCGCCGCAGCTTGCCTCGCCGGCGAACACGCCGGATCGACTCGGCCGTCCCCTGCTCGAGCGCGCGCTGACAGCTGGAAACAGGAGTTCGGAACGGTTGCGGGTTCTGGTGGTCTTCGGCACACGCCCCGAAGCGATCAAAATGGCTCCCGTCGTCGAGGCCCTTGCCGACCGGCCCGGCATCGACGTGAAGGTCTGTGTCACGGGTCAGCATCGCCAGATGCTGGACCAGGTCCTCGAACTGTTCGCGATCCGGCCGGATTTCGATCTCGACCTGATGAGGGACGGGCAGGACCTGACCGATATCACCAGTGGCGTCCTGACGGGCATGCGCGACGTGTTCACGCATTGCCGGCCGGAACGCGTGCTCGTCCACGGCGATACCTCGACGACGCTGGCCGCCAGCCTCGCGGCCTTCTATCACCGGATCCCGGTCGGCCACGTCGAAGCCGGGCTCCGCACCGGCAATCTCCAGGCGCCCTGGCCGGAAGAGGCCAACCGACGCGTCGCCTCTGTTCTGAGCGACCTTCACTTCGCGCCGACCGAGCGCAACCGGCAGAACCTGCTGCGCGAAGGCGTTCCTGATTCCCGGATTCACGTCACCGGAAACACCGTCGTCGACGCTCTTTTGCACGTCGCCAACCGGCTTCGAGGCGAGCGGGAACTGACAGACCGCTGCCGGGAACGATTTCCGTTCCTCGATCCGTCACGCCGCCTGATTCTCGTCACGGGTCACCGTCGCGAGAGCTTCGGTGACGGCTTCGAGCGCATCTGCACGGCTCTCGCGGCGGTTGCCCGGCGCGACGACGTGCAGCTGGTGTATCCCGTGCATCTCAACCCGAACGTGTGCGGTCCGGTTCGCTCCATGCTCGGAGGCATTGACAACATTCACCTGATCGAACCGCTCGACTATCTGCCCTTTGTGTACCTGATGCAGAGAGCTCACCTCGTCCTGACGGACTCCGGGGGCATCCAGGAAGAGGCGCCATCACTCGGGAAACCGGTCCTCGTCATGCGCGAGGTTACCGAGCGTCCCGAGGCCGTCGAAGCCGGTACCGTTCGCCTCGTCGGCACCGACCAGGAACGCATCGTGAGTGAGGTCAATCGGCTGCTCGACGACGAGCTGGTCTACCGGCGGATGAGTACGGCTCACAACCCGTACGGTGACGGGAACGCGGCCGGGCGAATCGTGGACGCGATCCTCAGTGCGAGGGCCACGTGAAGTTCGGGCGCGTCTCGGTCATCGGCCTCGGCTACATAGGGTTACCGACCGCTGCCGTGCTCGCCTCGCGCGGGGTCGAGGTTGTCGGCGTCGACGTGAATCCGCAGATCGTCGACATCATCAATAGGGGGCAGATTCACATCGCCGAGCCCGAGCTCGACATCATCGTTCAGAGCGCGGTGAACACGGGGCGCCTGCGTGCCGTGCTACAGCCGGAACCGGCCGATGCCTTCGTCGTGGCGGTGCCGACGCCGTTCCGGGACGGCCATCAGCCGGACCTGAGCTACATCGAAGCGGCCGCGGCATCCTTTGCCCCCGTGCTCAAGAGCGGCGATCTCGTCGTTCTCGAGTCGACTTCACCCGTGGGCACGACCGAACGACTTTGCCGATGGCTGGCGGAAGCCCGCCCCGACCTGACATTCCCGGACCACGGGCGTACTCCTGGAGACGTCTTCGTCGCCTATTGCCCTGAACGCGTCTTTTCGGGACGGATTCTGCGGGAACTTGTGGACAACGACCGTGTCATCGGGGGGATGACTCCGTCATGCACGGGCGCGGCGAAAAGCCTCTACCGTCTGTTTGTGCAGGGTGCGCTGTTGGGGACATGTGCCCGGACAGCTGAAATGGCGAAACTTGCGGAAAACGCGTTCCGCGACGTGAACATCGCGTTCGCCAACGAGCTATCACTGATCTGCG
>CAYMAF010000425.1:0-2258 GCA_964388365.1 uncultured Gammaproteobacteria bacterium | reverse complement strand
TTCATGCCGATCGTCGACGATCCGTTCGATTTCGGCCGGATCGCCGCCGCGAATGCGCTGAGCGACGTCTACGCGATGGGCGGGAAGCCGATCTTCGCGCTGACGATCCTCGGCATGCCGATCGACGTGCTGCCGCCGAGCGTCGTGCGCGAAATCCTGCGCGGCGGCGACAGCGTTTGCGCGGCGGCCGGCGTTCCGATTGCGGGCGGCCACAGCATCGATTCGAAGGAGCCGATCTACGGTCTCGCTGCGATCGGCGTCGTCCATCCGCGGCACTTGAAACGCAACGCGGACGCGCGAGTCGGCGACGTCCTCGTGCTCGGCAAGCCGATCGGCGTCGGAGTCCTGTCCGCCGCGTTGAAGAAAGGGCGTCTCTCGGACGACGGCTACCGGGCGATGCTCGACGTGACGACCCGCCTGAACGATGTTGGCCCGGCGCTCGCCGAGCTCGACGGCGTGCATGCGATGACCGACGTCACCGGCTTCGGTCTGCTCGGCCACCTGCTCGAGATGTGCCGCGGTGCCGGCGCGAGCGCGCGCATCGCGATGTCGAGCGTGCCGCTGATCGACGGTGTGCTCGAGCTCGCCGAGCAGAATCTCATCACCGGCGCGTCGGCGCGCAATTGGGCCTCGTACGGCGATGACGTCGAGCTCGACGCGGCGCTCGCAGGCACGCCGCAGGCGCTTCTGTGCGATCCGCAAACCTCGGGTGGGCTGCTCGTCGCCTGCGCGGAGGAGGCGGCCCCGAGCGTGATCCAGACGTTCAACCGTGCCGGCTTCGCACGCGCTGCCGCGATAGGCCGAGTCGTGGAAGGGCCGCCGCGCGTGATCGTCGTTCGCTAGCGCCGCTCACGTGCGGCCCGCGAGGGCGCTGCGGCATCGTTGGGCATGCTCGCCCCTCGAGTCGGCGGGCCGAAGTGTCGGCCAGGCAGCTCGCGAGTGCCGGACCGAAGCGTCGGCGTTATGATCGTGCGGGGAGATTCGAAGGGGAGGGGCAGGCGTGAGGCTTCTGACGAATATCTGGACGGCGCGGATCCTCGTCATCATCGGCTTTCTCGCGGGGTGGAACAGCCTCGGCGCGACGTTCGCGCACATCGGTAACGACGCCTTCCTGCTGACCGAGCAAGCGCCTCTCGTTCAGACGCATAGCTGGCATCATTTTCTGCGCGAGCTCGGAGCCCAGTTCGGCGCGATGGCGGCGATACTCGTGAGTCTGTTCGCCGCGCCCCGGTACCGTACGCCGATCACTTGGTGGGTCATGCTCATCCTGATGATCGGCTTCTACGCGCCGTTCTGGATCGGCGTGCCGTTCGATCCCGCGTATGGTGCGCCCAACATGAGCGCCGAGATCAATCATCTGAGCATGGCCTTGCCTGCGCTTCTCGGCGCTTTTCTTGCGAGACACCACTTCGTCGGCACCGAGCGGACCGCTGCACGTGACCCTCTCGGGGCGCACGAGACGTAACGGTCCCGACCCGACCCATTTGCGGCAGCAGACGCCGCTCGGGCGTTCGTCCGTCATTCCGCGCGCAGCGACCGCGTCAGATCGAGCCGCGATCTGCTCGTCGAGCGTCCTCACGTTTTGCAGGCTCAAGCGAGGCTCAATGCCCTGACCGCGGTCGTCAGCTCTCGCCGAGGGTCCTCGAGGGGCTGACGGCGTCCACCTACTATAACAATAGTTGACAGCCGGCATCGTGCCGCGCTTTACTACTAAATGAATAGTAGATGGAGGAACGCATGGAGATTTCGCTCACGGATCGCGAGGCAAGCCTGATGGAGGTGCTCTGGGATCGGGGGCCCTCGACCGTTGCCGAGGTCAAGGAGCACCTGGAAGACGATCTGGCCTACACGACAGTCCTGACGATCCTGCGGAATCTCGAGGCGAAGGGCTACGTTACGCGCGAGGAAGAGGGTAGAGCGCACCGCTACTCGGCCGCGATCGACAGGGATAGCGCGCAGAAGAGCGCGCTGCGGTCGCTGAAGCGGAAGCTCTTCCGCGGCTCGACGGAGCTCTTGCTGACGCGGCTCGTCTCGGACGAGAAGCTTTCGGCGGCCGAGGTGGAGCGAATCAAGCAGCTCCTGGATAGGCGGGGCGACCGGCCGAGGGGGAAGAAACGATGATTCTGCCGACGATGGTCTACGCGTTGTGCGTCGCGGGTCTCCTCGGGCTCTTTGCCTGGGTGACGGAGCACGTGTGCGCCGAGCTCGGCCGCGCGCGGCGCTGGGCGTGGGTCTTCGCGATGACGGCGTCGCTTGCG
>CAYMAF010000424.1:0-2266 GCA_964388365.1 uncultured Gammaproteobacteria bacterium | reverse complement strand
GCCCGGCCGCGCCATTCCTGCCCACTTTCTACCACTTCGCGACACTATGAGACAGGCCCTTCCGACTGTCAACCGAACGAATCTCACGTTTCCGCTGAGTCGACAAACGGTTAGGGGAGCCGCCGAAAGCCGCGTCTCAACCGCGTTGCGATGGCCTCCGGCGACGCCGTGGCCGGACGCCGGCATGTCGCAAAACGACGACCCGAAAGCCATGTCGCGCTGGGGGATCGGCAGGATTGCGCCGAGCGGGCCCATGTCCGGGATAACCCTGTCGAGATGGAGGCATCGCTCCTGGCCGAAGGCGGGCGGCGGATCGGCGAGACGGGATCGCTACCGCTGCACCTGCGGAGATGCTAGCATAATTAGTCCTTAATAAGGCACTAATTATGGCGAAGCCGAGGAATCTGCTCGAGACCGTGACGATCAAGGTGTCGGGGAACGCCTTGCTCGAGCATTACCTCGAGAAGCTCGTCGAGACCGGGTTCTACGGCAACAACCCGACCGAAGCCGCCGGCATCGTCCTGAGCCGCGAGATCGAGCGGCTCGTGAGGGAAGGGGTGATCCCGAAGGCGCCGCCCGGCGTGCTCCGCCTGTCGCGCAAAGGGGAATAGGAAAGCCGCCGAAAGGGGGCCGTGCCGAGAATAAGAAAAAGGGGTCAGACCCCGTTCCCGCCGGAAACGAGATCCAACCCCTTTAATTAGAAGGAAGGAGCCGGCCGATAAGCCGGGTTCTGTCGAGAGCAGCCATTCATCTCGGATGCGCGTCGCCGCGCACCTCTAGCGACCTACCCGGGAGCACGTGTTGGGCGCACTTGACGCTCCCCTATTCGGTCTTGCTCCGGGTGGGGTTTGCCCTGCCACACGCGTTACCGCGTGCGCGGTGCGCTCTTACCGCACCTTTTCACCCTTACCGGGCTTGCGCCCGGCGGTATATTTTCTGTGGCACTTTCCGTGGGCTCGCGCCCCCCAGGCGTTACCTGGCACCCTGCCCAATGGAGCCCGGACTTTCCTCCGGGAACGCGTCCCGGCGGCTGCTTGGCCGACTCCGTCTCGGAGCATACCGACTCCGGCGGCGACGGCAAGTTCCGTGTCCGGCCGGCGCGCTCAGTCTTCGTCCGGCGCGTCGGCCTGCGTCAGCCGATAGACCGCGTTTCGCGGGACGCCGGTCAGCTCCGCGGTCAGCGCGGCCGCCCGTCCCGGCGGCAGCTCGCGCCGGAGCACGGCGAAAATCCGGCGAACCTCGTCGTCGGACGCGCTATCGCGCGGCGGCGCGCCGGCGACGACGATCACGAACTCGCCGAGCAGCGGGATCTCGTCGCCGAGCGCCGCGGCGAGCGTCGCAAGCGTGCCGCGGACCACTTGCTCGTGGACCTTCGTCAGCTCCCGCGCGATCGCCGCGCGGCGGTCCGGCCCGAACGCGTTCGCGAGCGCGTCGACGGTATCGCGGACGCGATGCACGGCCTCGAACAGCACGAGCGTCCGCGGCTCGTCGGCGAGCGCCGCGAGCCGCGCGTCGCGCGCGCTCGCGCGGCGCGGCAGAAAGCCTTCGTACGCGAACCGGTCCGTCGCCAGACCGGAGACCGCGAGGGCGGCCGTGACCGCGCTCGGACCGGGCACGACGCGCACGTCGATGCCGGCCTCGAGCGCGCGCTCGACGAGCCGCCAGCCGGGATCGCTGACGAGCGGCATCCCGGCATCGCTGACGAGCGCGAGCGCCTCGCCGGCGGCGAGCCGCGCGACGAGCGTGTCCGTGCGGCGGTCCTCGTTGTGCTCGTGCAGCGCGATTAGCGGCTTTTCGACCCCGATAATCGATAGCAATCCCGAAGTGCGGCGAGTATCCTCGGCGGCGACGGCCGACACTCGCCCGAGCACGTCGCGCGCACGCGGGCTCAGGTCTTCGAGGTTGCCGATCGGCGTGCCGACGACGTACAGCGTCGCCGGGCCGGTCTTTGACGCGGCCGCGCGCTCGCCGGCGGTATCGTCGATGTCGCGTGTCGTCACTGCGGTCTCGCCTCGAGGATCGACCCTCGGCGGGCTATGCGGGCACTCTCTTCGAGTGTGCGTCGTCCGGTCATCCGGGTCGAGCGCGCAGCGTAACGAGAGCGCGCCGGTATTTCGAGCCGGCCGACGCCGCACATTCGTCGGCGAAGGCACCGGCGGCTCGAGATGCCGTTCGCGGCCCGCGCCGGCCGCCTAGGAAAGCAGGATGCAGAAGGTGCGAGCCTATGATCTCTGAGAAGCCGGTGCGATCGCTGCTCGGGCTCGCG
>CAYMAF010000423.1:0-2273 GCA_964388365.1 uncultured Gammaproteobacteria bacterium | reverse complement strand
ACGACGGTCACGAGCATGCTCGTATCGCTCGGACACTTCAAACGGCCTCTCGAGCTGCAACGGGCGTTCGCGGGCGCAGCCGTCCACTGTATGTTCAACCTGATCGGGGTGCTCGCGCTGCTGCCGCTCGAGATCGCGACGGGCTTCCTGTCGCACTTGTCGACGCTCCTCGCGAATGCGTTCCAGGACGCCGGCGGCATGCGGCTCGCGAATCCGATGCGCACAGCCACGCTCCCCGCGATCGAAGCGCTCGCATGGCTCGTCAGGGAGCAAGCCCTTGTGCTACTGATCGTATCGATCGCGTTGACCTACGCGGCGCTCGTCGCGATCGTGAAGCTGCTGCGCAGCTTGATGCTCGCGCGCCTCGAGCAGTTCTTCGACACCCACCTGTTTCGCAATGCCGGCCGTGCAATGCTGTTCGGCATGCTCCTTACATTCACGGTTCAATCGAGCTCGATACCGACGGCGCTGGCAATCCCGCTGACTGCGGCCGGTATCCTCAAGCTCCGGCAGCTCTACCCTTTTAGCCTCGGCGCGAATCTCGGCACGACGTTGACCGCAATGCTCGCTGCCCTCGCGACTGCGAGCCCAATTGCGGTGACCGTCGCATTCTCGCACCTGCTGTTCAACGCGCTAGGCATCCTTCTGGTCTGGCCCATTCCCGCCGTTCGACAGATCCCGCTGCGCATCGCGGAGCGTATGGGAGAATGGGCCTTTCATCGGCCTCTGATGCCGGTCGCCTTCATGTCGCTCGTGTACTTCTTGGTACCGGTAACGATCGTCGCCGTCGTCGAATGGATGGGCTAGGCATGACTTGGAAGAATATTCTGTCGATCTTCACCAAGGACGACCTGTTCACGCAGGCCCTGCACGAGTCGCACCAGATGCTCGACACCGGGCTCGAGATGTTCGAGGCGTCCGTGGAGTCGCTGCGCCGCCGGGAAGACGGCCGGATCGACATCGACGTCTACAAGCTGGACAAGGACGTCAATCGCTCCGAGCGCAACGTGCGGCGCAAAGTGATGACGCACCTCGCCGTGAGCGGTCCGGCGGATCTTGCATCCGGCCTCGTGCTGGTCAGCGTCGTCATCGACATCGAGCGCATCGGCGATTACGCGAAGAACATCTACGATCTCGCGCGCTGGCACCCCCGAAAGCTTCACGGCGGCGCGCTCGAGCCGAGCATCGCGGATATCGAGACCCGCGTCGGCAAGCTATTTCGCGAGATGGTCGACGCCGTCAAGCAGAACGACGTCGACCAGGCTCGTCGAATCATGGTGACCTACAAGGAGCAGCTCGCCGTCGAGTGCGACGAGCTGGTCGAGCGGATCGTCTCCGGCCACACCGGCGATCTCAGCCCGGGAGATGCGGCGACGCTCGCGCTGTACGTACGGTACTTGAAGCGCATCGCCGCTCACTCGCGCAATCTGGTCAGCGGGCTCGTGAACCCGTTTCACCGCATCGGCTACCGGGAGAAGAACGAATCGTCGTCGGTGTGATCCGTTGGCCCGGAAGGCGGCCGGCGGGATCACCCGCCGGCGCTCGATCGCGCCGTTCGCCGGCGCGTCATTCTTCGGCGGCCCCGGCTATTGCCTCGCGGCCTGCCGGCTCACGGCCGTCTCGGCGAAATAGTTCGTCACGCCGTCCGGGTCGTCGAGCCAGATCGTGCGCAGACTAAAGCCCTGCAGCGTGCTCAGCGGCTGGTCGATCGTCACGCCGCGCTCTTTCGCAAGCCGATCGATCGGCTCGACCGCCGTCACGACGTACTGGATGCCGCCGGTGCCGGTATCGGCGGGCAGATCGGCGTCGAAGCTGCGGAGGCTGACGATCGTCGTGCCGTGCTTGTACGGATACTTCTTCGTGCCGAAGCGCGGATCGTCGACGGGCGCAAGCTCCTCGAGCCCGACGAACTCACGATAGAACTCGCGGCTGCGCTCGAGGTCGCTGACCGTCAGTCCGACCTCGATCGTGTCGTATAGCTCTGCGGGCGCATTGGGCGCGATGACGATCTCGACGGCGTGACCGTCAGGATCGCTGACGACCGCCGAGAGTCGATTCGTGCCCGGCACCGGCTCGAAGCTCGGCTCGGGAAGGCCATGAGCGCGGAATCGTTCGACGACGGCGTCGCGCTCCGGATAGAAGAACGTCAGCAAGCGAAGGCCGGTCGCTTCGTCGACGCGGCCCGGGACATACTCGCGGTCCGGCACGCGACGCGTCAGCTTCACCTCGGAGTTGCCCGCGCGGAAACGCGCAACGTTCGTTCCGCCGCCGAC
>CAYMAF010000422.1:0-2275 GCA_964388365.1 uncultured Gammaproteobacteria bacterium | reverse complement strand
CGATCTCCCGGGCGCGATCGACGCCGTTCCGTGCGCGCTGGCTCGGCTGGATCGGACCCTGGTCGTTGACGTCGTTCATCGGCCAGCTCGACGACGATCGCGACGTCGACGACACGTTGCTGTTCGGCGCGCGCTTCGCGTTCAATCCCGTGCCGGGACTCGAGGTCGGCTTGTCGCGTACCGCGCAGTGGTGCGGCGACGGTCGTCCGTGCGACGCCGAGGCGTTCGGCAATCTTCTCGTCGGCCGCGACAACCGCGACGTGAACGTGCCCGAGGAACGCGAACCGGGCAATCAGCTCGCGGGTTTCGATGTGCGCTGGGCGCCGTTCTCGAGCGGAATCGCCGCGTTCTATCTGCAATGGATAGGCGAGGACTCGCGCCAGGGCGGGCCGCAGGTCGGAAGCTGGTTGAGGCAAGCCGGGGTCGAGCTCGCGGGCCCGTTCGCGCGCGGAGATTGGCACCACCGAATGCATATCGAGGCGGCCGAGACGATCTGCCGCGAAGGCGGCTTGGGACTATCCAATCAGAAGCCGCGCTGCGCGTACGAGCATTCGATCTACACGACGGGATACCGTTACGAGGGGCGCAGCCTCGGCCACGGAATGGACGGAGACGGCCGCTCGTACACGCTAGGCTCGACGCTGACGAGCGTCGAGGATCGCGTCTGGCGCGTTTCGCTGCGGCATCTCGAGATCAATCGCACGGCCTCGTCGCCGAACCCTCGACACACGATCTCGCCGACGCCGCGCGATTTCTCCGAGATCATGCTGATGCACAGCCGGCCGCTGCCGGTCGGCGAGCTGCGCGCCGCGATCGGCTATAGCCGTCTCGACGATGCGGTCGACAATCGGCTCGACGAGCGCTCGATCTTCGGCTGGATAGAGTTCGTCATCGACTGACGAACGCGATGACGGATGCGGCCGAGCCGGCTTACTCGGCCGACGGCGGCATCCAGCGGCGCTCGATTTTGCCGAGCAGCGCCTCCCACCGATGCATCGAGCGGTAATAGATCACACCGCCGCCGATCCACGCGAGCAGCATGATGCCTTCCGGCACGCCGGCGAACTGGCCGGCGAGGCCGATCACCGCCAAGACGAGGGCGAGGCCGAGCATGAGAGCGAGTGCCGAGTGCCGCGAGAATCCCTGCTCGATCAGCAGGTGATGCAGATGATGGTGGTCCGGCTCGAACACCGATCGGCCGGCGAGCAGCCGTCTGACGATCGCGGAGAACAGATCGTAGACCGGCACCGCAATCAGCCACAGTCCGGTGACCGGGGCGAGCCGGGCGTCGGACGATTGGCAGAGCGCGATGCCGAGCGCCGCGACGGCAAGCCCGAGTGACGTGCTGCCCGCGTCGCCCATGAAGACTCGTACGGGCCGATTGAACGGCAGCGGCAGGTTGAACAGCAGGAATCCCGTGATCACCGCGAGCATCAGCACGGACAGGATCCAGAGATCCGTTCCGAACGAGACCGCCATGCAGGCCCCGATGGCGATGAAAGCGAGCCCTCCGGCCAGCCCGTCGAGCCCGTCGATCACGTTGAAAGCACTGATGACCGTCACGATGAACAGGATCGTGAACGCGATCGACACCGGGCCGAGCGGCAAGTCGAAGAACAGCGGCGCGCCGAGGTGCGTCACCGAAAGCTCGGCACCGAACACGACGAGCATCGCGGCGCAGGACTGGGCAATCAGCCGGACGCTCGGCGGCAGCTCGTAACGGTCGTCGACCGTTCCGACCGCGACCAGGAGATACATCGCGAGCAGCACCGAGTTCCAGTAGGCAGGCGGCCCGATGATGCTCGAGCCGAAGCCGAGGCCGACCGCCATCGCGATACCGCCGATCAACGGCACGCGTGCATCGTGGCGCTTGCGGCCGCCGGGCACGTCGACGAGCCCGACCTCGACGGCGACGGGCCGAAGCGTGAACATGAAGAGAACGGTGACGACAAACGCGAGGAACGGCCCGACGATCGTCATAGCGCCGCTCCGCTACCCGAACGCCCTGCTACGCTACGGTTCTTCTTCAAGGGTGTCCTTTCAAGTTGTTATTGCGCCCCCGACCGCTGCAACGGCAGGGCCTCGGTCATTATTCGATGCCGCAAGTCCGGGAGCGTGTCAATCATACAACACAAAATCGACACAGTTTTCCCAACAAGTTGCAACATACCAACGGTTGGACGAGCGCGTCCCGGCGCCCTCGTGCTACACGGATACGCGCACGCGAAACGCGCGAGCCATGTACATGAGACGAACGACGACGATTCCCGTTCCC
>CAYMAF010000421.1:0-2275 GCA_964388365.1 uncultured Gammaproteobacteria bacterium | reverse complement strand
CGGCGTTGTCGAAGACGATCCGGCCCTTGACGAGATCGTCGACGACCGTCTCGCCCTCGAGCGGCGTCTTGAAGCGCACGGTCGGCGAGACGTCCGGACGCTCGCGGCCGCCGGCCCGGCAGCGGCCGTCGTAACGCGGCTTCTCGCCTCGCGCCTGAGCCTCGGCGCGCATCGCGTCGATCTCCTCGCGCGTGCAGTAGCACCGGTACGCGTGCCCGTCGGCGATGAGGCGCTCGAGCACCTCGCGATACCGGTCGAAACGCTGCGTCTGGTAGATCGGCGGCGCGTCGGCGTCGAGGCCGAGCCAGTCGAGACCGTCGATGATCGCGTCGACCGCGGCCTGCGTCGAGCGCTCGCGGTCCGTGTCCTCGATCCGGAGGAAATACTCGCCGCCGTGGTGGCGCGCGTAGAGCCACGCGTAGAGCGCCGTGCGGACGCTGCCGATGTGGAGATAACCGGTCGGGCTCGGGGCGAAGCGGGTGCGGATTTTCACGGTGCCAGGCTTTGAGTGATCAAGAGGTGAAGCGGGCTATTGTAATCGGCCGGCGAAGCGGCTTCAGGGGCCCCCGCTCGCGACCTCGCTCGAGCCAGGGAACGCCGCTGCATTCCCGAAGCTCGTGGCCCCCGAATGCGATGCCCCCGCGCCCCGCGAACGCGCGAACGGGAACGCGGCCGCTCAAGCTCGCGCGCTGCGATTCGCGCGGCTCGGCGCGACGCTGCCCGCGGGCCCGTCGATCAGCCGTAAGTAAACCTCGGTCGCGTTTCGCCCGGTATTGCGCCACGCGTACGCGTCCTGGACGAGCTTCCACGCTTCCCGGTCGCCGCGGATCCGCGCGACCTCGCCGGGACGCGACGCGAGAAACGCGAGCCGATCGGCAAGTCCCGCGGCCGTGCCGTCGAACCGCCATCCGACCGTCGCGATCTCGAGCGGCTCGACGAGGCCCGGCCGCGGCGCGACGAGCACCGGCTTGCGCCGGCCGAGCGCGGACAGGAGCACGCCGCTTTGCGAGATGCGCCGATGCGGCAGCACGACGACGTCCGCGCAGCGCATCGCCTGATGCAGATCCGCCTCGGAGACGCGCTCGTCAATCACGAGCAGCGACGCATGCCGGTGCGCAGCCTGCGCTGCGGCGTCCTTGAGCTCGGTATCGATCGCGCCGATCACGATCAGGCCGGCGCTCGTCGGGCCGTCGGCCTCGAAGCGCGTCCACGCGTCGAGCAGGATATCGAGCCCCTTGTAGCGGCTGCCGCGGCCGAGAAACAGGAACCTGAGCTCGTGCTGCGCGGCGAAGCGCTTCAGGCTCCGGCGGTGCCGCGCGCGGCCGCGCCCGTCGATCTTGATCGGCCCGTGCCGCAGCACGTGGATCCGCGAGGCGTCGACGCCGAAGCGCGACGCGATCTCGCTCCCCGTCTTCTCGTGGTGCACGACGATCGCGTCGACCGAGCGGTAGAGCCGCGCGAGCGCGAGGTGCCGCTTGCCCTCGCCGTCGTGCGGCACGACATTGTGCGCCGTCATCACGACGCGCGCGCCCGCCGCCTTGCGCAGCAGCATGACGAGCAGCACGTCGAGCCACGGCAGCTTGAACCATTGGAAGTGATAGAGCGCCGCGGGCCGCGACCATGCATCGGCTGCGAGCCGCGCGATCGACCGTAAGTAGAGCAGCGCCTTGACGATCGGCGACCGCTTCCGGTTGTAGTCAAAGATGGGTCTGACCTCGACCGGCGCGGGCACGCGCCCGTCGAGCAGCGTCGAACAGTAGAAGACGACGTCGGCGTCGAAACCCGCGTCGAGCAGACCGCGGAGGTAGCCGAGATCGTACTTCGCAAGGCCGTGATACGACTGCGGATCGACATACGCGATGCGCGTCGCGCGGCCCTTGCAGCGGCGCCGGCCCGCGCGGCGGGCGTCGGGGAGCGAGCCTTGCGCTGCCATCTCAGCCGGCGGCGCGGCGCCCGACCGTCGCGGCGCGGCGGGGCTCGGCCGCGGCCGCGGCCAGGATATCGGCCGCCATCGCATCCATGAGCCGGTCGCGCCGATACGCTTCCTTGAAACGCGCCCGATCGAAATGCGTCGGCTCGAGCGAGCCGAGCGCGTCGGCCATCGCGAGCGCGTTACCGGGATCGAACACGGCCGCGCCGTCGACCTCGTTGCTGACGAAGCGCCGCGCGTAGCCTTTGACACCCGCGAGGATCGGTTTTCCTGTCGCCGCATACTCGAACACCTTCGACGGCAGCACCTTCTCGAGCGACGGAAAACCGTTCAAGTGCAGCAGCA
>CAYMAF010000420.1:0-2285 GCA_964388365.1 uncultured Gammaproteobacteria bacterium | reverse complement strand
CGTTCATCAGCCCGCAAGCGCCGACCGCGAGCATCGGAAAGCTGAGCTCCTCGAGACCGACGAAGATCTTGAACGAAGGGCCGAGCGCCGACAGACACTCGGAGACGAAACCGAGATCGTTGACCGCGTGCTTCATGCCGACGAAGCTCGGCGAGCGTTCCTTGAGCTCGCGCAGCGTGTCGAGCGTGACGTTGACCGCGGTCCGGCCCGGGATGTGATAGACCATCCACGGTGTCTCGATGCCCGCCGTGAGCTCGGCGTAGTACTCGACGAGCCCGCGCTGCGGCGGGCGGACGTAGTACGGCGTCACGATCAGCAGCGCGTCGGCGCCGACGTCGACCGCGTGCTCCGTCAACAGCGCGCTCTCGCGTAACGACTGCGAGCCGGTCGCCGCGACGACCGGCACCCGGCCGCCGGCGACGTCGACCGCCAGCGAGACCAGCCGGTTCCGCTCGTCGGCCGTCAGCGTCGACGGCTCCGCCGTCGTGCCGTTCACGAGAAGGCCGTGCGAGCCTTCGGCGATCTGGCGTTCGATCATCCGCGCATACGCGTCGTAGTCCACTTCGCCGTCGCGGAACGGCGTGATCAGCGGCGGGATCGAGCCGCGCAGTCTTTCGAGCATCGTCGGTCGGGTCCAATAGCGAACGTCGCAGCGAGCGTACGACGCGGCGCCCGTTCCGGCAATGGCGCTCGGCCGCGGACGCCGAGGCGCGCGCCCGCACTCGTGCCGCGGCTCGGTCGGGCCCGGCGGTGCAATTGACGGCGCTCTCCGCGCGGCACTAGCATCCCCGAGTCGTCGCCGCCCGGCGTTCGAGCCGCCGCGGGGGCGACGTGGGCGCCGCCGGCTACGGAGCGCCGGAGCGGAGGGAAAGGTGCCTCATCTGATCATCGAGTACTCGGCGAACCTCGAGGAGAGGCTCGGCCTCGACGGGTTGATGGATACGCTCCATGCCGCCGCGCTCGAGACCGGCGTATTTCCGCTCGGCGGACTCAGGGTCAGGGCGCATCGCGCCGACCGATATCGGATCGCCGACTGCGATCCGGCGAACGCCTTCGTTCACGTCACCGCGCTCGTCGGTCACGGCCGGCCGATCGAGGTGCGCCGACAGGCCGGCGAGCGGCTGTTCGCGGCGTTGACAGAGTATCTCGATCCGCTGTTCGCCGAGACGCCGCTCGCGATCTCGTTCAACATCCAGGAATTCGATCCGGTGTTGAACTTCAAGAAGAACAACTTGCATCGATACGTCGAGCAGCGGCGCGCGGAACGCGCGTCTTCGGGATCCGGCGGGGCGTAGCGCGCGCTCCGGCGGAATCGTTCGGCGCGGCTCGTGGTGCCGGCGTCGCGGCACGGAAACAGGCATCAGATGGAGGAACGAGGCCGATGAGCGAGCGGCTCAACGAAAATCTCAAGAAGGCGAGGGCGCATCTCGCCCGTTTCGAGCAAAAGCCGCTCGAGCATCTGATCGACGGCGAGCTCCGTCCGGCCGAATCCGGCGAGACGTTCGACGTCTTCACGCCGGTCGACGGCTCGATGCTGTGCCGGGCCGCGGCGGGCGGCCCGCGCGACGTCGACGCGGCCGCGGCGGCCGCGAGCCGGGCGTTTCCCGAGTGGCGCGAGGTGCCCGGCGCCGAGCGCCGCAGGCTCTTGCACCGCATCGCCGACGCGATCGAGGAGCGGGCCGAGGAGATCGCGCTCGTCGAGTCGATGGACACGGGCCAGCCGCTGCGGTTCATGGCCGCCGCGGCGAAGCGCGGCGCCGCGAATTTCCGCTTCTACGCGGACAAGGCCCCCGAGGCCGGCAACGGCCTTTCGCTGCAGGCGCGCGATCACGTCAACTACACGCTGCGGCAGCCCATCGGGCCGGTCGGCGTGATCACACCGTGGAACACGCCGTTCATGCTCGCGACATGGAAGATCGCACCGGCGCTCGCCGCGGGCTGCACCGTCGTGCACAAGCCGGCCGAGTGGAGCCCGCTGACGGCATCGATTCTCGCGGAGATCGCGACCGCCGCGGGTCTGCCGCCGGGCGTGCTGAACATCGTGCACGGCATCGGCGAGACCGCGGGGCGCGCGCTGACTGAGCACGACGCGATCCGCGCGATCGCGTTCGTCGGCGAATCGGCGACCGGCAGCGCGATCATGGCTCAGGGGGCGCCGACGCTGAAGCGCGTGCATTTCGAGCTCGGCGGCAAGAATCCGGTGATCGTCTTCGACGACGCCGATCTCGAGCGCGCGCTCGACGCGGTCGTGTTCATGATTTTCAGCTTGAACGGCGAGCGCTGCA
>CAYMAF010000419.1:0-2286 GCA_964388365.1 uncultured Gammaproteobacteria bacterium | reverse complement strand
TCATGCTGATCTTCAGCAGGAACGCTCCGATCGAGCTGCGGTCGAGCTGATCCCAGTCGTTCTGCACGACGCGGAAACCCGACGCGAGCGAGACGCCGAAATCGGCATCGCCCGCGGCGGAGTCGAGCTCCGAGAAATACTGCTCGTTGCGCAGCGCCGTTTCCGCGACCGTCTTGATCGCGCGCTCGACGTCGGCCAGCGTGATCTCTTTCATTTCGTCTTCTCCCCTCCAGCTTTCTAGGTCGCCCTTTGCGCCACGAGCTCTTGCAGATCCTTCAGCGTCACGAGGACGTTCGGCGGATCGCCGAGCTCCGGCACGACCTTGACCGCTTCGGTGAAATCTTCGTTGATCGTGTACGTGCTCGTCGTGATCAGGCAGGGCATACCGGCGCCGTGCGCGGCGAGCAAACCGTTGCGGCTGTCCTCGATCACCATGCAGCTCGAGCCGGGGAGGCCGAGCCGCTCCTTCGCGAGGTTGTAGATCTCGGGATCCGGCTTCTTGCGGGAAACGATGTCGCCCGCGAGGACGAACTCGAACTTCCGCTTGCGCTCCGGCCCCATCAGATCGAGCACGCCGTCGACGGAGATCGGGTTCGACGTCGTGCAGACGCCGAGCCGCATGCCCGCGGCCGATGCTTCATCGATGATGCGATTGATTCCCGGGCGCAGCGAAAGCTGCCCGCTCGCGATCATCTCCTTGAAGATGGCCGTCTTGCGCTTGTGCAGATCGGCGATGAATTCGTCCTTGTCCTTCGCCTCGGCCGGCCAGCCGGCCTTCTCGAAGTACGCCCGCATGCGCTCCTTGCCGCCGGCGACCTTGAGCAGCTCGCCGTAGAGCTCGACGTCCCAGGAGACGTCGAGCCCGATGTCGGCGAAGGCACGGTTGAACGCGACGCGATGACCGTCACGCTCGGTGTCGACGAGAACTCCGTCGCAGTCGAAGATCAGAGCTTTCATCATGTCGCTCAAGCCACCTTCGCGAGGACTTCGCCCGCGCGGTTCGTGCCGCCGAACTGCGCGATCTTCTCCTTGAAGAGCGCCTTCAGCGCTTCGAACTGAGCGCCGAGCACGCGGAGCGGCTCGTAGTCCTTCGGATTGTTCTTGTGATACTCGACGAAGCTGTCGATGAACACGTGCTTCAGGTTCGTCGAGATGTTGATCTTCGCGCAGCCGAGCTTGATGCAGCGCTGAATCACCTCGTCCGAAAGGCCCGTGCCGCCGTGCAGCGCCATCGGCACGCCGGTGCGCTTGTTGATCTCCTCGATCAGGTCGAAGCGCACGTTCGGCTCGCCCTTGTAGTAGCCGTGGGCGGTGCCGACGGCGGCGGCGAACGCGGCGAGATCGAGCTCGCGGCAGAACCGCTCCGCCTCGGCCGGGTCGGTGAGCTGCGAGTCTTCCTCGGCGACGACCATGTCGTCCTCGACGCCCATGATCTGGCCGATCTCGGCTTCGACGCCGATACCTGCGGCGGACGCCCAATCGACGACCTTGCGCGTCAGCTCGAGGTTCTTCTCGAACGGATACTCCGACGCATCGATCATCACGGACGTCCAGCCCATGTCGATGCACTTCTTGATCATGTCGAGGTCTTTACCGTGATCGAGATGCAGCACGACCGGAACGGGCGAATCGTCGGCGATCTCTCGAATCCATTCGATGAGCGCCCGATGGCCGTAGTACTTGATCGTCTTCGCGGAGGATTGAATGATGACCGGCGCGTTCAGCTCTTCGGCAGCGGCCACCATCGCTTTCATCGAGGCGTAATCGACCGGGTTGAACGCAGCGACCGCGTATCCCTTCGACTTCGCCTCGGCCAGAACCGGTTTCATATTGACCAGCGGCATACCTTTTCTCCTTCGCCGCGCGGGCTCATAAGGTTTTGGGGAACGACGAGACAATATACTGGATCGGGATGGGCTTGTCCTGTAAGCGCAAGCACCACAAAAGGAAACGGGGCCGTAGCCGGCCCCGTCTCGATTCTGCCGTGCGCCCCGAGCGGCGGCTCGGGTGCACGCGCGCGGGATCAGTCGGCGCGGGTTCCGCCGAGATCCATGCTGGTGCCGTCCGGGAAGACGACTTCCTGGGAGTTCGCGCGCGGCGAACCATCCTTCGCCTGGAAGCCGCGGACCCTGACCTTCGTGCCCGGCGGCAGCGTATCGCGCGTCCAGCCGCGGCGGAGCAGGGCGCTCGGCGCGCCGCCCTCGACCTTCCAACGCTCGACGGTGCCGTCCTCCTTCGTGACGTCGATGTGCAGCCACGAATGAGGATTGACCCACTCGAACATCA
>CAYMAF010000418.1:0-2313 GCA_964388365.1 uncultured Gammaproteobacteria bacterium | reverse complement strand
CAGCGCCTTCTTGCGGTTCTCGTCCATTCGATTTTCCTGCGGAGTGACGGGAGGCTCGCCAGCCGCCCGGTGCTAACGGATGAAATGCGGCAGTGCGCGGATTATTTCATAGATTCACGGGGGCGGCAGCCGGCGGTTTCCCTCGGCTTCGCGCCGATTCGTGCACGCAGCGAGAGCGCGGGTCATAGCGGCCAATCGCGCAGCGGCTCGTAGTGCACACCGCGTGCGAGCGGCAGCGACTCGACGAGCGCCAGCCGCTCGACGACCCACCGAATCGGCCGAATCGCCGCATCGACGGCTCGGGCACGGCGCGCAAGCGTGACGTGCGGCAGGTAGACGCGGCGCTCGCGCTCGAATCCGACCCGCTCGAGCTCCTCCCAGAGCTGCTGCTCCAACGCCGTCAGCGCCGGCGGCACGTCGCGCGGGCCGAGCCAGAGCACGCGCGAGCCCTCGAAATAGCCGATTCGGTCGAGCTCGATCTCGAATGGCCCGATCCCGATCGGCGGCACGGCCGCGGCGAGCTCGAGCGCTTCCGGCTCGAGCATGCCGAGAAACGCGACCGTAAGATGCAGATTCCGCTTCGCCGTCGGACGGCCGCCCGAGCGGCGCACCGCGTCGCGGCACGCGCGCTCGATCGCACCGCGCGTCGCGTCGTCCGGCCAGAGCGCGAAGAAGATGCGGCGGCGGGCAGGCGCCTCGTCCGGGCTCGGCTCGTCGTGCCGGGTGCGGCCGCGGCGCTCCGCCGCGTCGATCCTCGTCTCCCGCTCCGGCTCGTCGCGATCTCCGGTCTCGGGCGGCGGTCCGCTCTGCGCGTTCGAACGCGCTTCGCCGCGCTCCGCCGCGGCGATCAGCCCCTCGAGCGCGCGCGCGACGGTCTGCCGCCGCACGCTTTCGCGGTCGCCGTCGAAATGCCGCCGCTCGGTCGCCGTGCCGTCCGGACCGGCCCATGCGAGCCAGACGGTCCCGACCGGCTTCTCGGCCGAGCCGCCGCCCGGGCCGGCGATCCCGCTGACCGCGACGGCGAGATCGGCGTTCGCGCGGCGGCGCGCGCTCTCCGCGAGCGCGGCCGCGACAGGCTCGCTGACCGCGCCGGACGCGGCGATCAGCGCGGGCGGCACGTCGAGCATCGCGGTCTTCGCGTCGTTCGAGTAGACGATATATCCCGAGCCGAACCATTCGGAGCTGCCGGCGATATCGGTGATCGTCTTCGCGATCCAGCCGCCGGTGCACGATTCGGCGGTCGCGGCCGTCCAGCCCCGCGCCGCGAGCGCGGCGCCGAGCCGCCGCGCGAGCGTCTCGAGCTCGGCGTCAGTCGGCCCGTGTCTCGCGGAGCCGCTCATGCGCGGACCTCCGAGCGGGACGTCTGGCCCGGCGCGGCGGAGACGGCGTCCCGCGGCGGCCGGCGAGTCGCGGCCTCGGGCGCGGCGAGCTCGCGGTAGATCGCGAGATTGCCCTGAACCATCCGCTCGACGCCGAACGCGTCGCGGACGCGCTGCCGGCCGGCGGCCCCGAGCCGCGCGCGCAGCTCGCCGTCGTGCATCAGCCGATCGGCGGCCTCGGCCCACGCGCGCACGTCCCCGGCCGGCACGAGCACGCCGCTGACGCCATCCTCGACGAGATCGACGAGCCCGCCGGCCGCGGACGCCGCGACCGGCACGCCGGCGCTCATCGCCTCGAGCACCGCGAGGCCGAGCCCTTCCTTGAGCGCCGGATGCAGCAAGAGATCGAGCGCCGCTAGCCGGTGCGGCGCGTCCGGCCGGAAACCGGCCAGATGCACGCGCGGCGCAAGCCCCAGCGCCGCGATCTCGCGCCGGATCGTGCGCTCGAGCGGACCGCGCCCGAGCAGCACGACGTGCCAGCGCGGCAGCCGCGCGAGCACGTCGGCCAACGCGCGCAGCAGGACGCGATGGCCCTTACGCGGAATGAGCTGCGCGACGACGCCGGCGATCCGCGCATCGTGCGGCAGCGCGAGCGACGCGCGGAGCGCGCGCCGCGCCGCGGCCCGCGGGGTATCCGTATCGTCCGGAGCACCGTCGTTTCCGAAACGCCGCTCCGGAAGGCCGGGCGCCCCCGCCGAGCCCTCCGCGAGCGGCACGCCGCTCGGCACGCGGCGCACGCGCGCTCGCGGCACGCCGACATGCTCGACGAGCTCGGACTCGATCGCGCTCGAGATCGCGATCAGCACGTCGTACGGAGCGTATTTCCGGCGCGCCCACGGCGCCCATTCGCGATGATCGACGCGGCGCGTCAGCACGGCACGCCACGGCGCGCCGATCGACGCGAGCCCGGCGTAAAGGTCCGCGCCGCGCCGCG
>CAYMAF010000417.1:0-2318 GCA_964388365.1 uncultured Gammaproteobacteria bacterium | reverse complement strand
ATTTTAGGACCATATATGGTAACAATCGCGGAAAAAAGGTCCCGCCGGAATGTCCTCAAACGCTCACCCGGAGCCCATCGAGCAGATCTTCGAGCTCAATAGATTGTTTCTGAGATATTTGCAATCTCGCAAGCTCGACGAAGCTCGGCATATGGGGTTGCCTGCGTCGGCAGCGGCCTCGCTGAGAGCAGCCACGCCGGAGCAGCTCGACGCGGCCGCCGAGTTCCCGCGCGGGCTGTTTCAGCTCGAGCTCGCGCCCTGCGACGACGCGTCGAAGGCGAGCATGGAGGACTCGGCGCTGCCGGCGCGCATCCTCGAGATGACGATCGCGTACTGCGCGTGGAGCACGAGCCGCGAGAGCGTCTATCATGCGCGCCTATTCTTCGGCCTCGGCGCCGAGGTCATCCACGCGCTGCGTACGACGCCGCTTTCGGAGCTGCCGCGGCTCGCGATCTCGCGCGTTCGCATCGTCTGCGCGTTTCAGGAAGCGGAGTGGCTGTGGAGAGAGCTGCTCGTCGAGACGCGGCCCGAGGCGCGTCGCCAGCTCGTGCTCGTCGCGCTGCAGCCTCCGCTGCCGCCGGGTCGAGCGCTTCGTAGGCCGGCCGAGCGGATGCGGCGCGGCTGAGCGGAAACCCGCGGCAGCGCGCGAAAGGACGCTATTCGCTGCCGCTCCCATTAGAATACCCGCTTCCTTGCGTGCGGACCGAGAACCGGACGACATGGACGCGTTGGTCATCGAAAACTTGCGGAAGCGCTATCCGAACGGAGTCGAGGCGCTCAAGGGCATCGATCTCACGGTGCGCGAAGGCGATTTCTTCGCGCTCCTCGGGCCGAACGGTGCCGGCAAAACGACCGCGATAGGGATCATCACCTCTCTCGTCACGAAGACCAGCGGCCGCGTCGTCGTGTTCGGGCGTGATCTCGACCGCGAGCGCGAAGCGGCGAAATCGCTGATCGGAGTCGTCCCTCAGGAAGTCAACCTGAACATGTTCGAGCGTAACTACAATACGCTCGTCAACCAGGCGGGCTATTACGGCGTGCCGCCGCGAATCGCGAGGCAGCGAGCCGAGAAGTACCTCAAGGCGCTTCACCTTTGGGACAAGCGCGACGATATCGCTCGGAATCTTTCGGGCGGGATGAAGCGGCGCCTGATGATCGCGCGCGCCTTGATGCACGAGCCGAAGCTGTTGATCCTCGACGAGCCGACGGCCGGGGTCGACATCGAGATCCGCCGCTCGATGTGGGATCTGATGCAGGATATCAACGCGGCGGGCGTCACGATCATCCTCACGACGCACTACCTCGAGGAAGCCGAGAGCCTCTGCAGGAACATCGCGATCATCGATGAAGGCCGTATCATCGAGCACGATTCGATGACGAACGTGATCAACAAGCTGCAGCGCGAGGCCTTCGTCTTGACGCTCGACGAGCGGATCTACGAGGCGCCGCGGCTCGACGGCTATACGGTCCGTCTGCGCAACGAGCACGAGATTGAGGTCGAAGTCGCGAAGGAGCAGGGCCTGAACAGAATGTTCGAGGAGCTGACGAAGCAATCGTTGAACGTCGTGACGATGCGCACGAAGACGAACCGGCTCGAGGAGCTTTTCATGCGGCTCGTCGAGAGCAAGCGCGACGGAGCGCAGCCGTGAGCGAGCCGCAGCGCGCTTTCGAGGCGGAGCTCGGCGCCGCGGCGCCCGAGGAACGCGATATCGACCTGCTGCGGATCAACCTGATCGGGCTCTCGACGATCGTCCGCAAGGAAGTCCGGCGCGTGCTCAGGATTTGGGTGCAGACGATCATACCGCCGGCGATCACGATGACGCTGTACTTCATCATCTTCGGCAGCCTGATCGGCCGGCGGATCGGCGACATGGACGGCATACCGTATACGACGTTCATCGCACCCGGCCTGATCATGATGTCGGTCATCACGAACTCTTTCGGCAACGTCGTCTCGTCGTTCTTCTCGGGCAAGCTGCAGCTCCACCTCGAGGAGATGCTCGTCGCGCCGCTGTCCCACGTGACGATCGTGATCGGCTACGTCGTCGGCGGCGTCGTCAGAGGGCTGCTCGTCGGCGGCCTCGTGACGCTCGTCGCGATGTTCTTCACGGACCTTTATGTCGTGCATCCGCTCGTGACGATCACGACGGTCGTGCTGACCGCGGCGATCTTCTCGATCGCCGGGCTCATCAACGCGATCTTCGCGAAGACCTTCGACGACATCTCGATCATTCCGACGTTCGTGCTGACGCCGCTGACGTATCTCGGCGGGGTCTTCTTCTCGACGTCGCTGCTCTCGCCGTTCTGGCAGAACGTCG
>CAYMAF010000416.1:0-2319 GCA_964388365.1 uncultured Gammaproteobacteria bacterium | reverse complement strand
CGTGACCGTAGGCCTGCTCCATGAGCTCGGCGGCGTCGGCGTTCTGCCGGCGCAGTTGCCGCAGCGCGTCGTCCGCGGCCGCGATCAGCTCGGCGCGCCGCTCGACGCGATCCGGATCGTCGCGGTCGGTGCGAGACTGCGCGGCCGGTGCCGGCTCCGCGCGCGCGGCGCCGTCGTCGCCGCGCTCGGTCGGCTGCGCGGCCGCATCGCCCAGGCCGAGCGCCGCGACCGCGGCGATCGCGATGCCGCGCGTGGTTGTCGTCGTCTTCACGCTGTTCTCCTCCGCGTTGTCTTGCGGGCTTCGAAGACGCAAGCGCCGTGCCAAGCGCGGTCGATCGCGGCGCCGCGAGCAACATCGGGAAACTTCCTCGGGGGAAGCGACGGCCGTGAGGGTCTAGACTTCGGGCGGGCCGGAGATCGTTTCGTGCGGAACGCGCGACGCTTGCGCGGACGCCGCCGCGATCTGCCGCTCGATCATGCGCCGCACGCGCGGCGGCTCCGGACCGACATGCAGCGCGCGCAGCCGCTCGACGACCGACGCGTCGTCCAGCGTCGCGCGCTGACTCAGTCGCACGTACTCGAGCCACGTCGGCGCCTGGAAGCGCTCGATCCACAGCTCGGGATCCGCGAGATCCCGGAGGAGCTGCCAGTGCCGCGCGCCGTCGCGCCGCCGGATACGCCGCCGCTCCGCGATCAGCGTCAGGAACTCGAGGACGTCGTGCTCACGGATACGGTATTCGACGGTCACGACGATCGGGCCGCTGCGAGGCTGAATCTCGACCGCGACGGCCGGCTCTTTCCAGCGCGCGAGCGGATCGAGCTTCAGCGTCTCGGTTTGCTGGACCGCGAACCGGCGCCCGAGCACGACCCCGGCGAGCATGATGACGGCGGACATCGCGAGCGCGGCCGGCAGACCGTAGCGCTCCGTCGCGAGACCCCAGATCCAGCTGCCGAGCGCGATGCCGCCGAACGTCACGACCTGATACTGCGACAACGCGCGGCCGACGACCCAGCGCGGCGCCGAGGTCTGCACCGTCGAGTTGAAGGTCGCGAGCGCGAGGACCCACGCCGCGCCGCAAAGCAGCATCGCGACGAGCGTTCCAATGAGCCATGTGCTGACCGCGGTTAGGACCGTTGCCGCGCCGAACACGAGCTGCGCGACGCGCACGATCCACTCGTTGCGCAGGCTCCTGCGCAGCCCGGGCGACGCGAATGCGCCGCCGACTGCGCCGACGCCGAACGCGCCGAGCAGGAGGCCGTACGTGACCGGCCCGCCGCCGACGAGATCACGGGCGACGAGCGGCATCAGCGCGCTGATCGAGCTCGCACCGAAACCAAACACGAAGCCGCGCATCAGCGTCGAGCTGATGATCGGGGACATCGCGACGTAGCGAATGCCGGCCTCGATCGCCGTGCCGAGCCGCTCCCGCGGAAGGAGCTGGGGCTCTGGCGCGGGCCGCCAGCGCGCGAGCACGCCGATGATGCCGACGTAGCTCAGCGCGTTGACCGCGAACGCCGCGGCCGCGCCGAACGCGGCGACGATGACGCCGCCGATCGCTGGTCCGACGCTGCGCGCGACATTGAACCCCATGCTGTTCATCGCGACCGCGGTCGGCAGATCCTCGCGCGGCACCATGCGGCCGACCGACGCTTGCCAGGCCGGCCCGTTGAACGCCTGTCCGCACCCGATCAGGAACGTCATCAGCAGCAGGAGCCAGGGCGTGACGATATCGAGATACGCCGTCGCGGCGAGAACGATCGAGACGGCCAGCATGAATAGCTGGGCGACGAGCATCACGCGCCGCCGGTCGAAGTTGTCGGCGAGCGCGCCCGCGATCAGCGCGAACAGCACGATCGGCAGCGTCGTAGACGCCTGGACGAGGGTGACCATCTCGGCGGACGCGGCGAGCGAGAGCATCAGCCACGACGCGCCGACGGTCTGAATCAGCCCGCCGAACTGCGAGACGACGTTCGCGATCCAGACGTTGCGATAGACCGAATGACGGAAAGGTGAGAGGGCCGACGCTTGCGGCTCGTTCGCCGCGTCGGTCGGCCCTCGTTCTGCGTTGGCGATGTCGCGGCCCTCCGGGGAGGGCCGCCGATTGGACGTATCGATCGCTTACTCTTCGGCTGGCTCGAGGCGGACGATGCTGCTCGGCTGGCCGTACTGGTTTTCAGTGACGATGTACACGAAGCCGTCCGGGCCCGTGCGCACGTCGCGGATGCGGTACTCGCCGGCGAGCATCTGCTCGCGGTTCGTGACTGTCTCGCCGTTCAACGATATCCGGACGAGCTGGTTGCCGGACAGGCCGCCGACGA
>CAYMAF010000415.1:0-2320 GCA_964388365.1 uncultured Gammaproteobacteria bacterium | reverse complement strand
CCTCGGGGTTGATCGCGAACTGCACGTTCGAGCCGCCCGTGTCGACGCCGATCTTCCGCAGCACGGCGATCGACGCGTCGCGCATCCGCTGATACTCCTTGTCCGTCAGGGTCTGCGCGGGCGCGACGGTAATCGAGTCGCCCGTGTGGATGCCCATCGGGTCGACGTTCTCGATGGAACAGACGATGATGCAGTTGTCGTTGCGGTCGCGGACGACCTCCATCTCGAACTCTTTCCAGCCGAGGACGGACTCCTCGAGCAGGACTTCGGTCGTCGGCGACTCGTCGAGGCCGCGGCTGACGATCTCCTCGAACTCCTCGCGGTTGTACGCGATGCCTCCGCCGCTGCCGCCCAGCGTGAACGACGGGCGGACGATGACCGGAAAGCCGATCTCCTTCTGTACCTCCCATGCCTCCTCGAGCGAGTGCGCGATGCCGGCGCGGGCGACGTCGAGGCCGATCTCCTGCATCGCGTTGCGGAACTGCTCGCGGTCCTCGGCCATGTCGATCGCCTGCCGCGACGCGGCGATCAGCTCGACGCCGTATTTCTCGAGGATGCCGTGCCGGTCGAGGTCGAGCGCGCAGTTGAGCGCGGTCTGCCCGCCCATCGTCGGCAGCAGCGCCGACGGGCGTTCTTTCTCGATGACGCTCGCGATGGCGCGCCAGTTGATCGGCTCGATGTAGATCGCGTCCGCGCTCGACGGATCGGTCATGATCGTCGCCGGATTCGAGTTCACGAGGATGACGCGATAGCCCTCCTCCTTGAGCGCCTTGCAGGCCTGCGTGCCCGAGTAATCGAACTCGCACGCCTGGCCGATGATGATCGGGCCGGCTCCGATGATCAGAATGCTTTCGAGGTCGTCGCGGCGCGGCATACGGTTGCTTCCACAGTCCTTATGGTCGTGTCGTTTCAGTCGTTCGCAGCGGTTCGATACGTCGGCAGCCCGCATTCATGGACGAATCCGGCGTCGGCGCGGACGGAGCGTGCCGCGCGACGTGCGCTTTTCCAGGAACGCCGTGAATCCATCCCTGGAGGCTCCGCGCGCGCCATCCCAGGCGCGCACGGTCCTGGAAAAGCGCACGTCGCACGACACGCTCCTTCCAGGCGGCATCGCGTCCATGAATGCGGCGACACGTCGCCGCGGCATTGAGGCCCCGTCGCCGACAGCTCGGCGGCGACGTCCGCCGCTCCCGCACGCCAACGGTCGCCGCGGCGCTCTTTGCGCAGGCGGCGTGCAGTGCGATGACCTCGCTCGCCGCCGACTCCGCTGCGTTCCTCGCGCGCAATGCCGCACGCGTTGCGAGCTCGGGCCGTCGCACGCGTCGACGTGTGAGCACAGGGCGTTTGGGCCACCGATGCCGTCTCCGGGCATCATTCATGAACGGCACGCCGCCGACGCGGAGGCATGTGTGTCTCCGCGTTTTCGGGAGCGTGCGCGCCAGGGATGGCGCACGCGCAGCCTCCATGGACGGATTCACGGCGGTCCCGAAAACGCGGAGACACACAGCCTTGCGCCCACCGCCGCCGCCCCATCGTTCATGAATGATGCCCGCTGCGACGCTAAGGGCGCTGGGGTCCGCGGCCACAGCAATCACTGCAAAGCGAACAAAGCCTGGAGGAGCGCTAAACGCACTGGCAGCGATCATTGCGCCGCCACGGCGGCGGTCTGGCGCCGGTAGTCCTTCATCATCGCGATGAACCGGCGGAACAGCGGCCGCAGGTCGTGCGGCCCCGGGCTCGCTTCGGGATGCCCCTGGAACGAGAACGCCGGCGCGTCGGCGAGCTCGATACCCTGCAGCGTCCCGTCGAACAGCGAGCGATGCGTCGCGCGGACGTTCGGCGGCAGCGTCGCCTCGTCGACGGCGAACCCGTGGTTCTGGCTCGTGATCAGCACCCGCCCCGAATCGATCTCGAGCACCGGGTGGTTCGCGCCGTGATGGCCGAACTTGAGCTTCACCGTCTTCGCACCCGCGGCGAGGCCGAGCAGCTGATGGCCGAGGCAGATCCCGAACTGCGGAATGCGCAGCTCGGCGAAACGCCGGATCGCTTCGATCGCGTACGTGCAGGCCGCCGGATCCCCGGGCCCGTTCGAGAGGAAGATCCCGTCGGGATTCAGCGCGAGAACCTCCTCGACGCTCGTCGTCGCCGGCACGACCGTGATGCGGCAGTCGAGATCGGCGATCAGCCGCAGGATGTTGCGCTTGATCCCGAAGTCGTACGCGACGACGTGGAAGTTCGCGATGCGCTTCGTGTAGACGTTCGGGCGCTGCGGCCAGATGCTGCCCTGGTTCCACTGATAGACCTGCTTCGTCGTCACGAG
>CAYMAF010000414.1:0-2323 GCA_964388365.1 uncultured Gammaproteobacteria bacterium | reverse complement strand
CGCTCGGCGTGCCGATCTTCCAGGAGCAGGTCATGCAGCTTGCGATCGTCGCGGCGGGGTTCACGCCGGGCGAAGCGGATCAGCTCCGCCGCGCGATGGCCGCGTGGCGGCGGCGCGGCGACCTCGGCCGCTTCGAGAAGCGCCTGATCGACGGCATGCTCGAGCGCGGCTACACAACCGAGTTCGCGAAGCGGCTGTTCGAGCAGATCAAAGGCTTCGGCGAGTACGGCTTCCCCGAGTCGCATTCGGCGAGCTTCGCGCTGTTGGTCTACGTCTCCGCATGGCTGAAATGCCACGAGCCGGCGGCGTTCTTCTGCGCGCTCCTGAACAGCCAGCCGATGGGCTTTTACGCGCCGGCGCAGCTCCTGCGCGCCGCGCGCTCGCACGGGGTCGAGATTCGGCCGGTCGACGTGACGGCGAGCGGCGCCGAGTCGACGCTCGAGCCGGACTCGCGGGGGGAGCCGGCGATTCGGCTCGGCCTCGATCGCGTCAAGGGGCTCGCGGCGAAGGCCGCCGAGGCGATCGTCGCGGCGCGCGCCGCCGCGCCGTTCGAGGACGTGCGCGACCTTGCGCGCCGCGCGAAGCTCGACGCGAACGCGCTCGAAGCGCTCGCCGCGGGCGGGGCGCTCGAAGCGCTCGCGACTCACAGGCATCGCGCCCGCTGGGACGTCGCAGGCGTCGAGCGCCCGACGCCGCTGCTCGAGTCCGCGCGGATCCCCGAGGGCATCCCGTTGCTGCGTAAGCCGACCGAAGGAGAGGATATCGTCGCCGACTACCGGCGGCTCGGCTTCACGCTCGGCCGCCATCCGCTCGCGCTGCTAAGACCGAGGCTCGAGCGGATGGGCGTGCTGTCGGCCGCCGAGGTGCATGCGCTCGAGGCCGGCGCGCGAGTCCATGCGGCCGGGATCGTGATCACTCGCCAGCGTCCGTCGAGCGCGTCGGGCGTCGTTTTCGTCACGCTCGAGGACGAGTCCGGCTATCTGAACCTGATCGTCTGGGCGAGCGTCGCCGAGCGCGAGCGAAGCGCGCTGCTCGGGGCGCGGCTGCTCGGCGTCACCGGGCGGATCCAAAAGGAAAGCGGTGTGCTCCACGTCGTCGCGGAACGGCTGCACGATTACAGCGCGCTGATCGGCCGCGTCGCGGCCGAAGCGAGGAATTTCGGGTGATCGGCTCGAAAAAAGAAAAAAGTAGAGGTGGTGCCGGCTCGGCCGCCTAACGAATCCGCGTGCAGCGCGGCTCGAAGGCGGCTTGGCTCCCGAGACGAAAACAAGTCTTCGCGCAGCCGCCTCGGCTCAGATTTCGTAGTCTTCGAAGTCCTCGAGCTCTCTCTTGGCCCTTCTTTGCTCCATCAGCTCCTCGAGACGCCGCCGCGTCTGGGCTTCCCTGTCCAGCCGGCTCGCCTTGCTTTGCATCTCGATTTCCTGAATCAGTTGCTCGACGTTGATCTCCACGGATGCGTCGCCGACGTTATCCGTCAAGCCCTCGACGTCCTCGTCTTCGTCTTCAGACACATCGTCGTCCGGCAGATCGTCATCCACTTCCGAATCGCCGTGCTTCATTGCGACCTCCAAACAACGAGTTACCGTTCTCCAGCTCCACGGTGCGCGCTGTTATAAACCTAAGGTAAGACCTTGGCAATAGCCTCGCAATACGTTCACGGCCGAGCCTTTGAAGCCCGTCACAGTACCGTGCGAAAGCGTTGCCTGAAGGTCAGCCGACGAGCTGATTGATTTGGAAGATCGGCAGCAGGATCGCCATGACGATCGCGAGAACGATCAGGCCCATGCCGATGATCAGCGCCGGCTCCAGGACGCTCAGCATCGTGCCGATCAAGCTGTCCATCTCGCTTTCCTGATGTGTTGCGGCACGCTCGAGCATCCGGTCGAGCTCGCCGCTCGATTCGCCGCTGCCGATCAGATGAATCGCCATCGGCGGGAAGAGCTTCGACTGGCCGAGCGAGCGGCCGATCGCTCCGCCTTCGCTGACGCGAACCGCGGCCTCCTTGACGGCGTCCTGCATCGGCAGGTTCGTGACGACCGTCGCGCTGATCCGAAGCGCCTCGAGGACGGGCACGCCGCTCGATGTGAGGATCGCGAGCGTTCGCGTGAAGCGCGCGGTATTCAGGCCGCGGATCACCCGGCCGATCAGCGGGGACCGCAGCAGCGCGCCGTGGACCCTTCGCCGAACGTGCTCGACCTTCAGCATACGCTGCACGCCGAGCGCCGCCGCGACGGCCGCGCCGATCAGCGCGAACCACCAGGCTTGCACGAAATCCGACAGCGCGATCAGCGAGGTCGTGAGCAGCGGCAGCTCCTGGTTCGTC
>CAYMAF010000413.1:0-2324 GCA_964388365.1 uncultured Gammaproteobacteria bacterium | reverse complement strand
CGCCGGCGCTTCGTCGTCGACGACAAGACCCGGGTCGAGATGCTGCGTAAGTTCGTCGACGCGGTGAACGGCGGGGACCGGGAGGCGCTGAAGGCGCTATTCGCGCCCGACGCCACGTTGATCTCGGACGGCGGCGGCAAAGCGATCGCGGCGCGGCGCCCGCTCCTCGGCGCCGAGCGCATCGCAACGCTTTGGTACGCCGTTGCCAGGCGCAGCCGGATCCGCGTCGACAGAACGATCGTTCGCGTGAACGGCCAGCCCGGCGTCGCTCAGTATTTCGATGGGCGCCTCCATTCGGTCGCCGTGATCGAGACCGACGGCGAGCGGATTCACCGCTATTACTCGATCGCGAACCCGGACAAGCTGAAGTCGTTCGCCGATATCTCGACGCTGGTGTCGCCGGCGTGATCGGCGCGTGTCACAAAGATCGAGCGCCGCGCGTCTTCTAGGTGCAATGCTGATCAACGCAAGGAGATGCGAAAGATGCAAGCCCGACTGACCTTCGATCCCGCAAAGCACCGCGACGCCTTCCAGGCGATGCTCGGCCTCGGCGCCGCCGTCAATCGCTCGGGCCTCGAGCCCGCACTGCTCGAGCTCGTGAAGATCCGCGCATCGCAGATCAACGGCTGCGGCTACTGCCTCGACATGCATACGAAGGACGCGCGCGCCAGTGGCGAGTCCGAGCAACGGCTGTATCTCCTCTCCGCCTGGCGCGAAGCGACCGTCTACAGCGAAAGGGAGCGCGCCGCGCTCGCGTGGACGGAAGCCGTGACGCGGCTCGAGCATCAGGAGGTACCGGACGATGTCTACGAGCTCGCGAGGGCCGAGTTCACCGAGGACGAGCTCGTCTCACTGACGCTCGCGATCGTTGCGATCAACGGCTGGAACCGCCTATCGATCGCATTCAAGCGGCCCGCCGGCGACTACGAGCCGGGTAGCGTCCACCGGATCGCCGCGGCACACGGCTCCTGAGGAGAACGCCATGCTTCGAACGTATTCCCCTCGACAGATCGTGATGGCCGCCGCGCTTGCCGCGGCGGCCGCGATGAGCGCACACGCCCAGCCCTCGCGGGATGATCGATCCGCGGACACGGAGCCGCGGGCCTCGACTGGGGAGCCGCCATCGGCCGAAGGGCGCGTGACGCCGCTCCTCACGAAGCCGCTCGCTGGGGTAACCGGCAAGGAGGTTTCGATGGTCCTCGTCGAGTACGGGCCCGGAGGCGCGACGCCCCCGCACCGGCACAACGCCGATGTGCTCGTGTACGTGCTCGAGGGCACGGTCGTCATGCAGGTGGCGGGCGGCGAGGAGGTCACGCTGAAAGCCGGACAGACCTTCGAGGAGTCGCCGACCGATATCCACACCGTCTCGCGCAACGCGAGCAGCACGGAGCCCGCGAAGTTTCTCGCCGTCCTCGTCAAGGACGAAGGCGCGCCGGCGACGCTGCCGGTATCGCGCGACGCGGCCTCCGAGCGCCGGGTCGCGCCCTGGTAACCGCGTCAATCGACGTCGGCAAGGAACGCTCGCAGCGCGGCGATATAGTCGCGCTCGCTCAGGACGTGCGCCTCATTGTGCGTCCCGGCGAGCGCGACGAGGCCGTGCGCGTCCCTCGCCGCCGCGAAGATCGTTTCGGCATGGCGGTACGGCGTGATTTCGTCGTCGCGGCTGTGCACGACGAGGACCGGACACCGCGCGGCCGCAACGTAACGCTCGGTCGGATAGTCGAAACGCGTCAGCCAGCGCGCCGGAAGCCACGGATAGAGCTCCGCGGCGAGGTCCGGCAACGACGTGAACGCCGATTCGACGATCAGCGCGGCAGGGGTCGTCTGCGCCGCAAGATAGGCCGCGACGGCGCCGCCGAGCGACCGGCCGAACACGACGATCTCCGACGCGGGGATGCCGCGCGTCTCCGTCAAGTACCGCCACGCCGCCTCGGCATCGCGGTACGTGCCCTGCTCGGACGGACGTCCCCCGCTCGCGCCATAGCCGCGGTAGTCGATGATCAGCACCGACAGCCCGAGATCGTGAAACACCTCGATCGATCCGAGCCGGTGGGAGATGTTCCCCGCGTTGCCGTGGAAGAAGAGCAGCACGCGATCGCCGCCAGCCGTGTAGCGCGACGCCGTCGGCGGTGTGCAGCGTCACGTCCTCGTAAGCGAGGCCGAGATCGTCCGGGGTCACGATCAGCGCGCGTCCCGGCACCCTCGGCAGATACAGCAGCCGATGCTGGAGCAGATACAAGCCGGCCGCGATCAGGACATAGCCGACGGCGACGGCGACGACGAGCTTGAGCATCGGCATCCCTTGCGGAAAGCCCACATTATGC
>CAYMAF010000412.1:0-2327 GCA_964388365.1 uncultured Gammaproteobacteria bacterium | reverse complement strand
CCTGTACACCTTCCTCGGGTCGGTGTTCATGCTCGTCGCGCTGATCTACATGTACCTCGAAGGCGGCAGCTACTCGATCCCCGATCTCCACGCGCTGCCGCTGTCGATGACCGAGCAGACGCTCATCTTCTTCGCGTTCCTGATCGCGTTCGCGGTAAAGGTGCCGATGTGGCCGGTTCATACGTGGCTGCCGGACGCGCACGTCGAGGCGCCGACCGGCGGCTCGGTGATCCTGGCCGCGATCCTGCTGAAGATGGGCGGCTACGGCTTCGTGCGCTTCAGCCTGCCGATCGCGCCGGATGCAAGCCAGGCGCTCGACTGGCTGATGATCGGGCTGTCGCTGATCGCGGTCGTCTATATCGCGGCCGTCGCGCTGGTCCAGCAGGACATGAAGAAGCTGATCGCGTACTCGTCGATCGCGCACATGGGCTTCGTGACGCTCGGCTTCTTCGTGATCTTCGAGATCGTGACGAACGGTAACGGGAACGACGGCGCGATGTTCGCGCTCCAGGGCGGTATGGTGCAGATGATCTCGCACGGCCTGATCTCCGGGGCGCTGTTCCTTTGCGTCGGCGTGCTGTACGACCGGATGCATACCCGCGAGATCGGGGCCTACGGCGGCGTCGCGAACTCGATGCCGAAGTTCGCGGGCTTCATGGTGCTCTTCGCGATGGCGAACGTCGGACTGCCCGGCACGTCCGGGTTCGTCGGCGAATTCTTCGTGATCCTCGGCAGCTACCAGGCGAATTTCTGGATCGCGTTCCTCGCGGCGACGCTCGTCGTGCTCGGGGCCGCGTACACGCTATGGCTCGTGCGCCGTGTCGTCTACGGCGAGGTTGGCAACGAGCGGGTCGCCGCGATGCCGGATCTCGACCGGCGCGAGCTCTTCATTCTCGGTGTGCTCGCGGTCTCCGTGCTGCTGCTCGGCGTCTGGCCGGCGCCGCTCGTCGAGGCGATGGATGCGACGCTCGCGAACCTGCTCGAGCAGGTCATGCGTTCGAAGCTATAGGTAAAAGAGGGGCTGACCCCGTTTTTCGAGCTGGATCCGGCTTTCTGGACTGAGATGCAATGATCGATTACGCGCTTGCCGCCCCGGAAATCTTCTTGACCGCCGCGATCTGCGTCGTGCTGCTCGTGGACGTCTTCCTGCGCCAGGAGCAGCGGCGGATCACGTACGCGCTGTCGATGCTCGCGCTCGTCGGCGCGGCGGTCATGTCGTGGGTCTTCGGCTCCGAGACCGCGACGACCACCTTCTTCGGCAGCTATGTCGCGGACCCTGCGGGCAACGCATTGAAGCTGTTCGCGTACCTGATCGTCGCGATCGTGTTCCTGTATTCGCGCGATTACCTCGAGCGGGCCGGGCTCTTCAAGGGCGAGTTCTTCGTGCTCGGCCTCTTTGGATTGCTCGGGCTGATGATCCTGATCTCGGGCAACAACCTGCTCGTGTTGTACCTTGGGCTCGAGCTGCAGGCGTTGTCGCTCTATGCGCTGATCGCGTTCAACCGCGAATCGGCGTCGTCGGCCGAGTCCGCGATGAAGTACTTCGTGCTCGGCTCGATCGCGTCCGGCATGCTGCTCTACGGCATCTCGCTCCTGTACGGCATCACCGGGACGATCGAGCTCGCGCCGCTCGCGGCCGAGCTGGCCGAGCCGGGCGGCTTGACGGTGCCGGCGATCGTTGCGCTCGCGTTCGTCATCGTCGGCGTCGCGTTCAAGTTCGGCGCCGTGCCGTTCCACATGTGGATCCCGGACGTCTACGAGGGTGCACCGACCCCGATCACGCTCTATGTCGGCTCGGCGCCGAAGATCGCGGCGTTCGCGCTCGCGTGGCGCGTGCTCGTCGAGGCGCTCGGGCCGCTGCACGTGAACTGGCAGGACATGCTCGTGATCCTCTGCGTGCTGTCGCTCGCGCTCGGCAACCTCCTCGCGATCGTCCAGACGAACTTCAAGCGCATGCTCGGCTACTCGACGATCTCGCACGTCGGCTTCATCCTCATGGGCTTCATCGCGGGCACCGAGAACGGCGTGCGCGACGCGATGTACTACACGATCGTCTACGTGCTGATGGCGACCGCGGCGTTCGGCATGATCATTCTGCTGAGCCGCCGCGGGTTCGAGGCCGAGAACATCGAGGACTTCAAGGGCCTGAACCAGCGCAGCCCGTGGTTTGCGTTCGTGATGCTGCTGATCATGTTCAGCATGACCGGCGTGCCGCCTCTCGTCGGCTTCTACGCGAAGCTAGTCGTGCTCGAGAGCCTGATCGAGGCCGGGTTCGTCTGGCTCGCCGCGGTCGGCGTCGTGTTCGCCGTGGTCGGCGCGTTCTACTA
>CAYMAF010000411.1:0-2356 GCA_964388365.1 uncultured Gammaproteobacteria bacterium | reverse complement strand
GATCCCGAGCTCACGTCCGAGCGGCTCGCGCGCCGCTGGGACGGCTTGCCGCGCGAGCTCCGCCGCAATCCCCGGATCATCGCGCTGCGGGCGCTCGCGCTCGACCGCCTCGGCCGCGGCGACGATGCCGAGCGGGTGCTGCGCGCGGCGCTGAAGCGCGAATGGCACGCGGTGCTCATCGACGCGTACGGCCGAATCTGCGCGCCGGACGCGGCGAAGCAGCTCGGACAGGCCGAGACATGGCTCGAGGCGCGGCCGGACGACGCGGCGCTGCTCGTCGCCGCGGCGCGGCTCTGCATCGCGAGCGAGCTGTGGGGCAAGGCGCGCAGCTATCTCGAATCGAGCATCGCGATCGATCCGGCGCCCGAGGCCTATGCGCTCTACGGAACGCTGCTCGATCGGCTCGGCGAGAACGAACGCGCCGCGCTCGCGTTCAGATCCGGTCTCGCGCTCGCGGACGGGCGCGCGCAGTCCGTGCCGGCGCTCGAGCCGCCGGCCGGCTGAGCGCCGCCGCTCGTCGGATCGAAGCGTTACCGCGTGACGCCGCGCCGGCCGTCGGCACGGGACGAGCGGACGCTCGGCGAGGACGAAGACCGCTCAGCGCGGCCGGGAACGCTTCGAGTCGAGCCATTCGAGCAGCGGGTCCCACTGCTCCCAGTCCGGCCAAGCGAGATAGGGCGGCAGCTCGTGCACGCCGAGCCCGCGCTGGTACGCGCGGATATAGTTCTGCGCTTCCCGCAGCGTCGCGACGTACGGCACCTTGAGCTTCGTCAGATAGGCGTCGAGCTCCTCGAAGATCAGCGTGTTGTCGCGGACCCGGTTCGCGACGACGGCGACCTTCGCCTTCTTGTCCTCGACCTTCGCAAGGCCCATCAGCTCCTCGACGAAGCCCGCGGCGGCCTTCATGTCGATCGGCGAAGGCAGCACCGGCACGATGATCGTCTCGGCTCGTTTCACGAGCTCGGTGAGCTCCCGGCCGTGAGAGCGCGCCGGCGCATCGATGATCAGGTACTCGGTGTTGCGCGGAAGCGAGCGCAGCCCCGAATCGTAGCCTTCGACGCCGGTGATCGGGCCGTAATCGGCCGGGCGCTCCTCGAGCCACGCGAGCGACGAGCGCTGGGGGTCGTAGTCCGCGAGCGCGGTCTCGAAACCTTCGGAGGCGTAATACGCGGCGAGGTTGGTCGCGATCGTGCTCTTCCCGCAGCCCCCCTTCGCGTTCATGACCAGGATACTTCTCATACACCACTCCCGAGCGATCCTTGCCCGTCTTAATGCGAGCTCACGGTCGCCGCAACGCGCATAACTTAGCGATGCTTATGACAAATGTCCAACGCTTGGGATGATTCTTCACGCTGCCCGGCGGCCCGCCGATCTCGGGTCAATCGATGCCGAGCTCGTCCCAGATCCGATCGACCCGCTCGACGACCTCGGGGCTCATCGTGATCGGACGACCCCACTCCCGATCGACCTCGCCCGGCCATTTGGACGTCGCGTCGATGCCGAGCTTCGAGCCGAGGCCCGAGACCGGCGATGCGAAGTCGAGATAGTCGATCGGCGTCGACTCGACGATCACCGAGTCGCGCGCGGGATCGACCCGGGTCGAGATCGCCCAGATCACGTCCTTCCAGTCGCGGGCGTCGATATCGTCGTCGACGACGATCACGATCTTCGTGTACATGAACTGGCGCAGGTACGACCAGACGCCGAACATGATCCGACGCGCGTGCCCCGGATACTGCTTCTTGATGCTGACGACCGCGACCCGATACGAGCACGCCTCGCTCGGCAGATAGAAGTCGACGATCTCCGGGAACTGCGTTTGGAGGATCGGGACGAACACGTCGTTCAGCGCGAGCCCGAGCACGGCCGGCTCGTCCGGCGGACGGCCCGTATACGTCGTGTGGTAGATCGGGTCGCGGCGATGCGTGATTCGCTCGACCGTCATGACCGGGAATCGCTCGGCCTCGTTGTAATAGCCGGTATGGTCGCCGAACGGCCCCTCGAGCGCCGTCTCCCCGGGCTCGATCCGCCCCTCGAGCGTGATCTCGGCGTGCGCCGGGACGCGCAGGTCCGAGCCGAGGCAAGCGACGAGCTCGGTCCGCTCGCCGCGCAGCAGCCCGGCGAACGCGTACTCGGAGAGCGTATCCGGGATCGGCGTCACGGCCGCAAGGATCGTCGCGGGATCCGCGCCGATGCTGACCGCGACCGGGAACGGCTCGCCCGGCCGCGCGGCCTGCCATGCGGCGAAATCCGTCGCGCCGCCGCGGTGCGCGAGCCAGCGCATGATGACCTTGTTGCGGCCGATGACCTGCTGGCGGTAGACGCCGAGGTTCTGCCGGCCGCTCTCGGGATGCCG
>CAYMAF010000410.1:0-2362 GCA_964388365.1 uncultured Gammaproteobacteria bacterium | reverse complement strand
TCGCGATGCTGAAGGAGCACGGCGGCGTGCTCGGCGGCGAGACGTCGGGCCACGTCGTCTGCCTCGACAAGACGACGACCGGCGACGGCCTGATCACCGCGCTGCAGGTGCTCGCGGTGATGCGGCGCACCGGCCGCAGCCTCCGCGAGCTCGCCCAGCCGATGCCGCAGCTGCCCCAGGTGCTGGTCAACGTCCGGGTGGCGCGCCGCATCGACATCGACGGCATCCCGGCCATCGGCGACGCCGTTCGGGATGCCGAGCAGGTGCTCGGCGATCGCGGCCGCGTCGTGCTCCGGCCGTCGGGCACCGAGCCCGTCGTGCGCGTCATGGTCGAGGGCGAGGATGCCGAGACGGTGCGATCGCTCGCGAATCGTCTCGCCGACTCCGTGCGCGCGGCGATCGAGTGACGCGACGCGATCGGGACGTCGTTTTCGGATCATTCGATGCCGCTCCGGTTGATTCCGCGGCGGGCCGCCCTTAAGCTCTCGGCCCCGCTATGACCACGTGCCGGAGGAAAGCGCAATGAGCGCCGCAACGCGACCGCAGTCCGGGCGCACCAAGCTGGTCGCCGGAAACTGGAAGATGCATGGGTCGCTCGAGTCGAGCGATGCGCTCGTCGCGGCGCTCGTGGCCGGCGCGCAGGGCGGTGCCGCGATGCTGCTGTGCCCGCCGTATCCGTATCTCAAGAGCGTCGCGGACCGGCTCGCGGGCAGCGAGATTATGCTCGGCGCGCAGGATCTCTCGACGCGCGTCGGCAGCGGCGCGTTCACCGGCGAGGTCTCGGGTGCGATGCTCGCCGACGTCGGATGCCGTTACGTGATCGTCGGCCACTCGGAACGCCGCACGCTGTTCGGCGAGAGCGACGCCGTCGTCGCCGAGAAGTTCCAGGCGGCCCAGACCGCGGGGCTGACGCCGATCCTGTGCGTCGGCGAGACGCTCGCAGAGCGCGAAGCGGATCGAACCGAAGAGGTCGTCGAGCGTCAAATCAACGCGGTCCTCGAGGCCGCGGGCGTCGCCGCGTTCGCGAAGGCCGTCGTCGCCTACGAGCCGGTCTGGGCGATCGGCACCGGCAAGACCGCGACGCCGGAGCAGGCGCAGGCGGTCCATGCGCAAATTCGAAGGATGATCGCGAGACAAGATGCTACAATCGCCTCCGGTCTCGTCATCCTCTACGGCGGCAGCGTGAAGGGCGCGAATGCAGCCGAGCTGTTCGCGATGGAGGACATCGACGGCGGCCTCGTAGGCGGAGCGTCTCTCGACGCGGCTGATTTTCTGAGGATTCACGGCGCAGCATCCTCGCGATGAGGCGCGGTCGTTCGCGGCAGACGGCGGCACATGGTTCAAACGATCGTCCTGATATTGCACTTGCTCGTGTGCCTGATGATCGTCGGGCTCGTGCTGCTGCAGCGGGGCAAGGGCGCGGATGCCGGAACCGGTTTCGGCGCAGGCGCGTCGGGCACGGTATTCGGTGCGCGCGGCTCGGCGAATTTCTTGTCGCGGACGACGGCGGTGCTCGCGACGACCTTTTTCGTCACGAGCCTTGCGCTCGCGTTCTTCTCGAACGAGCAGCAAGAGCCGGCGAGCCTGCTCGAGCGAACGGCTCCGGCAGGCGCCGGAGCGCCGCGAGCGCTGCCGAGCGAGCCGCGGGACCTCGATCTGCCGCCGGCGCTGCCGACCGATGCGCCGGCCGAGAACGAGGCCCCGAGCACGGAGCAATCGGTGCCGGTCGGCAACGAGATGGAGACCGAGGCAGGCGATCCTTGATCAATGCGGATGTGGTGGAACTGGTAGACACGCTGTCTTGAGGGGGCAGTGGCGCAAGCCGTGTCGGTTCGAGTCCGACCATCCGCACCACTAATTACAGCGAGACTCGCTCCAGCCGAGTTGCTACAATGCGCGCCGGCTCGGTCGGCATCAGCCGATCGCCTCCGTTTCGGCCGATCTTGGAAGGCCGGTTTTTTGAGAACCCACCGCGCAAGCGGCCGGGCGCCGTAGCGAACTATGCTTGCAAACTATCTGCCGATCCTGATCTTCCTGGTCGTGGCCGGCGCGTTGGGCGTCGTCCTGCTCGGCATCGGCTTCGCGTTCGGACGCGGGCGCAAGGACAAAGAGAAGCTGTCGGCTTACGAATGCGGCTTCGAGGCGTTCGAGGACACGCGTAACCGCTTCGACGTGCGCTACTACCTCGTGGCGATCCTCTTCATCCTCTTCGATCTCGAGCTTGCATTCTTCGTGCCGTGGGCCGTTTCGCTGGACGCGATCGGTCTCTTCGGTATCTGCGCAATGGGCATATTCCTCGCGCTGCTCGTCGTCGGCTTCATCTACGAATGGAAGAAAGGGGCGCTGGAATGGGATTGAGCGG
>CAYMAF010000409.1:0-2369 GCA_964388365.1 uncultured Gammaproteobacteria bacterium | reverse complement strand
GTATAGAACGACAGGCCCGAGATCGCGATCGACGGCACCCAGTACATCAGCGGCGCCTCGAAGCCGTCGTGCGACGTGCGCTCGCTGACCGGCGTGCCGTCGTAGTTGTTGCCGTAGGTCGCCAATGGCCACCCGTAATTGCGGCCGGGCAGGATCACGTTGAGCTCGTCGCCGCCGAGCGGCCCGTGCTCGTTTTCCCATAGCGCGCCCGTCGCCGGATGGACCGCGAGTCCCTGCGGGCTTCGATGGCCGTACGAATAGATCTCCGGCAGCCAGCCGTCGCGGCCGACGAACGGATTGTCATCCGGCACCGAGCCGTCGTCGGCCAGCCTGAGCACCTTTCCGCCGTGCACGCTGCCGTCCTGCGCGCGCTCCTGCTCCTGGCGCTCGCCGACGACGAGATAGAGACGACCGTCCCGGCCGAAGGCCATGCGTCCGCCGAAATTCGTCTCGGAGACGCTCCAGTTCTCCGCAACGAAGATTTCCTCGACGTCGGTCAGCGCACGCCCGTCGAAGCGCGCGCGCAATACAGCGGTCGTCGAAAGCCCGTCGGCGCGGCCCTTCGAGTAGCTCAGGTAGAGCAGCCGGTTGTCGGCGAAATCGGGGTGCAGCAGCACGTCGAGGAGACCGCCGAGAACGGTCACCGTGACCTCGGGCACGCCGGCGATCGGCTCCGGCTCGAGCACGCCGTCGCGCACGAGCCTGAGCCTTCCCGGCCGCTCGGTGACCAGCACGGTGCCGTCCGGCAGGAACGCAAGGCTCCACGGGTTCTCGAGCCCGTTCGCGACCTCGACGACGCGAATTGGATGCTCGACGGTCGGCAGCACGGCCGGCAACGGCGGCAAGGGCGGGCCGGGCAGCGGCGCTTGCGCATCCGCGCTGCCGCCGACGAGCCCGGCTGCGAACGCAAGCGCCGCAGCCGAAGCAAGACATCGCCGCGTCGAGATCTTCACAGCCCCTCCCGCTCGATCGACTCTTCCCGATACGCCGAGAGCCGGTGCCTGCACGGCGCCGCGCTCCCGGCCCGCGACCGACGATCGCACAACCGATGCGCCGAGACCAGCTCGGCGCGGCTCAAATCATCAGTTCGTCGGCAGGATCCCGCAGGTTGTAGCGCGAACTCATCGCGTATCCGTACGCCCCGGCATTCGCGATCAGCAGCACGTCGCCTTCCTTCGTGACCGGCATCAACCGATCCGAGCCCAGCCGATCGCCGGTCTCGCAGATCGGCCCGACGATCGTCACGACCTCGGTCGCGGCCTCGCCGACGCGGGTCAGGTTCGTGATCTCGTGGTACGCGCCGTAGAGCGCCGGGCGGATCAGGCTGTTCATGCCGGTCGTGACACCGACGTACTGCACGTCTCCCTTGCCCTTCGTCTGCGTGACACGCGCGAGCAGCACGCCGGCTTGGGCGATCACGTAGCGGCCAGGCTCGAGCCACAGCTCGCGGTCGCCGCACGCATCCTTGACCTCGGCGAGGCGGCTGTCGAGCGCGCGTAGATCGAGCGGCCGCTGACCCGGCCGTTCCGGCACGCCGAGCCCGCCGCCGAGATCGAGATAGCGCACGTCAGGGAAGCGCTCGAGCAGCGAGACGAGCTGCTGGCCGGTATCGCGCCAAGCCTCGGGCGCGAGGACGCCGCTGCCGGTATGCGCATGGAGGCCGACGACGCGCGCGCCGGCCGAGCGGACGCGCGCCTCGAACTCGTCGAGCTCGAACAGCGGCACGCCGAACTTCGAATGCGCGCCGGCCGTGCGGACGTGCTCGTGATGACCGCGGCCCTGCCCGGTATCGACGCGTACGAAGACCTCTGCGCCGCGGAACAGCTCGGGCCACGCCTCGAGCGTGTAGAGATTGTCGAGGGTAAGCCACACGCCCTGCTCGAGCGCCCACTCGTACTCGGCGCGCGGCGCGAAATTCGGCGTGAACAGGATCCGCTTGCGGTCAATGTCCGGGAATAGCTCGAGGACCCGTCGGATCTCGCCCGGCGACACGCATTCGAAGTTCGCGCCCTTGCCATGCACCGTGCGCAGCACGTCGGGATGCGGATTCGCCTTCATCGCGTAATAGATCGCATCGACCGATTCGAGCGAGCCGAGCTCGTCGAGCGCCTTCTCGATGCTGCGCCGCTCGTAGACGTAGGCCGCGCCCCGCTCCTCGGCGATCTCGAGCAGCTCGTCGCGCCGCTCGATCCACCACGGAGTCGGCGCCGCCGGCAAGGGCGGCAGGCCGCGCACGAACTGCTCCCACGTCGCGCCGAACACGCCGCCCTCGAAACGCGTCACGAGCAGCGCGTGAAGCTGCTGCACGACGCGCTGCGCATGCTCGGAGCCGACGACGAACGTGAGGTTCAGATCGTTCGCGGCCTGCG
>CAYMAF010000408.1:0-2370 GCA_964388365.1 uncultured Gammaproteobacteria bacterium | reverse complement strand
ACCGCGAGAAGCGCGAGCGGCTCGAGGAAGTCAACCGCGAGCTCGAGGACCCGAATGTCTGGTCGAACCCGGAGCGTGCCCAGGCGCTAGGCCGCGAGCGCGCGTCGCTCGAGAGCGTCGTCACGACGCTCGACCGCATCCAGACGGCGCTGCGCGACGCCGGCGAGCTCTACGAGCTCGCGCGCGAGGAGAACGACGAGGCGGCGCTCGCCGACATCGAGAAGGAGGTCGAGCGCGCGGCCGAGGACGTCGAGCGGCTCGAGTTCCGCCGAATGTTCTCGAACGAGATGGATTCGCGGAACGCGTTTCTCGACATTCAGGCCGGCTCCGGCGGCACCGAGGCGCAAGATTGGGCCGAGATGCTGTTGCGCATGTATCTGCGCTGGGCCGAGGATCGAGGCTTCGAGACGGAGCTGCTCGAGGTGTCCCCCGGCGAGGTCGCGGGCATCAAGAGCGCGACGGTGCACGTGCGTGGCGAGTACGCGTACGGCTGGCTTCGCACCGAGACCGGCGTGCATCGGCTCGTGCGCAAGTCGCCGTTCGATTCCGGGCATCGCCGTCACACGTCGTTCGCAGCGGTATTCGTCTCGCCCGAGATCGAGGACGATATCGAGATCGAGATCGATCCGAGCGATCTGCGCATCGACGTGTACCGCGCGAGCGGCGCCGGCGGTCAGCACGTCAACAAGACCGAATCGGCGGTGCGGATCACACACTTGCCGACTGGCATCGTCGTGCAATGCCAGAACGACCGCTCGCAGCACAAGAACAAGGCGACCGCGATGGGCCAGCTACGCGCGAAGCTCTATGAATTCGAGCAGCAGAAGCGGCGTGAGCAGGCCAATCTGCTCGAGGAGTCGAAGTCGGATATCGGTTGGGGCAACCAGATCCGCTCGTACGTGCTCGACCAGTCGCGAGTGAAGGATCTGCGCACGGGGTACGAGAGCGGTCAGCCGTCGGCGGTGCTTGACGGCGATCTCGATCCGTTTCTCCAGGAGAGCCTGAAGCAGGGACTATGAATTGAGGAGCAGTGAAGCCCGATGACCGAGCCAAGCCACGCCGACGAGAATCGCCTGATCGCCGAGCGGCGAGCGAAGCTCGCGCGCCTGCGCGAGCGCGGCAACGCGTTTCCGAATGACTGGCGGCGGACCGCGCTCGCCGAGCAGGTCGTCGCGGCTTACGGGTCGCATTCGGCGGAGACGCTCGAGCGAGAGAGCGTCACGGTCAGCGTCGCCGGCCGGATGCTCGCGAAGCGGGTCATGGGGCGCAACAGCTTCGTGAAGATTCAAGACCGCTCGGGGCAGATCCAGCTCTTCATCCAGCGCGACGTGCTCGGCGAGGCGCTCTACGACGAGTTCAAGAAGTGGGATCTCGGCGACATCCTCGGGGCGCGCGGCAAGGTCATCAAGACGAAGACCGGCGAGGTGTCGGTCGCCGTCGAGGAGCTCGTGCTGCTCGTGAAGTCGCTGCGCCCGCTGCCGGAGAAGTGGCACGGCGTCACGGATCCGGAGATTCGGCTCCGTCAGCGCTACGTGGATCTGATCGTCAACGAGCGTTCGCGCGAGGTGTTCCTTCAGCGCTCGCGGATCGTGTCGATCATTCGACGATTTCTCGATGCGCTCGATTTCCTCGAGGTCGAGACGCCGATGATGCACCCTCTTCCCGGAGGTGCCGCGGCGCGCCCGTTCGTGACGCATCACCGCGCGCTCGACATGACGCTGTACCTGCGCATCGCGCCGGAGCTCTATTTGAAGCGGCTGCTCGTCGGCGGCTTCGAGCGCGTCTACGAGATCGGCCGCGCGTTTCGCAACGAAGGGCTGTCGACGCGGCACAACCCCGAGTTCACGATGCTCGAGCTGTATCAGGCCTACGCGGATTACCGCGACGTCATGGCGCTGACGGAGAAGCTCGTCCGCGAGACGGCCCGTTCGCTGCTCGGCACGACCGAGATCGAGTACCAGGGCGAGCGTTTCGATCTCGGGAAGCCGTTCGAGCACGTCACGCTCGAGGATTCGCTGCTGACGCTGAGCGGCCTCGGCGCGGAGGGCCGCGAGCCGCGGCTGACTCGCGAGAACGTGCGCGACCGCGCGACGCTCGCCGCGCTCTGCGAGCGTCTCGGTATCGAAGTGCAGCCGGATCATGGGCCCGGCAAGCTGCAGCTCGAGCTGTTTGAGAAGACCGTGGAGCCGAAGCTCCGCGGGCCGATTTTCGTCACGCAGTACCCGGCCGAGGTCTCGCCGCTCGCGCGGCGCACCGACGGCGATGAGTTCCTGACCGACCGCTTCGAGCTGATGATCGCGGGACGCGAGCTCGCGAACGGTTTCTCCGAGCTCAACGATCCCGAGGACCAGGCCGAGCGCTTTCGCGCGC
>CAYMAF010000407.1:0-2391 GCA_964388365.1 uncultured Gammaproteobacteria bacterium | reverse complement strand
TTGCCCGTCTCGACGTCGAGCTCGATCTCGATGAAGCCCGCCGCGAGCGCCGGAACCGTGCCGGTCAGCGCGAGGTTGTCCTTCGCGACGCCGACGAGCCCCGTGCCGGCGACTCCGGCCGCCGCGGCCTTCGTCATATCGTTCAGATCGTCCGGCACCTCGTGGCCCGCGAACCGGCCGCCGAGCTCGATCGCGCGCTGCGCGGCCTCGGCGTACGTGAGCCCCGTGCCCGGATCGTCCTTCCTGAAGACACGCTCGTCCTCGATGTCGTAGTCGTCGGGCGTCCCGCCGAGATCCATCGCGGCGATCTCTTTCAGCTTCGCGACGGCGTCCATCGCGGCCGCATAGTTCGTGCGGCTCATCGTGAACGACGTGTTGCTGCCGAACTGCCCGAGGTTCCACGGCAGGTGCTTCGAGCTGTCGCCGCGCTCGACGACGCAGTTCTCCCACTTGCACTTCAGCGTGTTCGCCGCGACGCGCGCGGTGACCGCATACGAATACGTGCCGAGATTGCCGACGCCGGTATGGATGTAGAGCTTCCCGTCCGGCTTCAGCACGACGAGACCGTCGAAGCCGCTCGCGCCCGCGGAGTGATACGCCTGGCCGATGCCGACGCCGATAACCTTGGAACCATTGCGCTGCCCGCTGCGCGCACGTTTCTGCGCCCAACCGAACTCGGCCGCGCCGATCTCGAGCGCCTCCTTTAAATGAGCGCTCGTCACGCCGGCCTGACGCGGACCGAACCGCGTCGAGTCGTCCGGCGCGTTGATGCGGCGGATCTCGAGGCGGTCGATGCCGAGCTCCCGTGCGGCCTTGTCGATCAACGGCTCGACGGCGCACGCGATCTGGTTCTGGCCGGGGCCGCGCTGCGGGCCGCGCGGCGGCGTGTTCGTCATCACGGGCACGCCGCGGAAACGCATCGCGGGCGGCGTGTACACGAGCGATACGGCTTCGGCTGCCGCTTGCCAGTCATTGAAGCCCGCGTGCGGGCCGTTCTCCTGAACGATGAAGAGATCCGCGGCCGTGATGCGGCCGTTCGGTGCAAAGCCCAGGCGGATCCGGCCCTGGAAACCCGCGCGCGCGGAGCCTATGAAGTACTCCTCGTGCCGGCTGATGCGCATCATCACGGGACGGCCGATCTTGCGCGACAGGAGCGCCGGCACGGCGACGATCGGGTATGCCCCGCCCTTCGAGCCGAAGCCGCCGCCGCAATATTCCGCGATGAACACGAGCTCCGTCGGCTCGATGCCCAGGTAGCGCGCGATCGTCGGCACAGGGAAGCTTTGACTCTGCGACGACGCGTGCAGGAAGCACTTGCCGTTCTGCCAGTACGCGAGCGCCGAGCGCGGCTCCATCGAATGGTGCGACAGCCCCGCCGTCACGAACGACTCGTCGAGCACGAGCGCGGCCTCGGCGAACCCTGCCTCGACGTCGCCGTACGACCACTCCTGCGCCGCGCGTCCCAACGGGAGCTGATCCTCGCCGGCGGCGGCGAAATCCTGCGCCGTCCACTTGAAGCTCGTGATCTCGCGTCCGGTGGCGACGTTGCCGTCCGTGCGCGCGTTCGGGCCGCCCGGGAAGAGGCTCTCGAGCGGATCGACGGTGAACGGCAGCTCCTCGTAGTCGACGCGGACCTTCTCGAGCGCATCCGCCGCCAGTTGCTCGCTCTCGGCGGCGATCGCAAGGATCGGCTGGCCGACGAAGAGCGGCTCGTTCGTCAGAATCTCGTCCTGCGGCGGAGGCATCCGCGGCACGTCGTCGGCCGTGAGGATGCCGAGCACGCCCGGCATCGCGAGCGCTTCGCTGGCGTCGATGTTGACGACGCGCGCGTGCGGCATCGGGCTCGTCAGCAGTTTGCAGAACACCATCCCGTCGACGCGAAAGTCCTCCGCGTACTTCGCGCGGCCCGTGACTTTCGCGTGCAGGTCGGGAGGGACGAAATCCTTGCCGATCAGCGGCTCGTATGCCATGTGCGACTCCCCTTGGAGATATAGGACCGGCGCCCGGCCGTGTCGGGCTCGGTCGTGATGATACCGAAGATGCGGCCACTACGGGCACTCTCGGCGGCGCCTCCGGCCGCTCTGCGCCTTTCGCCACGCTTTGTTGAGACGTCGTCGCGGCGTTCGGACGCATCATTCGTGAACGCTCGACGACGGCGGTGAGCCGCGACCGCGTCATATCCCCTCTTGCCGGACCGCTGTGAATACATCCCTGTACGCTGCGTGCGCGGCGTCCCTGCCGCGCACGCTCCGGCAAGAGGGGATATGACACGTCCGCGGCCTTCGGCGGCGTGCCGTTCACGAATGATGCTTCGCAGCCGTCGACATGCTCGTGCGCGGCCGGGATGCCGCGCCCGCAGCCTACAGGGACGTACTTGCGGCGGTCCGGCAA
>CAYMAF010000406.1:0-2420 GCA_964388365.1 uncultured Gammaproteobacteria bacterium | reverse complement strand
TCGCGGCCGCGCTCGGCGGCGTCGATATCGTGCACGTGCACGAGGGGCGCAGCGTTTACGCGGCGTATCTACGCCGCTGCCTCGGCGGTCCGCCGTATATCGCGACGCGCAGGGTCGACAACCCGATCCGCCGCCACCGCCTTGCGTACCGCGCGTATCGCGGCGCGGCAAGGATCGTCGCGGTCGCTGCGCAGATCGGGAACGTCGTCCGGGAATTCGATCCCGGGCTCGCGGTCGACGTGATCCACTCGAGCACGAGCGGCTTCTCGGTCGACGCCGAACGCGCCGCGGCGATCCGCCGTGCGTTCGGAGCGGAAATCGTCGTCGGCAATGTCGCGGCGCTCGATAGCGCGCAGAAGGCTCAGGAGCACCTCATCGAGGTCGCGCGCCGGATGCGGGCGACCCATCCGCACGTCCACTTCGTGCTCGTCGGCGGCGGTCGCGACGAGGCGATGCTGAAGGAGGCCGCACGCGGTCTCGATAACCTGAGCTTCACCGGATTCGTCGAGAACGTCGGCGACTATCTCGCGGCGTTCGATATCTTCGCGCTGTCTTCGCGCCGCGAGGGTATAGCCGGGATCCTGCTCGATGCGATGGAGCAGCGGCTGCCGATCGTCGCGACGCGCGTCGGCGGCGTGCCCGAGATCGTGCGGGACGGAGTCAACGGCCTTTTGATCGACCCCGAGCGTCCGGATCAGCTGCACGACGCGATCGCCCGGCTCGCCGCGTCGCCCGAGCTGAGGCGCCGGCTCGGCGACGAAGGCCCGCGAATCGCGGCGAATTTCACGACGGACGTGATGTGCGGCAAGTATCTCGACCTTTATCGCGAAATCGTCTCCGCCGACGCCCGAGCGGATAAAATGCGCGTGACTCGAGGCTGAGCCGCTCGGCGGACGGCGGGAACGCATGCGAGAGGATCTCTATCGATGCCGCGATCCGAGATGATCGTCGTGACCGGCGGCGCCGGGTTCATCGGCAGCCGTATCGTCCAAGCCCTCTGCGGACGCGGCGACGAGGTCGTCGTCGTCGACGATCTGTCCGACGGCCGCAAGTTCCGCAATCTCGTCGGCAGCGATATCGCCGACTACTGGGACAAGGATCGCGCGCTCGAGCGGCTGCGGCAGGGGCCTGCGCCGCGCGCCGTCGTTCATCAGGGCGCGTGCGCGGTCACGACCGAATGGGACGGCCGCTACATGATGGACGCGAACTACCGGTACTCGTGCGAGCTGCTCGAGTACTGTCTAGCGCAGCGCGTGCCGCTGATCTACGCGTCATCGGCCTCGGTCTACGGCAAGAGCCGCTCGTTCGCCGAGAACGACGCGAGCGCGGAGCGGCCGCTGAACGTCTACGGCTACTCGAAGCTGCTGTTCGACCGCTACGTGCGGCGGCGCTTGCCGCAGGCGTCGTCGCAGGTCGCGGGCCTCAGGTATTTCAACGTCTACGGGCCGGGCGAGGCGCACAAGGAGCGCATGGCGAGCATCGTCTACCATCTGCACCGTCAAGTGGCCGAGTCCGGCGAGGCTCGGCTGTTCGGCGAGCACGACGGGTTCGCGGCGGGCGAGCAGCGCCGCGATTTCGTGCACGTCGACGACGTCGTGCGCGTGAATCTTTGGCTGCTCGATCGAGGTGTGTCCGGGATCTTCAACGTCGGCACCGGCAAGAGCGCGAGCTTCAACGACGTCGCACGCGCGGTCATTCGCTGGCACGGCCGCGGAACGATCCGCTATATCCCGTTCCCGGACGATCTCACGGCGAGCTATCAAAGCTTCACGGAGGCCGATCTCGGCGCGCTGCGCGCGGCCGGCTACGACGCCCCGTTCGCCGACGTCGATGCGGGCGTGCCGGCGTATCTCGAAGCGCTCGCCCGCGAGCCGTGAGCGTGGCCGAGAAGCTCCTCGTCGTCGGCCCGTCATGGGTCGGCGACATGGTCCTCGCGCAGTCGCTGTACAAGCTGCTGCGCGCGCGGCGGCCCGAAGCCCGCATCGACGTCGTCGCGCCGCGGTGGTCGCTGCCGCTGCTCGACCGGATGCCGGAGGTGCGGCACGGCATCGAGCTCGCGGTCGGTCACGGCGAGCTCGCGCTCCGGACGCGTTACGCGCTCGGGCGGCGGCTCGCCGCCGAGCGCTACGATCGCGCGATCGTGCTGCCGCGCTCGTTCAAGGCCGCGCTCGTGCCGTTCTTCGCGTCGATTCCGCAGCGTACCGGCTTCCTCGGCGAGGCACGCTGGGGCCTGATCAACGATATCCGGCCGTTCGATGCCAAGCGGCTCGATCAGACGGTCAAGCGTTTCGTCGCGCTCGGCTGCGATCCGGGCGAGGCGCTGCCGGAGCGCTTCGAGCCGCCCGCGCTCGAGGCGCGCGTTGCATCGTTCGCGGCGCTCGACGCCCGGCTCGGGCTCTCGGGCGGCGGCCCGGCCGTCG
>CAYMAF010000405.1:0-2423 GCA_964388365.1 uncultured Gammaproteobacteria bacterium | reverse complement strand
GCGCTCGCGGAGACGGCGAACGACGTCGCGAGCATCAACGAGCTGCTGCACGGGCTGACGACCGAGGCCGAGACGCTGCTCGGTCAGCAGGCGCGCATCACGAGCGAGCTGCAGGAAGGCTTGATGCAGACGCGAATGGTGCCGTTCCAGCGCCACGTCTCGCGGCTCGCGCGCATCGTGCGTCAGGCGGCGAACGATACCGGCAAGCTCGCCGAGCTCGTCGTGCACGGCGCCGGAAGCGAGGTCGACCGCCAGGTGCTCGAGGCGATGCTCGCGCCGTTCGAGCATCTGCTGCGCAACGCGGTGGTGCACGGCATCGAGCTGCCGGCCGAGCGCCGCGCGGCCGGGAAGCCGGAGACCGGTAAGGTCGAGCTCTCGCTGCGCAGGGAAGGTTCCGAGGTGCTGATCGAGGCGGCCGACGACGGCCGCGGGCTCGATCTCGATGCGATTCGGCGCAAGGCGTTCGAGCAAGGGCTCATCGACGACCCGCAGCAGGTGTCCGATCAAGAGGCCGTCGAGCTGATTCTGCGGCCCGGATTCAGCACGGCGAGCGAGCTGACCCAAGCCGCGGGGCGAGGCGTCGGCATGGACGTCGTCGACAACGAGATCAAGAAGCTCGGCGGCTCGATGCGGATCGAGTCGACGCGCGGCCGCGGCACGCGGTTCTTCATTCGCTTGCCGTACACGCTCGCGGTCACGCATGCGCTGATCGTCAGCGTCGGCGAGGAAACCTTCGCGCTGCCGCTGCCGACGATCGAAGGGGTGTCCAGGGTTCCGAGAGAGAAGCTGCTCGAGCTGTTGACGCAGGACGAGCCGCGGCTCGAGTACGGCGGCGTCAGCTATCGTGTCCAGCATCTCGGCACGCTCGTCGGCGGCATGCCTTCGGCGCTGCCGGACGAGGAGAGCGCGGTATCGCTCGTGCTCGTGCGCGCCGGCGAAAGCTCGACGGCGCTATTGACCGATTCGCTCGAAGGCAGCCGGGAGATCGTCGTGAAGACACTCGGCCCGCACCTTGCGAGCGTGCCCGGCGTGTCCGGCGCGACGATCCTCGGCGACGGCCGCGTGATCGTGATCCTCGATGCGGGCACGCTCGTGCGCGGTCAGCGCGCCGCGCCGCAGCCGGCCGTCGCCGCCGAGCCCGTGGCCCGGCCGCCTGCGGCGCTCGTCGTCGACGACTCGATCACGATGCGGCGGGTCACGCAGCGTCTGCTCGAGCGGCGCGGCGTGCGCGTCGTGACCGCGCGAGACGGGCTCGACGCGATAGACGCGCTGCAGGATTTCGAGCCCGACATCATCTTGCTCGATATCGAGATGCCCCGCATGGACGGCTATCAGTTCGCGTCCCACGTCCGCAACGACGAGAAGCTCAAGGACGTGCCGATCGTAATGATCACGTCGCGCTCCGGCGAGAAGCACCGCGCGAAGGCGATCGAGCTCGGCGTGAACGACTACCTCGGCAAGCCCTATCAGGAAGCGCAGCTGATCGCGTCCGTCGAGGCGCTGCTCGGGAGGACCCTGTGACCATTGCCTCCGAGACCCGCGAGCTGTACAGCCTGCTGATCCCGCTGCGTGAGGAGCGGCTGCTCGTGCCGCGAATGTGCGTCGCGGAGGTCATTGCTTTCGTCGAGACCGAGAGCGTGATCGGCGACGACGTGCCGGACTGGTATCTCGGCACGATCGAATGGAACGGACGTGCGCTGCCGGTCGTCTCGTTCGATGGCACGCGCGAGGACGACGTGTCGGCGAAGAAGCGCGGACGAACCCGAATCGTCGTCTTTCACGGCATCACGGGCCGGCTCAAGGGTTATTACGGCATCCTGACGCAGGGGTTCCCGCAGCTCGTCCGCGTGAATCGAGACGTCCTGACGCTCGATACCGACCGGCCGATTCCCGAAGGTCAGCCGGCGCTGTGTCGCGTGAGGATGATCCACGAGTATCCGCTGATCCCGGATGTCGAGCGGCTCGAGGAGATGGTCGCGAGCGTGCAGAAGCGCGCCTGACCCGAGCCCCTTCACCGAGCCCGTTCACGGCGCGACGCGCTGCGAGCCTCCGAGATCGCCCCACAGTGCCTGCAGCAGCCCGATGGCGACGATCGCCGCGGTTTCGGCGCGCAGCGTTCGTGGACCGAGGCCCGTGCCGACGAAGCCGCGCGCGCGGGCGAGCGCGAGGTCCGGCTCGCTGAATCCGCCTTCCGGTCCGACGAGCACGAAGACCGGAGCACCGTCGGGCGGCGAAAGGCTCGGCAGCGGGACGTCGGCCCGAGGATCGAGGACGATCTTCACGCACTCCTCGGGCACCGCATCGAGACACGCGGGCAGCGGGCGCACCGGCTCGATCTCGGGCGGCCGATGCCGGCCGCTCTGCTCGCATGCGCTCTGCGCGACCCGCTGCCAATGCCCGACTCGCTTCGCGGCGCGCTCGGC
>CAYMAF010000404.1:0-2428 GCA_964388365.1 uncultured Gammaproteobacteria bacterium | reverse complement strand
GACGTCGTGCTGATCGCGGGCAAGGGCCACGAGACGACGCAGCGGATCGGCGCCGCCGAGCGCGCGTTCAGTGATCGGGACGCCGCATCCGCGGCGCTCGGGGAGCGGGCATGATGGAACGCACGCTCGCAGCGGCTGCGAAAGCGGTGCACGGCCGGCTCGTCGGCGTGGACGCCCGCTTCGGGCAGGTCTCGACGGATACGCGGACGCTCGAGCGCGGCGCGCTGTTCGTCGCGCTGCGCGGCGAGCGTCACGACGGCCACCGCTTCGTCGCCGATGCGGCCGCGCGGGGCGCGGTCGGCGCGATGGTCTCGGCATTGTCGGACGCGCCGCTCGCGCAAATTCTGGTCGACGACACGCGGGCGGCGCTCGGCGCGCTCGCGCACGCCTGGCGCGAATCGTTCACGATCCCGGTCGTCGCCGTGACCGGCAGCGCCGGCAAGACGACGGTCAAGGAGCTGATCGCGGCGATTCTCGCCGTCGGGCCCAGCGGCCGCGGGCGCCGCGTCTGCGTGACCGAAGGCAACCTGAACAACGATATCGGCCTGCCGCTGACGCTGATGCGGCTCGCGAACGAGCACGAGGCGGCGGTCGTCGAGCTCGGCGCGAACCATCCGGGCGAGATCGACCGGCTCGCACGGATCGCGCTGCCGACGATCGGCGTGATCACGAACGCCGGCGCCGCGCACCTCGAGGGCTTCGGCTCGATCGAAGGCGTCGCGCGAGCGAAAGGCGAGCTGCTCGATCATCTGCCGGCCGAAGGCTGTGCCGTGCTGAACGCCGATGATCCGCACCTCGGCGAATGGCGGGCACGCACGGCCGCGCGCCGCGTGCTGACCTTCGGCCGTGCGCGAGGAGCCGATTTCACCGTCATCGGCGAGCCCGCGCTCGACGAGACCGGCGCGCGCTTCACGATGCGCGCGCCGGGCGGCGAGATCGAGATCGCGCTGCCGCTGCTCGGTCCGACGAACGTCGTGAACGCGCTCGCCGCGGCCGCGGCGGCGCATGCCGCGGGCTGCGGTCACGACGAGATCGCGGCCGGTCTTGCACGCGCGGCCGCGGTGCGCGGCCGAATGCATGCCGTGCGCGGCCGGGCCGGCGCGCTCGTGATCGACGACGCGTACAACGCGAACCCGGCATCCGCGCGCGCGGCGCTCGACTATCTCGCGGCGCGCGCGGGTCAGCGGATCTTCGTGCTCGGTGACATGCTCGAGCTCGGGCCCGAAGGGCCGGCGCTTCACGCCGAGATCGGCGAGTACGCGAAGGGCCGCTGCGACGAGCTCGTCGCGATCGGTCCGCTCGCGCGCCGCGCCGCGGACACGTTCGGCGCGGCGGCCGAGGCGTATGCCGAAGCGCCCGACGCCGCGCGCGCTCTCGGCGCGAAGCTCGCGCCCGACGTCACGGTGCTCGTCAAAGGCTCGCGCGCGATGGGCCTCGAGCGCGTCGTCGCGGCGCTCGCGGCCGAGCACGGCACGGAGGGCGCGCCGTGCTGATGTATCTCAGCGAGCATCTGACCCGGTACTACACGGGCTTCAACGTCTTCAACTATCTGACGATGCGCGCGATCCTGAGCGCGTTGACCGCGCTCGTGCTGTCGCTCGCGTTCGGCCCGTATCTGATTCAACGGCTGTCGCGGCAGCGTATCGGTCAGCAGATCCGCGAGGTCGGTCCGGTCTCGCATCTGCCGAAGGCGGGCACACCGACGATGGGCGGTGCGCTGATCCTGATCTCGATCCTCGTCAGCATGCTGCTGTGGGCGGACCTCGGCAACCGCTTCGTCTGGATCGTGCTCGGCGTGATGCTCGCGTTCGGCGTCGTCGGCTTCGTCGACGACTACAAGAAGCTCGTCCTCGGCAATGCGGAAGGCCTTCGGCCGCGTGCGAAGTTCTTCTGGCAGTCCGTCGCGGCGCTCGCGGCCGCGATCGTGCTCTACGTGACCGCCGAGGATCCGGCCGTCGAGCACGCGCTGCTGATTCCATATTTCAAGGACCTGTCGATTCCGCTCGGCCCGGTCGCGTACATCCTGTTCACGTACTTCGTCATCGTCGGCAGCTCGAACGCCGTGAACCTGACGGACGGGCTCGACGGCCTCGCGATCATGCCGGCCGTGCTCGTCGGCGGCGCGCTCGGCGTGATCGGCTGGGCGGCGGGCAACGTCGTGTTCGCGTCGTATCTCGGCATCCCGTACGTCGCGGGCGCCGGCGAGATGCTGGTGTTCTGTGCGGCGCTGGCAGGCGCCGGCCTGGGCTTCTTGTGGTTCAACACGTACCCGGCGCAGGTCTTCATGGGGGACATCGGGGCGCTCGCGATCGGCGCTTCGCTCGGCCTCGTCGCCGTCGTCGTGAGACAGGAGCTCGTGCTGTTCATCATGGGCGGTGTCTTCGTCGTCGAGACCGTCTCGGTGATCATGCAGGTCGCTTCGTACAAG
>CAYMAF010000403.1:0-2433 GCA_964388365.1 uncultured Gammaproteobacteria bacterium | reverse complement strand
CGAGGTAGTACTTCAGGATCCGGCAGCCGAGCAGCACGTTGAAGTCGATGTCGAAAAGCTGGTTCTTGTCGGAGTAGCCGAGCTCCGCGACCCAGAACGGCATGACCTGCATCAGGCCGAGCGCGCTCGCCGACGAGATCGCGAAGCGGTCGAAGTTGCTCTCGACGTCGATCACGGCGAGCACGAGCTCGGGCTCGAGACCGACGAGCGTCGCGTGCTTGTGCACGGTCTTCAGGATTGCGAGCCGTTCCTCCGGGTCGGGCACCTGACGCGCAAGCCGTCTCGACATATCCGTCAGCCAGACCTCGGCATCGAAGCGGTCCACGAAGCTTTCCGCGTCCGCGATCGTCTCGAGCAGCAGCTCGCGCAGGCGCGGGTCCGCGCCCGAGCGGGCGTCCGTGACTTGCCCGATCGCGGCCGGGCCGCGCGTCACGGCCGACAGCGTCTGTCCCGCGGCGAGCAGCGGGTCGAGCGTGAGAGGGGCGAGCGCGATCAGAGCGAGTCCGCGTGTCATCTCCGTCCGGGTGTCATCTCCGCCGCCGGGCGGCGATCAGCTCGTCGATACGGTCGAGCGGCACCATCTCGACGTCCGGCGCGCGCCGGGACTTGTACTCGCATTGGCCCGCGTCGAGCCCGCGCTCGGAGATCACGACCCGGTGCGGGATGCCGATCAGGTCGGCGTCGGCGAACTTGAATCCCGGACGCTGCGAACGATCGTCGAGCAGCACATCGAAGCCCGCATCGCGCAGCTTCGCGTACACGTCCTCGGCGGCTTTGCGCACGGGCTCGGACTTGTCCATGTTGATCGGAATCACGACGACGTCGAACGGCGCGATCGGCTCCGGCCAGATGATGCCTCGCTCATCATGATTCTGCTCGATCGCCGCGGCTACGACGCGGGTCACACCGATGCCGTAGCAGCCCATCTGCATCGTACGGGGCTTCCCTTCGGCATCGAGCACGGTCGCGTCCATCGCGCGGCTGTACTTGTCGCCGAGCTGGAAGATCTGCCCGACCTCGATGCCGCGCGCGATCGAGAGCTTGCCGCCGCCGCCCGGGCTCGGGTCGCCGGCGACCGCGTTGCGCAGATCCGCGATTTCGGGGAGCTTCGCGTCGCGTTCCCAGCTGACGCCGCGATAGTGATAGTCCGCACGGTTCGCGCCGCAGACGAAGTCCGCGAGCGGCACGGCGTACTGGTCGACGTAGGCCGGAATCTCGAGCCCGATCGGGCCGATGAAGCCGGGGACCGAGCCGAGCGCTTCGACTTCGGCCGCGCGCAGCATCGTGAGCGGCGTCGCGACGCCGGGAAGCTTCTGCGCCTTGACCGCGTTCAGCTCGTGATCGCCGCGCAGAAACAGCGCGACGGCCGGGGACTCGGTGCCGCGGACGAGCAGGGTCTTCAGGCATTTCTCGCGCGGCACGCCTAGAAACTCCGCGAGCGCGTCGATGCTGCCGACGCCCGGGGTCTCGACGAGCATCATCGTCTCGCTCGGCGCGGGCCGCGGAGTGTCCGGCGGCGGCAGGTCGACGACCTCGACGTTGCCGGCGAAGCCGTCGTCGTCGCAGTACGCGATCACGTCCTCGCCCGACGCCGCGAGCACCTGGAACTCCTCGGAGCGGCTGCCGCCGATCGCGCCGGTATCCGCCTGAACGATCCGATACTCTAGCTGCAGCCGGTCGAAGATGCGCTGGTAGGCCTCGCGCATCACGCGATACCCCTCGTGCAGCGACGCCTCGTCGACGTGGAACGAGTACGCGTCCTTCATCACGAACTCGCGCGCACGCATCACGCCGAAACGGGGACGGATCTCGTCGCGGAACTTCGTGCCGATCTGATAGTAATTGACCGGGAGCTGCCGGTAGCTCTTCAGCTCGTTTCGCGCGATGTCGGTGATGACCTCCTCGTGCGTCGGGCCGAGGCAGAAGTCGCGCTGGTGCCGGTCCTTGATCCGGAGCAGCTCCGGCCCGTAAGCGTCCCAGCGCTCCGATTCCTGCCAGAGCTCGGCCGGCTGCACGAGCGGCATCGAGAGCTCGAGCGCGCCCGCACGGTCCATTTCGTCGCGGATGATCCGCTCGACCTTGTGCAGCACGCGTCGGCCGAGCGGCATCCACGTATAGAGCCCGGACGCGAGGCGGCGGATCAGCCCGGCGCGCAGCATCAGCTGATGGCTCGCGACCTCGGCGTCCGCCGGGACTTCCTTCAGGGTGTTGATCGGCAGCTTGCTGAGATACATTGTGTTCCGCGGGCAGCTCGGTGGACGGGTAAGAGAACGCCGAATTGTAGCGGCGCGGCCGTTTCGAGAGCCAGCCGAGCAGTTCCGGCCGAGCCCCGGCCGATACGATAGGATGCTGGTGTGGAAGGCGAACAGGCGAGCTCTCCTCGCAAAGGGATCTATCTGCTCCCGAACTTGCTGACGACGGGCGGGCTGTTCG
>CAYMAF010000402.1:0-2438 GCA_964388365.1 uncultured Gammaproteobacteria bacterium | reverse complement strand
ACCTTGCCGACGTTCGACTTCGGCAGCTCGTCGATGAACTCGACGTAGTGCGGGACCTTGTAGCCGGTCAACCCGGCGCGGCAGTGCGCGATCACGTCGGCCTCGGTCAGGCTCGGGTCCTTCTTCACGACGAAAAGCTTCACCGCCTCGCCGGACTGCGGATCCTCGACGCCGATCGCCGCTGCCTCGAGCACACCGGGATGGGAGACCGCGACGTCCTCGACCTCGTTGGGGTAGACGTTGAAGCCCGACACGACGATCACGTCCTTCTTTCGGTCCTCGATGAACACGAACCCGCGCTCGTCCATGCGCCCGAGATCGCCGGTCTTGAGCCAGCCGTCGTCCGTCAGCACGGCCGCGGTCTCGTCCGCGCGGTTCCAATAGCCGGCCATGACCTGCGGACCGCGCACGCAAATCTCGCCAACCGCGCCGATCTCGGCCCACTCCCCGTCGTCGCCGAGGATCGCGACGTCGGTCGACGGCAGCGGCACGCCGACCGAGCCGTCGAAATCCTTCGCGTCGAGCGGATTCGCCGAGACGATCGGCGAGGCCTCGGTGAGCCCGTAGCCTTGCGCGATCGGCACGCCGGTCGCCGCGAGCCAGCGCTCGGCAACGTCCCGTTGCACCGCCATGCCGCCGCCGAGGCAGGCCTGCAGCGAGCTGAAGTCGATCTCGTCGAAGCCGGGCGCGTCGAGCAGCGCGTTGAACAGCGTGTTCACGCCGGTCATGTACGAGAACGGGCGCCGCTTCAGCTCCTTCACGAACCCCTTGATGTCGCGGGGATCGGTGATCAGCACGTCGTGGCCGCCGAGCTCGACGAAGCAGAAGAGGTTCGCGGTCAGCGAATAGATGTGATAGAGCGGCAGCGGCGTGATCACCACACCGAGGCTGCGCGAGAAGAACGGCTCGGCCCACGCGGCGGCCTGCAGCGTATTCGCGACGAGATTCCGGTGCGTCAGCATCGCGCCCTTCGCGATCCCGGTCGTGCCGCCCGTGTACTGGAGGAACGCAATGTCCTCTGCGCCGACCTGCGGGCGCGCGTAGGCGTGCCATCTGCCCTCGGACAATGCGTCCCGGAACTCGGCCGCGTCGGGAATGCTGAAGCGCGGCACCATTTTCTTCACGCGCTTCACGACGAAGTTCGTCGCGACGCGCTGTGCGAGCGGATAGAGATCGCCGACCTTCGTCACGATCACCCGTTCGATGCTCGAGTGCGGCAGCGCCTTCATGACCGTGTGCGCATAGTTCTCGAGCACGACGATGACTTTCGCGCCGCTATCGCCGAGCTGGTGCTCGAGCTCCCGCACTGTGTAGAGCGGATTCACGTTCACGACCGTCATTCCGGCGCGGAGTGCGCCGAACACCGCGATCGGCGTTTGCAGCAGATTCGGCATCATGACCGCGACCCGGTCGCCGTGCTCGATGCCGGGGACCGCCTGAAGGTACGCGGCGAAATCGCGGCTGAGCCGCTCCGCGTCGCCGAAGGTCAGCGTCGTGCCGCGATTCGTGAACGCAGGACGATCGCGGAATCGCTCGAACGCGCGCTCGAGCAGATCGACGAGCGACGGATACTTGTCGGGGTCGATCTCCGCGGGCACTCCCTGCGGATAAGCGCTCAGCCACGGCTTGTTCGGCATCGATTCCGGTCCTCGAGTCGAGGGGACGCCGCGCCGCCGGCCGGCCGGGCCCCGAGATCGCGCACGAGAGCATGCCGAAAGTCCGTCGGCGGCTCAACGTGTCGGGCCGACGTCGTCTGCGGCACGGCCTGCGCAGATGCGAGCAGCGCGGCGAAAAGCACGAGCGCCGGCTCGCGGCCTCGACGAGGACACTTGGGCAATGCGCGGCGCGGGCTTAGCATGATGTGGACGGAGCTCGAGCCGGGACCGCGGGCTCGCTCCGCTCGCCGACCGAGGAACGAAAAATGCCCGCACCGCGCTTCTGGGAAACGAAATCGCTGTCCGAGATGACGGACGAGGAATGGGAAGCGCTGTGCGACGGCTGCGGACGCTGCTGCCTGCACAAGCTCGAGGACGCCGATACCGGCGAGATCCATTACACCGACGTCGCATGCCGCCTGCTCGACGTCGAGCGCGTGCGCTGCCGCGCGTATTCCGCTCGGACGAAGCTCGTGCCGGACTGCATCGCGCTGCGCCGCGCGCCGCCGGAGGCGTTTCGTTGGATGCCGAGCTCGTGCGCGTACCGACGGCTCGCCGAGGGCCGCGCGCTCGAAGCGTGGCATCCGCTCGTCTCGGGAGACCCCGAGTCCGTCCACCGCACGGGCATCTCGGTGCGCGGCCGGATCGTGCGCGAGGAGGACGTCTCCGAGGACGAAGCCGAGGAACGCATCGTCGATTGGCCGAGATGACGCTTCTCCTCGGTGCGTCAGCCGGTATTCTGCATGCCGTGCGCGATGCCGTTCACGCTGACGATCAGCGCCT
>CAYMAF010000401.1:0-2439 GCA_964388365.1 uncultured Gammaproteobacteria bacterium | reverse complement strand
TATCCTGCAGATCGAGAACGAGTACTACTCGCAGATCCGGCCGAAGCCGGGGAAGAGCTCGTCCGATCGGCTGACCGTCGCGCTGCGCCGCGGCGGCGTCGAGTACGTCGAGATCCGGACGCTCGATCTCTGCCCGACCGATCCGGTCGGCCTCGACCGCGGCACGCTGCTCTTCCTCGAGACGTTGCTGCTCTATTGTCTGCTGGCCGATAGCCCGCCGATCGACGTCGACGAGCAACGCGAGATCGACGCCCGCGATCTCGCCGTCGCGCGCGAAGGGCGGCGTCCGGGTCTCGCATTGCCATGCCGGGGCGCGTTGCGCAGCCTTCGCGAGTGGGGGCTCGAGGTCGTCGACCGGCTCGGCGAGATCGCGGAGCGGCTCGACGGCGACGGCGAGGCGGGGCACGTCGCCGCGCTCGCGGCGCAGCGCGCGGCGCTCGAGGATCCGGACGCGACGCCGTCCGCACGGCTGCTCGAGGCGATGCGCGAGCGGCGAGAATCGTACATGGAGCACATCCGCGGGCTCGCGAGCGCCCATCGCGACGCGCTGCTCGCGGCGCCGCTGTCGCCGGAGCGCGAGGCCGAGCTCGAGGCGCTCGCCGCCGCGTCGCTCGAGGAGCAGGTGCGGCTCGAGCAGGATATCCAGCCGTTCGCCGACTATCTCGCGCACTATTTCGCCGAGGTCTGATCGCCAAGCGTCCGGGGCGGGCGAAGTGTGAGTCGGTTAACCGTGCCGCGCGGTCGGCGGGCTCATACTTCGAGCTTTCGGTCGCAGTGGAGCTCCATGAGAACTCTATTCATCGTCGGCGTGGCGCTCGGTTTCGCCGCGGTGTTGGCCGCCGCGCGGTTCGCGCCGTGGCTCGATCCGGTCCGGCTGCCGTCGCATACGACCGTCGTCGCGAACGGCGGCCGCGCGGAGACTTTCGTGATCCGCCTGCCCGCGGATCGGATCGCGGCCGCGGGCAGCGAGGCCGCGGGATTGCGTGCCGACGCGGAGGCGTCCGCGGCGCTCGTCTCGGCGCTCGGCTCGGCGGAGGTGCTCGTCGAGCAGTTCAAGGTGCGCGACCGCGAGGGGCAGGTCATCGGGATTGCGGCGCGGCATTGGGCTCCGGCCGACGGTGCGGCCGGCGCCGCGTGGCTGCTCGTCGTTCCGGGCCGCGGCACGATGCTGCTGACCGGCGACGCCGAGCCGGCTCGCGCGCTCGACGCGGCGCTGTCAGCCGCCGGCCGCCGCGCCGGCGCGGGGTGGAGCGGCGAGCTGCGCGTCGAGTTCCCGCGCGCGCCGTCGAGCGGGCGTGTGCAAGGCGGCACGCACGAGTTCGCCGGGCTCGAAGGCACGTATACGGAGACGTGGACGATTACCGGCGTCGACGAGTCCGGTGAGCTGCGCGGCACGATCGAGCTCGACACCGTCGTCGCGCGGCAGACGTGAGCGTCGGGAGAGGGATTCGCCGATGTTGCGCTTGTTCGTCTTCATCATAGGGGGGCTCGTCGGCGCTGCGGCCGGCGCCGCCCTGATTCTCGTGAACCCGCTGATCGGACCCGCCGACGGCATCCTCGACGACCTCGATCGCACGCTGAGCTACGAGCTGCCGGCGTCGGCGCTCGTGCTGACGCATTCGCGGGCGGCGTCGGTGCCCGTTCGGCCCGACGGCGCCGACGAGCTTTGGGAGCGGACGGTCCGCACGAGCGCGCTCGGCCTGCTGACGCTGGCGTCGCCGGACGGCGCGCCCGCGGTCGCGAGCCGGATGCTCGTGCCGTCGCGGCGGACCGAGCTGCTGACGGCCGGCGTCGTCGTCGACGATCTATGGCTCGTGACGTTGCCGGGCGAAGGCTCGCTGTACGTGCTCGGCGAGAGCAATGTCTGGCCGATCGCGAAGGACACGCTCGTCACGGTATCGCTGCTCGGCCGGCCGTTCCCGGGGCCGCGGAGCTATGTCGCGACGGCCGGGCCGGCGCCCGACGGGCGTGCGCTCGTCATCGGCGCGACCGGCGATTTCGCGGGCCGCGAAGGGCGCGCCGTCGAGCGCTATCGCATCGAGACGTTCACGCGGGAACGGGGCTTCGGCAGAGTCTCCGCGGAGCTTCGCTTCGTGCTCGATCCGCCGCCCGAGCCGGACGGCGGCGGCGTCTGATCGAATCGCTCTCGGCGGCTGCCGCGCCGCTCAGGCCGGCAGCAGTGCCGCGAGGTCGAAGTCCCGGTCCGCGAGCTGCGCCGCGCTCGGCGAGACGCGCGCCGCGATCGCCTTGCGGGCGAACATGAAATCGCGCGGCGCATTCACGGCCTCGACGGCGGCGAGCTCGCCGGCGCGCAGGTAGTAGACCGCGAAGCGGTTCTCGGCCGGATCTCCGCGCACGACCGCGTCGTCGTAACCCTGGGCCAGCCCCGCGATCTGCAGCTTCAAGTCGTACTGATCGGACCAGAACCACGGCACCTCG
>CAYMAF010000400.1:0-2446 GCA_964388365.1 uncultured Gammaproteobacteria bacterium | reverse complement strand
TGGAGCCTCCGTGCCGGCTTCGATGACGAGCCGCTTCCAAAATCGCTTGGCGATGGCTCGTACGACCTCAGCATCGAGCGCACGGTAGAGCTCTTCAAGAACGAGAACCCGGATTTGATCGACTTCATGGCACGTCTCGAGCACCTCATCATCGACGAGGCGCAGGACGTCATGGGTCTGCGTGCCGATCTGGTGATCGAGATGTTGAAGAACCTGTCTCCGACCTGTGGGGTCACGATACTTGCCGACCCGGCGCAGGCAATCTATCGTTTCACGACGGACGGCTCGGACGACAAGAAACACGAGCAGTCGCTCCTCGAACGGCTGCCTGCCGAGTGCCCGCGGCCGCTCCTACAGCGGGCGCTCAAGAACATTCACCGAGTCAAGGACGACGCGCTCGTCGATCTCTTCCTTCGCACCCGCAAGGAGATCGAGATCGCTGAGAGCGCCTGCGGCCACGTCGCCCGGGTGCAGCAGACGATTCGAGAGACGTGCGGGAACGATGTCGGCGTGACGTCGTTTGAGAATCTAGCCGACTTCCTGAACCGCGCCCAAGACCGATCGATGCTCGTCCTGTTTCGACGGCGAGCAGACGTCCTCTTCGCATCTTCGTACTGTTCGCAGGCCGGCGTCGAGCATCGCCTCCGCATGTCCGACTTACCTGTCGTCGTCCGACCCTGGCTCGGCTGGTTGCTCGGCGAGACGGTGCAGGAGATCCTCGATCGGGAGGACTTCGACAAGCTGTGGGAGTCTCGCGGCTCTCTGTGCCCTGCTCCATTTATGGGCGAGCAGCGAGATGACTGCTGGGCGCTGCTTCATCGTCTCGCCGCCGGCTCCCGACCGCGCACGATCGATCTCGTGCATCTGCGGAACATCGTCGCTCGCCCCCGCCCACCCATCGAGTTCTGCTACCCCGAGCTCGGAGCTACCGGGCCGATCCTCGGTACCATCCACGCTTCCAAAGGACGCGAGGCGGACACGGTTGTCCTCGTGATGCCACCGCACCAGGAGAGGGGAGACGAGACACGGGACGGCACCGACAGCGCGGCGATCTTTGAAGAAGGCCGTGTCTACTACGTGGGCGCCACGCGCGCGCGCAAGATGCTGGCGACGGCCAGCAACTCGGCAACACGCGTTGGCTACCTCGACTCGGGCCGAATCTTCCGGATCTGCGGCGATAAGAAGGCTCAGCTGGAGGTCGGTCGGGACGGCGACGTCGATAGGCTCGCTCACCTTGCGTGGTCGAGCTCGTTGAGGGCGCAGCACACTCTGGCAGCGCATGCGGGCCTCACTGTTCCGGTCAAGGCGTGGGCGGTGGCCAAGGAGGACTACGCGCTTCGCGTGGTCCTGGAGCAGAAGGACGACCACGGCGTGACCCGCGTGCTCGAGATTGGCCAGCTCAGCAACTCGTTCCGCGCGGACCTTGGAAGGCTCTGGAGCAAGATCGATCAGAGTAGCTCCTTGAAGCCGGCCGAGAACATTCCGCATCTCTATCTCGCGGCCGTAGGAACGGTTGGGCTCGCGGAGCACGAACGAGGCGCGGTCAAGCCGCCCTTCAGCCAGAGCGCGCTCGCGCTGGCGCCCGTAGTCAAGGGCTTCCCGATGATTCACTTCCTCTTCCGCCGGAGAGGCAGGTTTGCACGATGAGCACCCCCCTTTTTCGAGATCAGATCGTGGCGCGCTTGGTCGAGGACCTCGTGGGACCTCTCGATCCCAACGAGATTCTCTCAGATCGCCCGACACAGCGGTATAGCACCGGGATCCTCTATCCACGCGACGCTCGAATCGAGCCTCAGGAGGACGAGGACGGCGGCCTGCCGGTGAACGTCACCGAGGACGCTGCTTCCGAGCCAGAGGAAGCGGGCGTTTCGCTTCACGCCGCGCTCAAGCCTGCCACCGCCGGGCTCTCCTTCGCGCTCGAGGCGTCGGGAAGCGACGTCCATCCAGTGATCCGCATCGAGGTCGCATGCGCCGTCTACAAGAGGTTCGCCATCGATGACGCCGGCAATGAGGCGGAAGGCGCGCCACCGGACCGCGCGCATGAACGTTGGCGGCGTATTCCTCTCAACGCGCTCGTCGACATGGAGCTGCGCCCCGGCGAGACCAGGATCGATCTTGCTGAGCATGGCATCGAGGGCTTGGAGCTCTACGCCCTCGTAACACCCCATGCTGGCCTTGCGACCGTCACGCTGGCCCTTGCGAGTCAGCGCTCACGCGGCGACTCGTCAGCATTCGACGAGGAGCAGCACTTCTTTCAGGTCGACCTCCAGGTCGCTGCGGTCGCGAACGGTCGATTCGCGCCGCGCCCCTCCCGTCGCGCACAGACCGACGAAGATGGTCGAACGGCTGCGCTCATATATCGCGATGTCAAGGAGTACGTCGTGGGGCACACGTGCTCCGCACGCGCGATTCTGGATTCCGAGCAAGTTACGAAGCTCAAGATCGA
>CAYMAF010000399.1:0-2465 GCA_964388365.1 uncultured Gammaproteobacteria bacterium | reverse complement strand
TCCATCGACGCGATCTCGATCGGACCGCCGCCTTGGACCCACGCGACGTAGACGTCGTCGTTGAAGTAGATCGCGCGAGGCGTACGAGCGCGGATGCTGCCGGCCTGCAGGCTCGTCGCCGAGAAGACGAGCACCTGCGACGCGGGGTCGATGTCGAGCGCGCCGAGCAGCGCGTCGAGACGGCCTCGCGGCGGCTTCGGATCGAGGCGGAATTCGCCGGCCGCGATGCGTCTTTCGACGTCCGCGATTCGATCGCTGCGGGACGCGGCGGAATAGCGCATGAAGGGATAATCGATGTCGTAGCGGAACGGAACGTCGGCGTCGGCGCCGGGCGCGGAGGCCGAGGCTCGGCCGGCGGCGTCGGCGCCGCGGCTCGGGCTCGTGTCTCGCCGCGCGAAGTCGACGGCCGCCGCGGTGATCAAAGCGGCGGCCGCGAGCAACGTGACGGCTGTGAGAAATCGCACGGGCATGCTCATCGAGGAACGATAACGCCGTCGGCGACGGCTTCGACGAACGTATCAAGCGCTCCGACCGGGAACAAGCGCGGGTTTCCGCCGCATCGAGGCGGTGCCGGCGATCGGCCCGAGTTGCCTGCGGCGTCGTCGCGGCTAGACTGCGAAGAGCGATGGGCTTCCGAGCGAGCGCGGGCGTAATGTCTCGAGCGGCGAGCATGAGCCGAATCGAAGCCCGGTCCACGGGGGAGGCGCTCGCTCGATTCGCGGGATCGGCCGACGATGGCTGATCCGAAGGTCTATACCATCGGTCACTCGACGCGTCCGATCGATGCGTTCGTCGCGCTGCTGCGCGAGCACGGCATCGCTACGCTCGTCGACGTCCGCACCGTGCCGCGCTCGCGGCGGAACCCGCAGTTCGAGCGAGAACGGCTCGAGTGCAGCCTCGCCGATGCCGGCATCGAGTATCGCCACGCCGCGAGTCTCGGAGGATTGAGACGCCCGACAAAGAGCTCGACGAACGCGGGCTGGCGGAACGCGTCGTTCCGCGGGTACGCGGACCATATGCAGACGCAGGAATTCGTCGACGCGGTCGATGCGCTGGCCGCGCTCGCGGCGGAACGCACGCCCGCGATCATGTGTGCCGAGGCCGTGCCGTGGCGCTGCCATCGCTCGCTGATCGGCGACGCGCTGCTCGTCAGGGGGATCGAGGTCATCGATATCATCAGCGAGACCCGCGTCACGCGGCATACCCTGACGCGCTTCGCGCGCGTCGAAGGCACGCGCATCACGTATCCGCCCGAGCCCTCGGCCATGGGGCTCGATCCCGATGGCCCCGCTGGCGGCGAGTGAGTCGGCCCCGGCCGGGAGCACGCAAGGTCCCGCACGGCGGCTCCGCGACTTGTTGCCCCGGGCTCGGCAACGCTAAGCTCGGCGTTACTTCTGCGCTCGGGAGTATCGCCATGTTTCGTATGCTCGGTTTCGTCGCGTGCCTCGCGCTCGTCGGCGCCGCACAGGCTCAAGAGATTCGCGGGGCTTATCTCGGCGCCGCCTACGGGCTGGTCAGCTTCGACGAAAGGATCGAGCTGCCGGAGGTGGCGATCATTCCCGTCTCGGACACCGCGGGCGCGTACCGGCTACTCGGCGGATTCCAGCTGAACAGCAACTATGCGATCGAGCTCGGCTGGACGAAGACCAGCGGCCTATCGGAAGACCTCGGGGCGTTCTTGAACGTCGATGCCGAGTTCGAAGCCGCGACGTTGCGCGGCATCGCGCTCGCGCCGTTCGGCAGCCTCTCGATGTTCGGCGGGCTCGGATACTACGACGCGACGATAAGAACGGACATCGTGTTCAATCTCATCGACGGGCCGCTGCGGTTCTCGACGAAGGACAGCGATAGCGGACTGACGGCCGTCGGTGGAATTCAATTCGATCTGTCCCGTATCTCGATTCGCGGCGAGTACGAATGGTTCGACACGGACGGCAACACCGATGCGTCGAGCCTGAATATCGGCGTGCTCTTTCGATTTTGATCCGGTTTCGTGGATGAGACGAAGGGCGCTACGCATTGTATCTCGGCGAAGCGAGTGTATCCTTGCGACACTAAACGCACCAAGATGGTGCAAGTTTAGCGATTAGGTAAGTACGGTATGGAATAAGCATCACGTTACAGGAGAAACCGATGGGACTGCATATCGGAGACGTCGCGCCGGATTTCACGGCGAACACGACTGAAGGCCGCATCAATTTTCACGAGTGGATCGGAGACGGCTGGGCGATTCTGTTCTCGCATCCGAAAGATTTCACGCCGGTGTGCACGACCGAGCTCGGTTATATGGCACGGCTGAAGCCGGAATTCGACAAGCGCAACACGAAGATCATCGGGCTGAGCTGCGACACGGTCTCGGACCACGAGGCGTGGGTCAAGGATATCGAGGAGACTCAAGGCCACGCGGTCAACTATCCGATCATCGACGGCAGCGATCTCAGCGTCGCGAAGGCGTACGACATGAT
>CAYMAF010000398.1:0-2470 GCA_964388365.1 uncultured Gammaproteobacteria bacterium | reverse complement strand
GTGGCGCTGAAGAGACCGAACTGGCCGAGCGGGCGCGTCGTCACGCTCGAGGTCACGTCGAAGGTGCTCGCGGACAATCCGCTCGGCGACCCGCCCGTGCGCGAGCTCGACGTGTGGCTGCCGCCGGGCTACGACGAGGGCCGCGGCGCGGGGCTCGGCAAACGTTATCCCGTGCTGTTCGACCTCGTCGGATTTACCGGATCCGGCAAAGCGCATACGAGCTGGAAGAACTTCGACGAGAACGTGCCCGAACGTGCCGCGCGGCTCGTCGCCGAGCGCAAGATGGGCCCGTGCCTGATCGTCTTCCCCGATTGCTTCACGGCGCTCGGCGGCAACCAGTACGTGAACTCGCCGGCCGTCGGCCGCTATGCTGATTATCTCACGCGCGAGCTGATCCCGCTCGTCGACCGCGAGTTCCGCACGCTCGCGGACCGGGACCATCGCGGCTGCTTCGGCAAGTCGTCGGGCGGCTATGGCGCGTTGATCCACGGGATGCGCTACTCGCGGTACTGGGGTGCGATCGCGAGCCATTCGGGCGACGCGTATTTCGATTTCGTCTACCGCTGCGACTGGCCCCAGGCGCTCGACGAGCTTGCGAAGCATCGCCCGCGGCCGCGGCGCGAGGGGCGCGTCGACCCGCTCCGCGATCTCGCGACGCCCGAGCCCGGCGCGGACGACGGCCGTATCCGACGCTTCCTCGAGCACGTATGGCGCAAGCCGAATCCCACGAGCTCGGAGATCCACTGCCTGATGTCACTCGCGATGGCCGCGACGTACGATCCCGATCCGGCGCGGCCCGAGCGGCTACGCGTGCCGTTCGATCTCGAGACCGGCGAGCTGATCCCTGAGCGGTGGCGGCGTTGGCTGCGGCACGATCCGGTGAATCTCGTCGCGCGCTATGCGAATGCGCTGAAGTCGCTGCGCGGCATCTTCATCGACTGCGGGTGGCGCGATCAGTACCGCATCCATTACGGCGCGCGGCAGCTGTCGAAGCGCCTCGCCGAGCACGGCGTTCCGCACGTCTACGAGGAGTTCGACGGCACGCACTCGGGCATCGATCACCGGATGGATCGCAGCCTGCCGTTTCTCTATCGCGCGCTGCGCTGACGTGCGCCGGGTAACGCGGCGAGCGGCCGCGCGCTCAGCGCGCGAACGCCTGCTCGACCGGAAGCACGCCGATCGCGTCGGCATCGATCGGCAGCGGATGGCGCGCGATCTCGCGATCCTCGTCGAGCACGGCGTCGGGCTTCGCGGTCGGATACTCGATCGGGCTCGGCGCGCCGCTCGCGAGCGCGTCGCGAAGCCGCGCCGCGTCTCCGGTCACGATCGCGATCTTGACGCGGCGGCCTTCGAGATGCCTGGCGATCGCGTCGTTGACGTCGTCGAGCGTGACCGTAGCCATTCTGCGCCGGAAGCGTTCGAGGTGGCCCTCGCCTTCGAGGCCAAAGAAGCGGTCGTCCATCGCGTAGCCGAGCCGGCGCGACGTCGTCTCGGCGAAGTGCAGGACGTACTTCGAGAGGAACGCGCGGGTCAGCTCGAAATCCTCGCGCCGCATACCGTCGCGCACGAGACGCTCGAGCTCGCGCACCGCCGCGCGCAGCGCGAAATGCGCGTGCTCGTTCGGCAGCGTGCGGATCCAGATCTCGAAGATCTGGCGCCGCCGCGGCACGTTGACCGGCGGCCATTGCCGTTCGCCGCCTTCTGGGAACGCCTCGAGATACGCATAGTCGCCGTAGTTCAGCCCGCGAATCTCGCGGATCACCTGAAACAGACGGCTCGCCGCGTTGCGGTGCTCGCCGAGCCACGAGACCGCGATCGCGAGCGGATAGAAGTCCGGATCGCCGCGCCGGACCTCGATCGGGAAGCCGAAGCTGATCGACGTATCCGCGCCGCGCTTGTCGATCAGCAGCGCCTCGTTGCGGTGGATCGGCGAAGGCTCGATCCGCGGCGGGCTCGCCGCGCCGGCGGCTTCGGGGAGTGCGTCCTTCGTCGCCGCGAGCCGCGCGCAGAGCGCGTCGTCGAAGCCGCCGCCGACGCCGATCGCGACGTTCTCGCGCGTGTAGTGCCGGCGGTAGAACGCGCGCACGTCGTCGAGCGTGACTCGGCGGAGACCTGCAGCCGTGCCTTCGGGAGGGTGCGCGTAACGCGTGCCCGCGAAGACGAACGCATGGAGCGCGGCTTTGCCGAGGTCCTCGTCCGACGCGTAGCGCAGCGTGTGCTCGATGTCGTTGATCGCGTCGCTCCTCAAGCGCTCGAAGTCCCGCGCGTCGAACGCGGGCTCGAGATACGCGTCGATCAGGAGCGGCACGTAGCGGTCGAGATTGTCGCGATGCGTCCTGCCGGTCAGCGTCGTCCGCTCCTTGTCGACCCGGACGTAGTAGTCCGACGCGAGGGGATAGAGGGCTTCGAGGATCTCCTCGTACGAGCGGCGCTTCGTGCCGGCCTCGGCGAGCATCAGCCCGGTCAGATA
>CAYMAF010000397.1:0-2471 GCA_964388365.1 uncultured Gammaproteobacteria bacterium | reverse complement strand
CGGCACACGGCACGATCCCCGACGCGGTCGAGGCGACGCAGAGCGGCGCGTTCGGCTTCCTGACGAAGCCCGTCGACAAGCAACAGCTGCTCGACGCCGTCGAGCGCGCGATGAAGATATCGGGCCTGCCGAAGACCGAGGATGATTGGAGCGCGGAGATCATCACGCGCAGCCCGATCATGCAGGAGTGCCTGCAGCAGGCGCGCATGGTCGCGGCGAGCGACGCGCGCGTGCTGATCACCGGCGAATCCGGCACCGGCAAGGAGCTGATGGCGCGCGCGATCCACCGCGCGAGCGACCGCAAGGACAAGCCGTTCGTCGCGATCAACTGCAGCGCGATGGCCGAGAATCTGCTCGAGTCGGAGCTCTTCGGCCACGAGAAGGGCGCGTTCACCGGGGCGACGCGCAGCCACAAAGGTCTGTTCCAGGCCGCGCACGGCGGCACGCTGCTGCTCGACGAGATCGGCGACATGCCGATGCGCCTGCAGGTGAAGCTGCTGCGCGTGCTGCAGGAGCAACAGGTGCGTCCGGTCGGCAGCACCGAGGCCGTGCGGATCGACACGCGCGTGATCTCGGCGACGAACCAGGACCTCAACGATCTGATGATCAAGGGGGCGTTCCGCGAGGATCTCTATTACCGGCTGAACGTCGTGAACATCCACCTGCCCCCGCTCAGGCAACGTCGCGAGGACGTGCCGCTTCTCGTCGATTACTTCCTCGAGCAGATCGCGGCCGAGCGCGGCACCGAGCGCAAGGTGTATGCACCGGAAGCCGTCGAGCTTCTCGTCGCGAACCAGTGGCCCGGCAACGTACGCCAGCTCTACAACGTCGTCCGGCAGAACGTCGCGCTGAGCCCGGGACGCGTGATCACCGCGGATCAGGTGCGAAGCTCGCTCGGCGAGCAGGCGAATGCGCTGCCGTCGTTCTCGGAGGCGCGGGACGAATTCACTCGGAACTATCTGTCGCAGCTCCTGCAGATCACCGGCGGCAACGTCAGTCAGGCGGCGCGGCTCGCGAAGCGCAATCGCACGGATTTCTACAAGCTGCTCGCCCGGCATCAGCTGAATCCGGAGCAGTTCAAGCAGCGGTAAGCCGACGCCGCATCAGCCGCTTCTCCGCCGGGCCAGAGCGGATCCGGGCCGGCGGAGACTTTCGGCGAGAAGCCGCAGCCAGACGGCGGCGACGATCGCGAGACCCGCCGCGCTCGCCGCGTCGCGGAACCCCGTCGCGTTCACGTGGACTTCCGTCGCGCGAATCGTCGCGGGTGCCGACAGATAGCCGACGACGGAGACGACGGCGCCGTCCGGCAACTCATCCTCTGCGATCAGCCGGTACTCGCGGCCGAACGTACGCACGAACGTCAGGTTTTCCCGCCGCACGACCGGATCGCGCTCGAGCTCGACGCGGTTCCTCACCGAGATCTCGGACGTGACGAGCGAGCGGACGCTGCGATAATCCGCGTCCCAGGGTCCATCGACGAGCGTCAGCGGAAGCGCGAGATACACCGCGACCGCGCCCGCCGCGACGCCGAAGCGCTGCGCCTCGAAGACGAGACGCTCGTCCGCAGGCGGTCGGAAGCGCGGCGAAACGAGGAACCAGATCCCGATCGCCGCGCCGAGGAGGCTCACCGCGGTCACGACGGGATGCTCGGGCCAGGCCCAAGCGAAGCTCGTGGTGCGCCACGAGAACGGCGCGAGCAGGTGCACACCGCTGCCCGGTTTGATCTCGACCGCGTCGAGCAGGAGATGGAGCAGCGTGTTCGCGGCGAGGAGCAGCGCAACCGCGACGGGGCGCTTCGCGAACGCCGCGAACGCGACCCCGAGAAGCACGGAGAAGAGCCACGAGGCCTGGACGACGCAGTAGAGCTCGAGCGTGACCTCGTCGATCTCGGGATTCAGGAAACGAAGGGCGCGGCTCGCGATCCACGGCACGTCCGGGAGCACGGCGCCGAGCAGGATCCACGGAACGTAGCGACCGAATCGCCACGAGACGTTCCCGACGCCCTGCACGGCGATGTGCGCGAGCGTATTCGGCATCTCCGATCCCGAACCGCCGCGTGCTCGCCGCGAGCCGGTGCGCTCACTCCACCTGCTGCGGTTCGGCGATCGCCTCGGCGTCGATCGCGTACTTCTGCAGCAGGTCGTACAGCGTCGGGCGCGTGATTCCGAGCAGGTCCGCCGCGCGCGAGATGTTGCCGCCGGTCCGGATCAGCGCCTGGCGGATCGCGCGGGTCTCGGCGTGTTGGCGCACGGCGCGCAGGTTCAACGTCGGCGGGGTCGTGCTCGACGAGAGGCCGAGGTCCTCGGCCGTCACGTACTTGCCTTCCGCGAGGATCACCGACGCCTTGATGCGATTCTCCATCTCGCGAACGTTGCCGGGCCACGGATACGTGTCGATCGCGTCCTGCGCATCCTCGGAGAAGCCCTTGATGTTCTTGCCCTGCTCCTTCGCGAACTTCGCGAGCAGGTGCC
>CAYMAF010000396.1:0-2475 GCA_964388365.1 uncultured Gammaproteobacteria bacterium | reverse complement strand
CAGGCGCGCAAGCGCTCGGATTTCGATCTGGTGCTCCTCGATATCTGGATGCCCGATACCGACGGCATCTCACTGCTCAAGGAATGGGCCGAAAGCGAGACATTGGGCCCGGTCGTGATGATGTCCGGTCACGGTACCGTCGATGCCGCGGTCGAAGCGACGCGGCTCGGCGCGGTGGATTTCATCGAGAAGCCGGTCTCGCTCGCGAAGCTCCTCCGGGTCGTGCAATCGGCGCTCGCGGATCGGCGCACGGTCCGCCGCCGCAGTCTCGTTCCGCCGATGGTAGCGCCGGTCGGCCGAAGCCAGACGATGCGCCGGCTCCGCGAGCAGGTCGCGCGGGTCGCGCACCACGATTCGCATGTTCTGTTCACCGGCGAGCCCGGCAGCGGCCGGCAGGTCTTCGCGCGTTATCTCGCAAGCCGCAGCGCCAAAGCCCAAGCGCCGTTCGTCACGGTCATGGGCAGCACGTTGTCCGAGTCCGGATACCGTTCTCAGCTTTTCGGCGAGCCCGGCCGGCCCGGCGCGCTGAAGCGGGCGTCGGGCGGCTTCTTGTTCGTCAGCGATCTCGAGAGCGTCTCGCCGAGCGCGCAGGCCGAGCTCGCGGCCGCGCTCGAGCAAGGTGAGTTCCGCGCCGAGGACAACGGCTCGATCGAGCCGCTCGACGTGCGGCTCCTCGCGAGCGCGCCTCCGGGCTTTGAGCGCACCGATGAGCTCAACCGCGAGCTCTTGTCGCACCTGTCGGTCATCACGATTCGCATCCCGCCGCTGCGCGAGTATGCGGAGGACGTCCCCGAGCTGTTGCGCTACCACGTCGACGCGCTCGTCGACGCCGAGAACCTTCCGCTGCGCCGGTTCAGCGTCGCGGCGCAGAACCGCCTGCGCAACTATCCATGGCCAGGCAACGTGCGCGAGCTGCGCAATCTCGTAAAGCGGCTGCTGATCCTCGACGGCAGCGAGACGATCGAGCTCGACGAGGTCGAAGCGCAGCTCGAATCGAGCACGGCCGAGAGCGAGCCGCTCGTGAAGCAGGATTTGCTCGCGATGCCGCTGCGCGAGGCGCGCGAGCACTTCGAGCGGGCGTATCTGCAGCAACAGCTCCTGCTGTGCGGCGGGAAAGTCGGTCAGCTCGCGAAGCGCGTCGGCATGGAGCGAACGCACCTGTATCGGAAGCTGCGCTCGCTCGGCGTCGATTTCCGGCAGTCGCTTTCGGACGACTGAGCGGCCGCGCCTACCGCGCTCCGGGGCCGCCGAGCGCTACTCGGCTTTCATCGTCAGGCTTTCGATGCCCGCCTGCCCGAGCAGCGAGCGGATGCGGTTCAGCTCGCCGAGATCGCTGATCGGCCCGATCCGCACGCGGTGGTATTCCTCGTTGCCGATCGCGACCTTGTGGATCTGAGACTCGACGCCGAGCAGCGCGAGGCTCGCCTGCATACGGTCGGCGTCCGCGTGCGAGCGAAACGAGCCCGCCTGGAGCACGTAGCGGCCCGGCTCGACGACCGGCACCGGCTCGGCGGACCCGCGTCGTGCGGCGCGCTCCCCGCTGCGACTTTCGGGCACGACGACCTCGTAGCGCGGCAGGACGTCGTAGAACTCGTAGCTCGGCGCCGTGCTCCGCCCGGTCACGCTCGCGGCGGGCGCTCCGCCCCCGCCGTCTCCGCGGCTTGCCGGCTCCGTTCGCCGGCCGGCCGTCGACGCGGACGTCTCGGTCGGCGCCGCGGCGCGCTCGGGCCGAGGGGCGCTGCGCTGCGGCGTCGGCACGCCCGCGCCGCTTCGCAGGTCCGAGAAGTAGACACCTGCCGCGACGGCGAGTCCGAGCGCGAGCCCGACTGCAAGGTAGGGCAAGCCCGACGAGCTTCGAGGCCGCGATCTTCGCGCCATGGGATTCCTCCTGAATGATCGGCCGGCGCGTTCAGGTCGACGATGCGCGCCGGGACCCGAGCCGTCCGACGCGCTCCGTGAAGGGGCTTCGTCGTCCGGCTCGACAAGCCGCGTACGCGTTGTAGCGGGAACGGCGCGCGACGGCAACCGTCGTTTCGCGCTCGCGCGCTAGACGTCGATCGGATCGACGTCGACGGACCAGCGGACGCGGCGCGCCTCGGGCCAGGTTCGCGCATCGGCGACGAGGCGCGCGAGCAGCGCGCGAAGCGGCGGCCGCTCGCGGCATTGCAGCAAGAGCTGCATCCGATACAGCCCGCCCTTGCGCTCCATCTGCGCCGGCGCCGGCCCGAGCACGGCGACGGGGCCTCGGCCGGCGGCTTGGCGCACGCGCTCGAGGAACGCGGCGACAGGGGGCCTCTTCGCCGCCTCCGCGCGCCACATCGCGAGATAAGAGAACGGCGGCCAGCCGGCCTTGCGTCGCTCGTCGAGCGCGAGCCGCGCGAACGCGTCGTAGCCGTCGGCGAGCAGACACGCGAGCAGCGGGTGGGACGGATAGTGCGTCTGGATCAGCACCTCGCCCGGCGCATCGCGCCGGCC